>NZ_JBPPLY010000021.1:0-36723 GCF_051535215.1 Nitrobacter sp. | reverse complement strand
GAGGAGCTTGAACCCGATCCCATCCCGAACTCGGCCGTTAAACTCCTCAGCGCCAATGGTACTATGGCTTAAGCCCTGGGAGAGTAGGTCGCTGCCAGGCCTGCCAAGGACAATGATTTCCTCTTTGTGAATTTCTCTTCGCGTTACCAATAAAAACGCCGCTTCCGAAATGCTCCATGCATGACGGAAGCGGCTTTTTTTATGTTCCGTCGCTTGCGTGCCACGTGCCGGTATCAATTGACCATGATCGGCCGGTTCACAGGCCGTTCATTTCGAACCCCATAGCCTCAATGCCGTCATTTCATCCGCGCGAATCGTGAAGAACGGCCAGGCCGAGGAGAAAATCATGCGCGACATCGTTCGCTCCACCATTACCGGGATCGCTCTTGCCGGTCTCACCCTGTGCGCCACTGCTGTTTCGGCCGGCAACGCCTTCGCGCAGGCCAAACCTGCGCCCGCGCCGGTCGAAACTGCGCCGCCCGCTGATGCGCCGATCAAGCAGATCGCGCTCACCGACAAGCAGATCGAAGGCGTGCTCGCGGCGCAGAAGGACATGGATGCGCTCGACGACAAGCTGCCGGACAATCCGAATGTGAAACCGGATTCGAAGGTCATCACGCAGCTCGACGCGATCGCGAAGAAATCGGGCTTTGCAAGCTACGCCGAATACACCAACGTGATCGACAATATCAGTCTCGTGCTCGGCGGTTTCGATCCCACCACCAAGAAATACATTGGCGTGCAGGAGGTTTTGAAACAGCAGATTGCCGCGGTGCAGGCCGACACCAAGATGCCGGCCAAGGAAAAGAAGCAGGCGCTCGATGACATGAATGCGGCGTTGCAGACGCCGCCGCCCGTGATCGAGAACAAAGGCAATATCGATCTCGTCGCCAAATACTACGACAAGCTTGCTGGCGCGCTGTCCGAGTCCGAGGACGAATAAATCAACCTTTCGGGTGCCGGAAGATGGTCTTGAGGGGCCGCGAAGATAGACGGGCCATAGCGAAAAAAGACGTGGATCGCCGCGGATAGGCGAGCGGAAGCGATCCCGTTCTTTGAGCGGTTATGCCTGGCCATGACCGAGCGGTGCGTTCCATCATAACGCGAACCGCTCGACGGTAATTTTACCGGTAATCGCCTCGGATCAGGCCCGAGGGCGTGCTTCGCTCAAAAATATCCTGAAATCAGAATCGTTGTCTGCTGCGGAGAAAACGGCAGGCGGCGAAGCTCGCTCGGCGCGGCACGACTCCTTTGCGCCGCGGAACCTTTTTCGTTTCCTTCGCTCTTAACACGTGAACTTGCCGTATCCGCGCTGGTGTGAAACCGTGCGGATCGCGAATGTCTGCATGGCTCGCATCCGGCGGCCGCGTAACCACGGAGGACCAGATAGATGGCTGAGGAGCAGGCTCAACCGAGCGGACCGGACCTGACGCAGGGTGTTGATCCCGGCGCTTTCAAGGACGGCAAGCTGGTCGGCCATGTCGGGGAGCGAGAGATCCTGCTGGTGCGCGAAGGTTCCGAGATTTTCGCGATCGATGCGCACTGCAGCCACTACCACGGGCCGCTTGCCGACGGGCTCGTCGTCGACGGCACCGTTCGCTGTCCATGGCATCACGCCTGCTTCGACCTGCGCACCGGAGAGGCGACCCGCGCTCCCGCCTTCAACGCGCTCGACGTGTGGGAGGTCGAGCAGCGCGACGGCCGGATCTTCGTCCGCGGAAAACGCGAGCGTCCGGCGAGCAAGATCGCCAAGCCCGATCATCCCGAAAAGATCGTGATTGTCGGCGGCGGTGCGGCTGGCTTTGCGGCTGCCGAGATGCTGCGGCGCCAGGACTACAAGGGCGAGATCGTGATGCTGAGCAGCGACGATGCACCGCCGGTCGACAGGCCCAACCTGTCGAAAGACTATCTCGCCGGCTCCGCGCCCGAGGACTGGCTGCCGCTCCGCCCCGATGACTTCTACCAGCAGGCCGGCATCGATTTGCGGCTGGGCACGACGGTTAACGCCATCGATCCGGATAAACGCCAGCTCACGACCACGGGCGGCACCGTCGGTTACGACCGGCTGTTGCTGGCGACCGGCGCCGAACCGCTCCGGCTGCCGATTCCCGGCGCCAACCTGCCGCACGTCCATACCTTGCGCACGCTCAAGGATTGCCGCGCCATCATCGAGGCGGCGAAGTCGGCGAGCCGGGTGGTCGTCATCGGTGCGAGTTTCATCGGCCTTGAAGTTGCGGCGTCGTTGCGCGCCCGCGATATCGAGGTCCATGTCGTCGCGCCGGAACTACGCCCGATGGAACGCATCCTCGGTGCGGAGATGGGCGATTTCGTCCGCGCGCTACACGAGGAACACGGCGTTATCTTCCATCTGGAGGACACCGTTGCCGCGATCGGCGAGCAGAAGGTGACACTCGGCAGTGGCGAAACGCTAGATGCCGATTTCGTCGTTTTTGGCGTCGGTGTGAAACCACGCCTGGAGCTTGCCGAAAAAGCGGGGTTGAAGATCGACCGCGGCGTGCTCGTCAACGAGTTCCTCGAAACCAGCGCGCCCGGTATCTACGCAGCCGGAGACATCGCACGCTGGCCGGACTCTCATTCCGGGGACAACATCCGCGTCGAGCACTGGGTGGTGGCGCAGCGTCAGGGACAGGTTGCCGCGCGCAACATGCTGGGACACCGCGAAAAGTTCGACGCGGTGCCGTTCTTCTGGAGCCAGCACTACGACGTGCCGATCAACTATGCCGGCCACGCGTCGAAGTGGGACGATATCGAGGTCGACGGTAGCGTTGCGGACAGGGATTGCCTGCTGCGTTACAGGCATGAGGGCCGCGTGCTTGCGGTGTCATCGATCTACCGCGACATCGACCACCTCAAGGCCGAAGTGGCGATGGAGCGCGCCGTCACGTCGTGAAGTTGGCCCGCTGCCTACTACCGGCACCGGGCTGAGGAATCGTTCGGCCGGGCATATTTCTTGCCGGAATCCGGGTGGATCGCAGCATGCTCCAATCCTAGTTTCCGATGAGGGGCCTGGAGACGGAGCGGCCTATGGGTGACGTGAAGGACTGCAAGTTCGCGCTGTTCGAGACCGCGATCGGCACATGCGGCGTCGTCTGGACTATGCGCGGCATCAAGGCCGTGCAACTGCCGCTGCCGGACGAGAACAAGACCCGGATCCGCATTCGCCAGCGTTATGGCGAACTCGCGGAGGCGATCCCGCCGACCGGCGTGCAGTCCACGATCGACGGCATGATCGAATTGCTCGATGGCGAGCCGAGGGATCTGTCCGGCGCAGCGCTCGATCTCGACGGCGTTCCCGATTTCCATCGCGATGTTTACGACATCGCCCGCACGATTCGGCCGGGCCGGACCATGACCTATGGCGAGATTGCCAAACGGCTTGGCGGCGTCGAACTGTCGCGTGACGTCGGTCAGGCCCTCGGCAGCAATCCGTGTCCGATTGTGGTGCCATGCCATCGCGTGCTCGCCGCCGGTGGCAAGCCGGGAGGTTTCTCGGCGAACGGCGGCGTCGTCACCAAGCTGAAGATGCTCGCCATCGAGGGCGCGGCCGTCAATTATACGCCAAGCCTGTTCGATTGAATTGTTCGGATGAAGCGGATGCCGGCCGGTCGGCATGGGAACCTTGTCACGCCGCGGGCGGCGCCGAAATCTTCACCGAAGGACGCTGAATCATTTTGTCGTGGAATGCGACGAGGTTCGGATAAGCCTTGCGCCAGCCGCTATCCGCAAAACGGAAGTCGGCGTAACCGAGCACGCAGGTGAGTGCGATCTGTGCGACATCCAGCGGTCGCGACAGCAGGTCGCTTTGCTTGTCGAAATGCGCCATGCCGGTCCAAACCCGATGCCAGTGATCGTCGGCCCATCCCTGCCAGTAGAACTCCTTCGGGCGCACCGCTTTTTCGTACCGGCACAGCACCATGGAATCGAGCATGCCTTGCGCGATCGAATGATCCGTTTTGATCTTCCAGCGCGCCGGACCCGAAGCCGGAATCA
This sequence comes from Nitrobacter sp., assembly GCF_051535215.1. Taxonomy (NCBI): domain Bacteria; kingdom Pseudomonadati; phylum Pseudomonadota; class Alphaproteobacteria; order Hyphomicrobiales; family Nitrobacteraceae; genus Nitrobacter; species Nitrobacter sp. Next base: position 32,712 of record NZ_JBPPLY010000021.1, on the reverse strand, counting down.
GCTTTCCGCCGCCCGCGATCTCGTCGAGGTATTCGACGATGACATAGGAATCGAGAATCACGCTGCCGTCGTCAAGGATCAGCGCCGGCAGCTTCTTCAGCGGATTGACGTCGCGCGAATATTTGTCGTCGGGCTTGCCGGGCGCGAGAGCAGCGGGCACCAGCTCGATGGTGTCGATCAGCCCAAGCTCGATGGCGGCGATGCGAACCTTGCGGGCAAAGGGCGAGGTCGGCGAGAAAATCAACTTCATAATCAATGCCTCAAGCGCCGGTCGCGCCCCTCGACTTGTTCTTTGGTCCTGAGCTGTTCACAAAATGACGAGCGTGCATTCGACAACCATTCACCCCGTTTCGCAAGGATCGCGGGAGCATCGGATCGCGGGGTCTTTCGGGTTCGAAAATTTCGTCCGCAATTTGCCTCGCGTCACGATGATTGGGATCAACCTGGCAGCCTTTGCGTTGGCGTTCTCGAACAAAGGAGTATCGCCAATGCCGGATCTTGCCATTTCGCCGGAAAAGGTTGGTTTTCTTATCGAGAAAGCGCGCGAGTTCGATGCCAAGGAGGCGTCGACGGACCCGGATTCCGGCTCAAACGCCTCCGATGACAATATGATCGATGTGCTGACCGACAATGGTGACGACCCGGTGGTTCGCGAAATCACCGGGTTCATCAATTCGCTGTCCGAGGATGAGCAGATCGATCTGGTCGCACTGATGCGGCTCGGCCGGGGCGATGGCTCGATCGATGAATGGACGGATTTGCGGCGTGAGGCCGCAGAAGGACACAACTCCCGGACGGCCAGTTATCTGCTCGGCGAACCGCTTCTGAGCGATTTTCTCGCGGAAGGTCTCGACCAGTTCGGTCTGCCATGGGGCGACGAGCGCACCATGCCGGTAAGCTAGATCGTCGCGTCGGGGCAGCAACGGCCACCGGCCAACCAACGATGCCTCATTGCCGCCGCCGTGATAGGATGCTGTTTTCCAGCGTTTTTGAGCGAGGCGGGGACCGGTTCGCGTCAAGAAGACGCTTCAAAATAAAACGCTGGAGCCCGGCTTTGATTCCGTCAGAATGGCTCCAGCAATCCGGAGAGTTTGTTGACCGGCGTAACCCCAGATCCTTCCAGTCAGGACCGCGGCGAGCCTGCGGTGGGGCTTGGTCTGGCGCGAGCCCTGCGGCGCGCGAGATGGGCGATTGCATGGGAAAGAGCCTGGCCGCACCTTGCGCGGCTGCTCTCCGTCGCCGGACTGTTCCTGGCGGCATCGTGGGCGGGACTGTGGCTCGAATTGCCGGCGACGGGACGCGCCGTCGCCTTGGCTGCCTTTGTCCTGCTGGCGCTTGCTGCTGTGGTGCCCGCCGTCAGGTTCCGCTGGCCGAGCCGCGAGGAAGGGCTGAGCCGGCTCGACCGCAGCGCCGGTCTGCGTCATCGGCCGGTGACCGCGCTCGCGGATACTGTCGCAACGCGGGATCCGGTTGCGCTGGCGTTGTGGCAGGCGCAGCGCGCGCGCACGCTGGCCTCGATCAAGCGCATCCGCGCCGGGCTGCCCTCGCCACGCCTGCCGATGCATGATCGCTGGGCGCTGCGCGCGCTGGTGGTGGTGCTGATGATCGTGACCTATATCGCCGCCGGGGGCGAGCGAACCGAGCGGGTGGCCGCCGCGTTCGATCTGAACGGCATGTTGACCCCGGCCAATGTCAGGGTCGATGCCTGGGTCGCGCCGCCGCCTTATACCGGCAAGCCTCCGGTCATTCTGTCTGCGACGAACAAGGATGCGGGCCTGTCCGATACCGCGCTTCCGGTCCCGGCGGGCAGCACGCTGATCGTCCGTTCGAGCGGAAGCAGCCTCGATGTCGCGGTCAGCGGCGGGGTGACCGAAAAGACTCCGGTCGATAACGCTCCCGAAGGCACGAACGAGCGGCACTTCACCATCGCAACGGATGGCACGGCGCATGTGCGCGCGCCGTCGGGGCAGCCGAAATGGACGTTCAATGCTACCCCCGATCGCGTTCCGGTCATATCGCTGGCCAAGCCACCGGAACGTCAGGCCCGTGGATTGCTGCAACTGTCCTATCGCATGGAGGACGACTACGGCGTAACCGAAGCCCACGCAGTCTTTTCGGCCCGAACCGGGTCCTCTGCAAAAAATGGCGTGACCCCGCGTCCGCTGTTCGATCCGCCGCAGTTCGCGCTGGTGTTGCCGAACGCCAGGCCCCGCAGCGGGGTCGGGCAGACCGTCAAGGATCTGAGCGAGAGTCCCTATGCCGGCGCCGATGTGACCCTGACGCTGAGCGCGCGCGACGACGCAGGCAACGAGGGGCACAGCGAGCCGTTCGACCTGCGCCTGCCGGAACGTGTGTTCACCAAACCGCTGGCTCGCGCGCTGATCGAGCAGCGTCGCATCCTGGCGCTGGACGCCAATCAGAGCAGGCAGGTCCATACGGCGCTCGATGCGCTTCTGATCGCGCCCGAGGTGTTCACTCCCAAGGTGGGGGAGTATCTCGGCCTTTACAGCGTCACGAAGCAGCTTGAGGAAGCGCGCATCGACACCCAATTGCGCGAGGTCGTCGGCAACCTCTGGGCGCTCGCCGTCAGCATCGAGGATGGCAATATCACCGACGTCGACAAGGCGCTACGTGCGGCGCAGGACGCGCTGAAGGAGGCGTTGGAGCGCGGTGCGAGCGACGAGGAGATCAAGAAGCTTACCGAGAACCTGCGCGCGGCGCTGGACAAATATCTGAAGCAACTGGCCGAACAGATGCGCGACAATCCGCAGCAACTGGCGCGCCCGCTCGATCGCAACACCCGCGTGATGAGTCAGCGCGACCTCGACAACATGATCGAGCGCATGGAGCGGCTGTCGCGCTCCGGTGACAAGGACGCCGCCAAGCAGTTGCTGGAGCAGTTGCAGCAGATGCTCGAGAATCTCCAGATGGCGCAGCCGGGCCAGGGCGAGGACGGAGACCTGCAGCAGTCGCTGAATGAACTCGGCGACATGATCCGCAAGCAGCAGCAGTTGCGCGACAGGACCTACAAGCAGGGTCAGGACTCCCGGCGCGACAGCATGCACGACAACAATCAGGACAGCCACCATGCGATGGATGGCTTGCAGCAGGACCAGCAGGCGCTGCAAGACAGGCTGAGGACGTTGCAGCAGGAGCTTGCCAGGCGCGGAATGGGACCGCCTCAGCGTGACAGGCCGGGTCAGGACGGCGAGCAAGAATCGCAAGCCGACCAGAGTCATGGCGAGGACGGCCTCGGTCAGGCCGATACCGCCATGGGCGACGCCGGCGGACGGCTTGGCGAAGGCAATGCCGAGGGTGCCGTCGATGCGCAAGGCCGCGCGCTCGAGGCGTTGCGCAAGGGTGCCCGGAGCCTTGCCGAAGCCATGCAGCAGGGCGACGGCGAGGGGCAGAGCGAGGATGGTCCGGGCAGTCGGGCGGGCAACCGGCAGAGCGGCGGCAACCAGACCGATCCGCTGGGACGGCCGTTGCGTGGCCGGGAATTCGGCAATGATTCAAGCGTCAGGATTCCCGGCGAGATCGACGTGCAGCGGGTGCGCCGCATTCTCGAAGAGCTGCGTCGCCGTTTTGCCGATCCGTCACGGCCGAAGATCGAACTCGACTATATCGAGCGGCTGCTCAAGGATTACTGATCGTTGCGCAAGCGTCGTTCGGCTAGCGCATCGGCGACGGCGGTGCGGATATCGGCCACCGAAAACGGCTTGGTGATGACGTCGTGGACGATAGCGCTGAGGCCCGATGCGCGCTCGCGCTGATCGGCGAACCCGGTCATCAACAGGATGACCAGATCGGGGAAATCGCGCGCGGCGGCCAGCGCCAGGGCGATGCCGTCCATGATCGGCATCTTGATGTCGGTGAGCAGAAGATCGAAGGCGCCTGCGTCGCCGGTCAGAATATCCAGCGCCTCGGCGCCGTCGGCCGCGGTCACCGTTTCGTGGCTGTCCATGGCGATGGCGCGGGCGACCAGCGACCGCATCGAGTCCTCGTCGTCGGCGATGAGAACGCGCGCCACGGTTTATGCTCCGCTTCCCGTGGCAAGGTCCTGCCGGTTGAAAAAACGAACGTCGATATTGCGGCCTTCCGCCGGCGGCGACGCCAGCCGCGAACGGAACCAGGCGTTCTCGCCGGGTTTGAGCGCGGCCTGTTCGAGCACCGCATTCCACGCATAGATTTCCGTGCCGTGCGCGTCACGGACGCTGAAGCGTAGGCGCGGCAGTTCGACGGCTTTGCGGGTCTGCGCCACGATCATCCCTTCGATGACCAGTACGGGTTTGCCGTTGACTGTTTCGGTCGACATCTTGACGTCCTTGAATGACAGTCCACGCAAGTTCACCTCCAGCCCGGCCAGTCGGTAGAACGCTGCGGTTTGCGGCAGCAGCCGCACTATCTCCGTGCGCCAGATCACCAGCGCCAGCACCATGGCGGCCATGGCGACACAGACGGTGTTCAGATTCACCGAAGGCCGGCGCAACGTGAGTTTCGGCTTGAGCAGTCCGCGGAGTCGCGAGGCAACCGGACTCTTGTGATCCTGAGGCGTATTGTCCTGCTGTGCCGGCGAGGTCCAGGCGCCGGCGAGTTCCTGCTGCGCGCCGCTGAGTTCCGGGGGCAGGTCGCTGGCGATCGACGGGCTGTCGACGGAGGGAATGGTCTCCGCGGGTTCGTTCCATCCCGCCGTTTCGTCCGCTCCCGCCATTGACGGAACGCGAGCCTCGGCGACGGCGATCTTTTCAGGCATTGCCCGCCACGTTTCCTTGCAGCGCGAGCAGCGCACGGTGCGGCCAGCATCGCCGAAAGTTGCGGAGTCGACCGCGTAGGATGTCGTACAATGAGGACAGATAATGTGCATGGACGAATCGCCGCAAAATGACGCTGTCCGAAGTCTATGCGCCGACCGTTAACGAATCGGAAACCATAACCGACGCAAAACGGGTCCGATCGACGCTTGCCGTTCCTGACCGCGGGAACGCGCAACAGCAGGGGCAGCGCAAGCTGTCGGCGTCTTCGTCCATCGGTCCGTGGGTGGATCGGAACTTCTTCTCATTTTCGCAAGGAGCGCGTCAAGGGAACTTCTGAACGACCCCGCTGACGTCCTTTCGAGTCCAAAGTTCGCGAAAGGACGCGCTGAGAATGTTGCGAACTTTGGATTCGGGACGCGAAGCTTGATCCGATTCGAAAATGTCGGCTTGCGCTACGGGCTCGGCCCGGAGATTTTGCGCGACCTCAGCTTTCAGGTTCCGGCTCATTCCTTCCAGTTTCTCACCGGTCCGTCGGGTGCGGGAAAGACGTCCCTGCTACGGCTGTTGTTTCTGTCGCTGCGGCCGACGCGGGGGCTGGTCAACCTGTTCGGTCAGGACGTCTCCCTGCTGGGCAAGGATGAAGTCGCCGATCTGCGCAAGCGTATCGGGATCGTGCTTCAGGACTTCCGCCTGCTCGACCATATGACGACTTACGAGAACGTTGCGTTGCCGTTCCGGGTGACGGGGCGCGATGAATCGACCTATCGGCGTGAAGTCATCGATCTGCTGAAATGGGTGGGCCTCGGCGAACGCATGGATGCGCTGCCGCCGGTGTTGTCCGGTGGCGAGAAGCAGCGTGCGGCAATCGCCCGTGCGGTGATTGCGCGCCCGCAACTGCTGCTGGCGGATGAGCCGACCGGCAATGTCGATCCGACGCTAGGGCGGCGGCTGCTGCGGCTATTCATCGAACTGAACAAATCCGGCACGGCGGTTATCATCGCCACCCACGATATCACGCTGATGGACCAGTACGACGCGCGGCGTCTGGTGCTGCATCAGGGACGGTTGCACGTCTATGAGTAACACGGGTGACGACCATGGCGTTTTAGTGGATCTCGGGCGGGAGCGCCCGCAGGTGCCGGCCCGCGCCCGCAACATGTCGCCGATCGTGCCGCGCGCTTCGATCTCCGGCCGCGCACTGGTCGCCGTCGTTGCCATCATGACGTTTCTCGCGTCGATTACGACCGGGGCGGTGCTGCTGGTCAGCGCCTCGGCGACGGAATGGCAGTCGGACGTCGCGAGCGAAATCACCATCCAGGTGCGGCCGGTCGCCGGACGCGACATCGAGCGCGACGTGACCGCCGTCGCCAGCGCGATGCGCGCGGAGCCCGGCATTCTCGACGTCAGGCCGTATACCAGGGAGGAGTCGAGCAAGCTGCTGGAGCCGTGGCTCGGCAGCGGCCTGTCGCTTGACGATCTGCCGGTACCCCGCATGATCGTTGCGCGAGCAGCGCCGGGGACCAGGCTCGACCTTGATGGGCTCCGTGGCCGCGTGACGCAGGTGGCGCCGTCAGCCAGCGTGGATGATCATCGCGCCTGGATCAATCGGATGCGATCGATGACCAATGCGACGGTGTTCGCAGGCATCGGTGTGCTCGCTTTGGTCATCATTGCAACGATCATTTCGGTGTCCTTCGCGACCCGGGGCGCGATGGCGGCCAATCGGCCAATCGTCGAGGTGCTGCATTTCGTCGGCGCGAGCGACCGCTACATCGCCAATCGTTTCCTGCGGCATTTCCTGCGGCTCGGGTTCGAGGGCGGCGCGATCGGCTGCGTCGCCGCCATGCTGATGTTCGGCTTCTCCGAATCGATCGCCACCTGGTTTTCCGGAACGCCGGTCGGAGACCAGTTCGCGGCGCTGCTCGGCACGTTCTCGTTGCGTCCCTCAGGCTATCTCGTTCTGGTGGCGCAGACGGTGCTGATCGCGGCGATAACCGCCCTGGCCGCCCGCCGCACGTTGTTTGCGACGCTGGACGAAATTGACTGAGTGGCTGTTTCAGGTCTGCTGCCCTACCCCGCGCGACCGGATTCCACTTCGCCCCAAAACGAACTAAAGTCGAGGTGACCAGGAATATCGAACGGATGAGTGAACAAGCGCGCCATGACAAGCCGGAAGCCACGCGCCAGTCGCCTGCGCGGCGTCGCGTCGGCATGCTCGCGGTGGTGGTTGCCGCAGCCGGGATCGCCTTTGTCGGTGCGGGAGTGGGCTTCGTCGGATTTCTGTCGCAACTGCGCGGTGTCGAAACGAAACCCGCCAGCAATGCCGACGGCATCGTCGTGCTCACCGGCGGCTCGTCGCGGATTTCCGACGCGATCGAACTTCTGGCCGGCGGCTACGGCAAACGGCTGCTGATCTCGGGCGTCCACCCCACCAATGGGGTCAGCGATATTTCGCGCTCCTTGCCGGATAGTGAGCGGCTGCTGACGTGCTGCGTCGATCTCGATCGTTCGGCGGTCAACACCCGGAGCAATGCCAGCGAGACGCGGCGCTGGGTCGATGAAAAGGGCTTCCACTCCCTGATCGTGGTGACCTCCAACTATCATATGCCCCGTGCCATCGTGGAATTGTCGCACGCGATGCCGGACACCACCCTGATTCCGTTCGCGGTGATCGGCGACAAGTGGCGCGAAGAGCCATGGTGGACGAGCGGCGCTACCTTGCGGCTGTTGCTGTCGGAATATGTCAAATACCTCGCCGCGGAGGCTCGGGTTCGTCTGGCTTATATCGGTCTCGAACCTTTCCCCGAGACCGCCGACCCGCCTGCCGGATCGGCCGAGCCGAAACGACCGCCCTCGGGTTAATGTATGATCCCGATCCAAAGGCCGCGCCATCGCAAAGTGGAAACCGGCTTTGCGATAGGAATATGTGCGGGTTATTGGTGAGGGCATTGCCTTGCGGCTGGCCGGATCCGCTTCCGGCGCCACGAAATTGGATCGTTGATGATTTTGATCTTTCTGCGTTCGCTGGTCTTCAACGTCCTGTTCTATCTGACGATGGCGATCTGGATCATTGCCGCGCTGCCGACCTTCGCGATGCCGCGCGCAGCCCTCGTCGGCATGGCGAAGGCCTGGGGGCGTTGGAACATCTGGCTGATGCGGGTGATCTGCGGCACGCGCGTGAGGATTCTCGGCGCCGGAAGGATTCCGAAAGGGCCGCTGATCATCGCCTCGAAGCATCAGTCGATGTGGGAGACTTTCGCCCTGTTCAGTCTCATTGACCAGCCGATCTTCATTCTCAAGCGCGAGTTGAAGTGGATTCCGTTTTTCGGCTGGTATCTGACGAAGACCGGCATGATCGGTATCGACCGCAAGGCCGGCATACGCTCGCTCAAGATGCTGGCCCGGATGACGCAGGAGCAGATGCGTCTCGGGCGTCAGCTTGTCATTTTCCCCGAGGGGACACGGCGGTCGATCGGCGCGCCGCCGGCATATAAAAGCGGCGTCGCCATGATCTATGCCGAGGCCAAGGTGCCGTGCGTGCCGGTGGCGCTCAATTCCGGCCTGTGTTGGCCGCGCCGCTCGTTCCTGCGTTATCCCGGAACGATTTCGGTCGAGTTCCTCGATCCGCTGCCGCCGAGACTACGGCGCGACGAATTCATGTCACGGCTGACGGCCTCGATCGAAGGAGCGACGACTGCTCTGGTCGAGGGGGAGCAGCGTGAGCAGGCGCGGTTGTTCGGACGGGTGCCGGACGCGCCGGAGACGGAGGATTAGAGCATGATCCCGAAAAGCGGAAACCGGTTTTCGGAAAAGATCATGCTCAAATAAAAGATAAGCGATGAGTTTGATTCAACGCACTTGAAACAGACTCTAGTGGGTCCGATTCTAACATTTGCATCCCGTTGCGGCAGGGAGTTTTTGCAAATGTTAGAATCAAAGACCACTCGCAACTATCAGGTTTCTAGTGGAGTTTTGAATTTCACATTCGCCTGACGGGTTTGCTGCAAAGTGGGTAGCGAATGTCAAATTCACTCCACTAGCCGCGCACCGGCGTATCGTCGCGCAGCAATTCCGCCAACTGATGAAGTTTCGGGTCGCGAAAGCCCTGTGCTTCGATCGACTTCACGGTGGACAGCACGTAGTCGCGATTATGTCCAGAGCGGCCGTGACCCTGCCGGACGTAACGAACCTGTTCCGCCAGCGTCAGCCGTCCGGCATACTGGACATGACCGCGATCGACGACATAAGCCAGCGCGCCGACCCGCCGGCGGGCATCGTCCTCGAGCCAGACGGATCGCATCACCTCGCGATAGACGTGAGTGGTCTGCTCGCGCGCGCGCAGATAAGCGATGGTGGCGTCGCGGTGGTCGGCCGCAACCCGGAATGCGATGCCCCGGCAGGCGCCTCCGCGGTCGAGGCCGAGAACCAGCCCCGGTTTCTCCGGCGTCCCGCGATGGTCGAACGAATAGACGCAGAGCGCCCGGTGCTCGCCGATCAGCCGCGCCGGCACCTGCTCGGCAAAGTCGAATCCCGGCCGCCACATCAACGAGCCATAGCCGAACACCCAGAAATCGGTATCGGAATGACCGGAACCCGGCTCGAATTGTCGTTGCATATTCATCGCGCATGCCTGGAGTGGGTTACGGAAAAACGCATCGCGTTTTCCGTTCGCATCCTGCTTGAAATATTGCAGACCAGGGCTGTCCGGCGAAGCGGAATTGAAGGGGGGCTGGTTTTGCCGGAACGGCGCGACTATTGTCCAAAGCAACCGCCGATTTGACAGATTCACGAGTGTACCTTCCTGCATGGCCGCCGACACCACGCCCCCCTCCAAGCATCGTCTTTGGCCCATTTTCGTCATGCCCGCGCTGGTGGTCATCGCCGCCGCGGCGTGGAGCGCGTTCTGGTTCTATTCCGCCTCGCAGGTCGACCGGACCGTCGACGCCTGGCGCGCGCGCGAAGCCGCGTCGGGTCGCATCTATGATTGCGGCAAACGGACCGTCGCGGGATTTCCATTCCGCCTGGAGGTTCACTGCTTGGATGCGACCGTCGAGCTGAGGTCGCAGACGGCCGATCAGGCCGCGGGCCAAATGTCGCCCGTGACCGCACGCCTCGGGGACATCTTTGTGATCTCGCAGATCTACACTCCGAGATTGCTGATCGCGGAATTCAAGGCTCCGGCGACGCTATACCAGCAGGGGCAGCCGGTGATGGTCGTCAACTGGAAGACTGCGCGCAGCAGCATTGTCGGATTGCCCGGAACGCCGCAGAGCGCTGACCTCGTATTCGACGATCCAGTGGTCGATCGCGTGGACGCCTCTGTCCAGACCCCGGTCGCACGTGCGAGCCACGTCGAGCTTCACGGCCGCATCGCGGAGAACTCCAAACCGGATCACCCGACGATCGAGACCGTCCTCGAATTGACGGGGGCAACGCTTCCCGACATTCACCCGGTGTTGACCAAGCCGTTCGATGCGGACGTTCGCGCGATGCTGCATGGGCTGAAGGATTTCACGCCAAAACCATGGCCGGTGCGGCTTCGCGAATTGCAGGCCGTGGGCGGCCGCATCGAGATCATGCAATCGCGGATCCAGCAGGGCGATCTGATTGCGATTGGCGCCGGCTCGCTCGGCCTCACCGCCGACGGACATCTTGACGGCGAGTTGCACATGACGGCGACGGGATTCGAGAATCTCATTCCGGCGCTCGGAATCCAGCAAATGCTGGAAGAGGGGGTTCCGCAGGGCACTCTCGACAAGGTTGCGCCGGGCGTGAAGACAGAAGACATCAACAATCTGTTCGGTGCGCTGGATCGGGCGATTCCGGGATTGGGCAAGGCTGTGCGCGAGAACGCCAATGCAGGGGTCACTGCGGGTCTTGCTGCGATCGGTCAGGAGGCAACGCTCGAAGGCAAGAAGGCGCACTCCTTCCCGTTGCGTTTCGTCGACGGCGCGGTTTTCATCGGGCCATTGAAAATCGCCCAGACGCCGCCGTTGTTCTGACATTGCCCCGACCGTCATAGGCGGGCTTGATCCGCATATCCATCAATCTTCGTAAGCAGATGGATTACCGGATCAGGTCCGGCGATGACTTCTAAGGCTTCTTTGCCGCGTTCGTCTGCAGCCGCCCGAAATCGGGAGCTGCGGAGTCCTGACCGATCTCGACGATGCCACGGCGGATCGCGCGGGTGCGGGTGAAGTGCTCGAACAACGCCTCTCCGTCGCCGCGGCGCATGGCGCGCGTCAGCTTGGAGAGGTCCTCGTTGAAGGTGCCGAGCATTTCCAGAACCGCATCCTTGTTGGACAGGAAAACGTCGCGCCACATGGTGGGGTCGGACGCCGCGATGCGGGTGAAGTCGCGAAAGCCGCCGGCGGAGAATTTCATCACTTCCGAGGACGTGACCTCGCCAAGTTCGTCCGCGGTGCCGACGATGGTGTAGGCGATCAGGTGCGGCAAATGGCTGGTGATCGCCAGCACCAGGTCGTGATGCTCGGGCGTCATGGTCTCGACCCTGGCGCCGATCGCGGTCCAGAATGCGCGCAGTTTTTCGACGGCGGCGCTATCCGTCCCCTCTGGCGGCGTCAAAATGCACCAGCGGTTGATGAACAGCTCGGCAAAGCCGGAATCCGGTCCCGAGTGCTCGGTGCCGGCAACCGGATGCGCGGGCACGAAATGAATGCTCGCGGGCAGATGCGGAGCCATGTCGCGGACGACCGCGCCTTTCACTGATCCGACGTCGGAGACGATCGCGCCAGGCTTGAGATGCGGCGCGATTTCCTGCGCTACCCCTCCGCAGGCCCCGACCGGGATGCAGAGGATCACGAGGTCTGCGTTATTAGCGGCTTCGGCATTGGTTTCCACCACGCGATCGGCGATGCCAAGCTCCATCACCCGCGCGCGCGTTTTCGCGGAGCGTGCGGTGACGACGATTTCTCCGGCGAGGCCACGCGCCCGCGCGGCACGCGCGATCGAACCGCCGATCAGTCCGAATCCGATCAGCGCGATCCGCTGGAACAGGGGCGCTGCGGTCATGTCTGCGCCATGAAGTCACGCAGGCCGTCTGCCACCAGGCGGTTGGCTTCCTCGGTGCCGATGGTCAGGCGGAGCGCGTGCGGCAGGCCGTAATTGTCAAGTGCGCGCAGCACCAGACCGCGTCTGGTCAGAAACGCATCGGCCTCCGACGCCGTCTTGCCCTTGGCGTCCGGGAAGTGGATCAGGATGAAGTTCGTCACGCTGGGCGTCACCTTGAGGCCGAGCCTGGTTATTTCATCCGTCAACCAGTTGCGCCACTTCTCCGTATGCGCTTTCGACATCTGGACGTGCGCTGTGTCCTCGATCGCGGCGGCGGCCGCAAGCATCGCCGGGGTCGAGACATTGAAGGGGCCGCGTATCCGGTTCACGGCCTCCACGATATGCGCCGGGCCGAACATCCAGCCGATGCGCAGCGCGGCCAGGCCATGGATCTTGGAGAAGGTGTGGGTCAGCACGGTATTCTCGGTCGTCGCCACCAGTTCGATGCCGAGTTCGTAATCGTTGCGCGACACATAATCGGAATAGGCTGCGTCGAGCACCAGCAGCACGTGCGACGGCAGTCCTGCGCGCAACCGCCTGACCTCGTCGAACGGCAGGTAGGTGCCCGTCGGATTGTTGGGATTGGCGAGCCAGACCATCTTGGTCTTCGGCGTCACGCGTTTGAGGATCGCGTCGACGTCGGCGGTGTAGTCGGTCTCCGGCGCAACGACGTTGGTCGCGCCGTTCGCCATGGTCGCGATCGGATAGACCAGAAAACCGTGCGTGGTCGAAATCGCCTCGTCGCCGGGGCCGAGATAGGTATGCGCCAGCAGGTTCAGGATTTCGTCGGACCCCGCGCCGCAGATAATGCGAGCCGGGTCGAGCCCGTAGGCGCGAGCGATGGCTTCGCGCAGCACGCGCGAGGTGCCTTCCGGATAGTCCTGAAGATGGGTTGCGGCATCGCGGTAAGCATCCATCGCCTTCGGCGACGGACCGAATGGCGTCTCATTGGCCGACAGCTTGAACATCTTGCGGCCTGCTTCCGGCACCGGGCTCTTGCCGGGCACGTAGGGCGCAATATCGAGAATGCCGGGATTCGGCACCGGTCGGGACATCATGAACTCCGGACTAGAGCATTTTCCGGCGAGGTGGATTCCGGTTCGGGTCAAGAAAATGCTCTCGATTAATAACTTGCGCGTATTCTGATCGCAAAATCCACTTTTGCGGAATACGCGCTGTCGGGACTTAAGCTCTGGCCGCCCCGCTGGAAGGCATCGTATAGCGCGTTGCGTGGCTGCCGACGAGGGCCGTCGAACGGACCGACGCGCCGGCCTCCAGCAGCGCCTTCTTGATCGCCTCGAAGCCGATATCTTTCGTCACCGACACCAGCAGCGCCGCGCCGTCGAAGGCGGCATCGGGCACGGCCACGATCTCGGCCAAGGGTGACAGCGCGTGGGCGGTATCGGCGTTCCAGCCGGAGACGCGCACGCTCCAGGTCTCCACTTCGGTCACCCGCGCATCGTCGGCGACGCGCGAGACCACGAAAACAGGCAGCGCCGCCGGATGGTCGGCACGTTCGATGAAAGGCAGGCGGGCGATGATCTTCGGCGCGCCGTCGGCTTCGAGCGCGAGCCACCACGGCGCGCGGCTCGAGGTCGCGGAGACCAAAGCAAGGTCGCCCTTGGAGCTGGCGACCGCCTCTACGGCGGCCTGCGCGCTGAAATGCGGCACGAAGGGCACCGTGAAGCCGAAATGGAAGCGCGCAGAATCCCGCATCGCGGATTCACCGAGCGACAGATCGGCGTGCAGCGAGAACGGCGCCTGCACATAGGTAAAGGTCGAGATGATGACGCGCCAGATGCTCTCGACGGTGTCGAGCGGCAGGATGCCACGATGACGCTGCGCCAGGCGGCGCATCATGTCGGCTTCGCGCGCCGGGCGGAACGCGGAGCCGACCTCCTGGGTCTGCTTCACCGAGATCAGGCGGTCGATGATGTCGCCTCGTCGCATCAGCAGGCTGTGAACCTGCTCGTCGATGGCGTCGATCTCTTTGCGCAGTTCCTGCAAGGAAGGTGGCGCGGGCGGTGCTTTGGTCATGGATGCCACTTGTCGGCCGCGGACGGGCGGCTATCGGTTCTGCCATTCCCATCCCGTTTCAAGGCGCGTCGTTTTGCGAGTCTCGGCACTAAAGGACATTTGCGCCGGTCCTTCGGCGAATTCGGTGCTTCGGTAAATAACGGGTCGCGAATGGTAAATGAATTTCCACCAGCGGCCGCATTGATAGGAAAGTAGGCGTACGAAAGCAAAGAAAACCTTGCCCTCGACGCGATCACCGTCGGCGGGAGTTGTGGCTTGTCTTGACGGAAACCGCATGCGGGATTAGTTTCCTGTGGTGGTCATTTGAGCCGGCCGGCTTGCAGCCACGTTAAACAACTCGCTAAACAGGCCGGGGACAGCAAAATCCTGATCCCGGCCGAACAGATGTTCAGGCCGGGTTTTTTATGGCCTGCGGTCCGGCGGTTTCTCGAAGCCGCGGGCGGAGGTCAGTGACAGGATGGTAAACGTGCAATCGATACCGGGCCCGGCTCAAGCCGAGTATCGAGCCCAGGAAACGGACCATCCCACCTCGCAGGTCGCGACGTTCGGCAGCGACCAGCCGCTGCAGCTCGACTGCGGTATTGATCTCGCGCCTTTCCAGATTGCCTATCAGACCTACGGCAAGCTAAATGCCGGAAAATCAAACGCCATCCTGATCTGCCATGCGCTGACCGGCGATCAGCATGTTGCCAACGTCCATCCGGTCACCGGCAAACCGGGTTGGTGGGTGACGCTTGTAGGACCCGGCAAGCCGCTCGATACCGACAAGTACTTCATCATCTGCAGCAACGTGATCGGCGGCTGCATGGGCTCGACCGGCCCGGCCTCGACCAATCCAGCGACCGGAGTCGTGTGGGGGCTGGACTTTCCCGTTATCACCATCCCCGACATGGTGCGCGCGCAGGCCATGCTGATCGATCGGCTCGGCATCGACACGTTGTTTTCCGTGGTCGGCGGCTCGATGGGGGGCATGCAGGTCCTGCAATGGTGCGCGGCTTATCCACGGCGCGTGTTTTCAGCGCTGCCGATCGCGTGCAGCACGCGCCACTCCGCGCAGAACATTGCGTTTCACGAGCTGGGTCGGCAGGCGGTGATGGCCGATCCCGACTGGCGCGACGGTCGCTATGTCGAGCAGGGCACCCATCCGCACCGCGGTCTCGGCGTGGCGCGGATGGCCGCGCACATCACCTATCTGTCGGACGCGGCGCTGCATCGCAAATTCGGACGCCGGATGCAGGACCGCGAACTGCCGACGTTTTCCTTCGATGCGGACTTTCAGGTCGAGAGCTACCTGCGTCACCAGGGTTCCTCCTTCGTCGAGCGCTTCGATGCCAACAGCTATCTCTATCTGACGCGGGCGATGGATTATTTCGACATCGCGGCCGACCATGACGGCGTGCTGGCGGCTGCGTTTCGCGGTACCCGGACCCGGTTCTGCGTGGTGTCGTTCACTAGCGACTGGTTGTTCCCGACCTCGGAATCCCGCGCCACCGTTCATGCGCTGAACGCCGGCGGCGCGCGTGTCTCGTTCGCAGAGATTGAAACCGATCGCGGCCACGACGCCTTTCTGCTCGACGTTCCCGAATTTTTCGACATCGCGCGGGCTTTCCTGGAATCGGCAGGCGACAGCCGCGGGCTGACGGCAACAGGCGAGTGAGATGAGCGCACCGCAACCCACTCTGCCGCCGGACGACAGCGCGCCACCCCGAAAGCGCTATCGCCAGAAAGGCCGTTATCGTGGCGATCATCTCCTGCTGGCCGAGATGATCGAGCCCAACTCGAAGGTCCTTGACGTCGGCTGCGGCGACGGCGACCTCCTGCAACTGCTCGAGACGCGCGGCGTCGACGGTCGCGGCATCGAACTGTCGCGCGAGGGCGTCAATCACTGCGTTGCCAAGGGGCTCGCCGTGGTGCAGGGCGATGCCGATACCGATCTCGTCAACTACCCCGACGACGCCTTCGACTACGTCATCCTCTCGCAGACCTTGCAAGCCACGCGGCAGCCGAGGGTGGTGCTGGAAAACCTGCTGCGGATCGGCCGTCGTGCCATCGTATCGTTTCCGAATTTCGGCTACTGGAAGATGCGGGTTCAATTGCTTGTCGGCGGCCACATGCCGCGTACGGAGAACCTGCCGGCGACCTGGTACGATACGCCAAACATCCATTTCTGCACGATCAAGGATTTCGTTCAGCTCTGCGACGAGATCAACGTCAAGATGGAGCGTGCGGTCGCACTCGATCTTTACGGGCGGCCGCTGCGATTCAATGCGCCATGGTGGTTCTGGAACATGTTCGGGGAGCAGGGCGTGTTTCTGCTCAGCCGGGCAGAGAAGACCAGATAACCATCAGGCAGCACGGGCGTTATCGCTTTTTTAACCAATTCGCCGAGGCCCGCGAAGCTCCGATTCGGTACGAAATCGGGGTACGAAGAAGATTCGTCAATCCTGTGAGCCAGCTCTCCACAGGATGAGATTATATCAATAAAACAGTTGGTTACATAAATTAAAAGGCTGACCGCACCCAACTGCATTGCTGATATGCGATAAACGCAACCCAGGTATGACTTCCAAATCCCTAACTCCCGTGGTTTCAAAGCGCCGCGTTTTCCCGTCACAACATAATCGCGGATTTACCGTGAAGCGTGGGGGGAAGTGGGAGGTATTACAGGGGAGCAAGTATGTTTCAGTTAGTTGCGTTGCGCCGGCTGCCGCGTATCCTGGCACTGGCGGTTGGTTCGTTGGCGGTGGTTGCATTCGCGGCGCCGGCCTCGGCAAGGCCTCATCATCGCGCGGGACATCACGCGCACGTTCATCACCACAAGCATCATCATCATCACGCCCGCCACCACCGGCATCGCCATTACCATCACAGATACCGGCACGCTTCACGGAGCGCTGAAGAAACCGGTTTCTCGGGCGGCGGCTTCGTTTCGAATATCGTTGCCGAAGCCCGCCGCTACATCGGCGGCAATCCGACCGGCCGCAGTCGGCTCTGGTGCGCCCGCTTTATGAACATGGTCCTGAAACGCTCCGGGCATCAGGGGACCGGCTCGGACATGGCGAGTTCGTTCGCGCACTACGGACGGCGGGTCTCCGGCCCGCAGGTCGGCGCTATCGCCGTCATGGGCCGGCGTGGCGGTGGCGGCCATGTCGGCGTCGTCAGCGGTGTGGATCGGCGTGGCAATCCCATTATCGTTTCGGGCAACCATGGCCATCGCGTTGCTGAGGCGGTCTATCCGCGCGGCCGCATCTACGCCTACGTTATCCCCAACTGAGGCATGTTGAGGTCCCGCTGTCGCCCCTCCCTTCAATACGGGGAGGGGCGGCGGTGAAACAGGGCGGGCAGACACGCATCGGCGCGATCCGCTTCTTCGGCAAGGATTTAAAAACCGATTTCATCGGGTGCGCCTTCATCCTGAGCGAAACTGATCGCTCACCTACAGGAGCGATTCCCGCAGCGTCTCGACCTTGTCGTCGATCCTGACCGTGCCGCCGGTGACGACCTCGGCATAGATTCCGCAATCGCAATGCCCCAGCGTTCGCATCAGCGTGCGCGGAATGTCGAGATCGCGCGCCGCGGTGTCGGGATCGACGTTGGTAGCCGTACATCGGACGATGCGTTTGACCACCTTGAGGCGGATGTCGCCAATCGCGAGCGTGCGCTCGAGCAAGTCGAGTTCGCTCCAGGCAGGCCAACCACGGACGTAAAGATTGGCGCGGAAGCGTAGCGGGTGAACCGGTTGCCCGACCATCGTCTCGATGGCGGCTACGCTGCCGAGGTTGATGATCGAGACCACCTTCCTTGCGACGTCGGAGAAGCTGTGTCCGTTGCCGGCGAGAAGCTTCGGCGGTCCCTTGAGTTCCTGGGTGAAGTTCGCGCCGAAGAACTGTTCGACCGCAGCGCGGCCCTCGGCCGTTCCGAGATCGGCGCGCACCGCCTCTTCGCCATTGACGGCGATGGTGAGGATACGGCTGGCATCGTCGTAGCGGCTGCGAAGCGCGGCGAGACGCTCGTCGCGCATCAGCATCAGGAAACGCGATTTGGGAAAATAACGGGGCGCAGCCGGGTCGAAACCGGTGGGGCCGTTCTCGATGGCGTAGCTGCGGTCGCCCGGAACGGTCTTGCCGGGGCTCAGGATCGCAGAGGGCAAGGGCTCGGCAGACAGGCCCTTGACGGGATAACGGTAAAGAGCGGCCACGGCCGCATCAGGGACGGCAGACATAGGGTTCTTTAAGGGATTTGGACCGGCGATGCCATCGGCTTACAGCGGCAGCGTTTAAGGCTTGCGGCGTTGAAGCGTGGCGGCCTGAGCTGAAGAGGAAACCGTTTCGCGCCAAGAAAACACGCCGAATCAAAATCATAGAGATCCGCCTCTGCTCCGTTGGGAAACGGGGTCTAAAATCGGCGTCATTCCCCTTCATTTCCTGGGAGCGTATTCCTACATTTGCCACAAGCCGGATCGACGATCCGGCGCGCCGACCGTTGCCGGTTGAGGAACGTCAATGCGGCCAGCGGAAATCCAATACCCAATGAAGATGTCGCTTCTGTGCCTTCGGGGCAGGGACGACAGGCTGAGGGAGATCCCATGAACATTGAAAAATATACCGAGCGCGTGCGCGGCTTCATCCAGTCGGCGCAGTCGCTCGCGGCACGCGAAGGCCACCAGCAATTTACGCCGCTCCATATCCTGAAGGTATTGCTCGACGACAACGAAGGTCTGGCGGGAAGCCTGATCGACCGCGCTGGCGGCAATTCGCGCGCGATCCTCAAGGCCACCGAAGCCGCTCTCAACAAGATGCCGAAGGTATCCGGCGCCGGCGCGGGCCAGATCTATCTGGCGCCGGCTACGGCGCGCGCATTCGATGCCGCTGAGCAGGCGGCCGAAAAGGCGGGCGACAGTTTCGTCACGGTGGAGCGGTTGCTGCAGGCGTTGTCGGTCGACAAGGACAGCGACGCCGGCAAGATCCTGAAGGACGGCGGCGTGACGCCGCAGAACCTCAACGCCGCGATCAACGCGCTGCGCAAGGGGCGCACGGCGGACAGCGCGACGGCGGAAAATGCTTACGACGCGCTGAAGAAATACGCCCGTGACCTGACGCAAGCGGCGCGTGACGGCAAGCTCGATCCGGTGGTCGGCCGTGACGAGGAAATCCGCCGCACCATCCAGGTGCTGTCCCGTCGTACCAAGAACAATCCGGTGCTGATCGGCGAGCCCGGCGTCGGCAAGACCGCGATCGCCGAAGGCCTGGCGCTGCGCATCGTCAATGGCGATGTGCCGGAAAGCCTCAAGGACAAGAAACTGCTGGCGCTCGATCTGGGATCGCTGATTGCCGGGGCCAAATACCGCGGCGAGTTCGAGGAGCGACTCAAGGCGGTGTTGCAGGAAGTGACGTCCGCCGAGGGCGGAATCATCCTGTTCATCGACGAGATGCACACGCTGATCGGCGCGGGCAAGGCCGACGGCGCCATGGATGCTTCGAACCTGCTGAAGCCGGCGCTGGCGCGCGGAGAATTGCATTGCGTCGGAGCGACCACGCTCGACGAATACCGCAAGCACGTTGAAAAGGACGCGGCGCTGGCGCGGCGCTTCCAGCCGATCTTCGTGTCCGAGCCGACCGTCGAGGATACCATCTCGATCCTGCGCGGGCTGAAGGACAAGTACGAGCAGCATCACGGCGTTCGTATCGCCGACTCGGCGCTGGTCGCGGCCGCCACGTTGTCCCACCGTTATATCACCGACCGCTTCCTGCCCGACAAGGCGATCGATCTGGTCGATGAGGCAGCCGCGCGGCTGAAGATGCAGGTCGATTCCAAGCCGGAAGAACTGGACTCGCTCGACCGCGAGATCGTGCGGCTGAAGATCGAGCAGGAGGCGCTGAAAAAGGAGAACGATGCCGGCTCCAGAATGCGTCTTGAGAATCTCGAGAAGGAACTGGTCGATCTGGAGAAACGGTCGGCCGATCTGACCTCGCGCTGGAACGCGGAAAAAGGCAAGTTGTCCGATGCCGCCAAGCTCAAGAGCGAACTGGATCAGGCGCGGATCGAACTCGCCAACGCGCAGCGCAGCGGCGAATACCAGAAAGCCGGCGAACTGGCCTACGGGCGGATTCCCGAACTCGAAAAGCGCCTGGAGAGCATCGAGGCCAGCGAAAGCAATACGATGATGAACGAAACGGTGACGGCGGACAACATCGCTCAGGTGGTGTCGCGCTGGACCGGCGTTCCCGTCGACAAGATGCTCGAGGGCGAGAAGGAAAAGCTGCTGCGGATGGAAGAGAGTCTTGCAGCGCGTGTCGTGGGACAGTCCGAGGCCGTGCGCGCGGTTGCGACCGCGGTGCGCCGCGCCCGCGCGGGCCTGCAGGATCCCAATCGTCCGATGGGCTCGTTCATGTTCTTAGGGCCCACCGGCGTTGGCAAGACCGAACTGACCAAGGCGCTCGCCGCCTATCTGTTCGATGATGAGACCGCGATGGTCCGCATCGACATGTCCGAATACATGGAGAAGCACTCGGTGGCGCGGCTGATCGGTGCGCCTCCCGGCTATGTCGGTTACGACGAGGGCGGCGCGCTGACGGAAGCGGTGCGGCGGCGGCCTTATCAAGTGGTGCTGTTCGATGAGATCGAGAAGGCGCATCCGGACGTGTTCAACGTGCTGCTGCAGGTTCTCGACGATGGCCGTCTGACCGATGGTCAGGGCCGCACGGTGGACTTCCGCAACACGCTGATCATCATGACGTCGAATCTCGGTTCGGAATTCCTGGTGAACCAGCCCGAGGGAGAGGACACCGGTGCGGTGCGCGAGCAGGTGATGGAAACGGTGCGTGCGCACTTCCGTCCTGAATTTCTCAATCGCGTCGATGAGATCATCCTGTTCCATCGGCTGCAGAAGAGCGAGATGGGAAGGATCGTAGAAATCCAGTTCGCCCGGCTGCAGAAACTGCTGGAAGACCGCAAGATCGTGCTCGATCTCGATGCCGCCGCGCGCGACAGGCTGGCCGAGAAGGGCTGGGATCCGGCCTATGGCGCGCGCCCGCTCAAGCGCGTGATCCAGCGCGACGTGCAGGATCCACTCGCTGAAATGATTCTGGCGGGCAAGATTCACGATGGCGATCATGTCGCGATTTCGGTGAAAGGCGGCGTGCTCACGTTCAACGGTGAGACGCCGCAGCGCTCGGACATCGAGCCACTCGAACCGCGCCTGCCGAAGCGCAAGCTGCACTGAGCGTCACCGCACGCGGCTCTCTTCCTGCATCGCGGGAAGATGCCGCGTGCGGGAAGCGCGACCATTCCTTATCTCGCGGGTCGTGTGCTCGCGCTTTACAGAATTAACGTCCGGTAAAACGGCCAAGATGCCGGTGCCGATTCCCGGCGTCCCGGGCGCTCTCCCGCAATGCTAAAAATGGGTGCACCGGCGGAATATTCGTTTCGCTGCCGGCGTTCGGTGAAGGGTAATATTCTTTTTTTCAATAACGCATTGTTTTCTCTGTCAAACCAGACCTAATCAAGAAGCCGGACTGTCGAAAATGATGCGACAGATTCCGTTCGTTCAGCGGCTCGACCCGATCTGTGAAGCGCGAAAGCGTGGCGGGCGGCAGTTCGTTCCCGAAGGTTGGCTTGCGATGACAAAATTGGAATTTCCAGGATCAGCGCTCACGACAGATCAATGGACGCAAGTGAACCAGCTTGCGACGTCGCTCAGTCATGAACAGGCGATCTGGATCAGCGGCTATTTTGCGGGTCTCAGCAACCGGGCACGCATCGGTGCCGTCGCGTCGGATGTCGCGGAGCTTGCACCGCCATCGCAGAACAGTCTCACGGCTCCCGCGACGCGGCTTTTGACGGTGTTGTTCGCCAGCGAGACGGGAAACAGCAAGGCTCTGGCCAAGACGCTCGTTGAGAGGGCGAAGGCGAAGGGCATCGAGGCCCGCCTCGCCGACATGGCGGACTACAAGACGCGCGGCCTCAAGGACGAGCAGGACATGCTCGTCATCGCCAGCACCCACGGCGAGGGCGATGCACCGCAGACCGCGGTAGGGTTCTTCGAGTTTCTGGAAAGCCGGAAAGCGCCGAAGCTGCCGCAGCTGCGCTACGCGGTTCTGGCGCTCGGCGATTCGACGTACGAAAAATACTGCGAGGCGGGTAAGCGGGTCGACCGGCGGCTCGAGGAACTGGGCGCGCAGCGCCTCGCCGATCGCGTCGATTGCGACGTCGATTACGAAGACGCTGCGGAGGCGTGGATTGCGGCAAGGGTCGCCAGCCTCACGCCGGCCGCGCAGACTGCCCGGTCTATCCCGGCATCGACGGCCGCGGTGCAAAGCCTCGAACCGTCGTCCGCGACATTCGACAAGAAGCATCCGTTTCAGGCCGCGGTCATTGACAACATCGTGCTGACCGGGCGCGGATCGACCAAGGAAACCCGCCATATCGAATTGTCGCTGGCGGATTCCGGCCTGACCTATCAGCCTGGCGACGCGCTCGGCATTGTGCCGCGCAACGACCCGGCGCTTGTCGAGGCTGTGCTGGAGAAACTGTCGCTGCCGGCCGATGCACCGGTGACGGTGAAGCAGACCACAACAAGCCTGAGGGAGGCGCTGAGCGCGACCTTCGAGATCACGGCGCTGACGCCGCGTTTTCTCGACCATTGGGCCGACATCACGGGCGCCGCCGAGCTTCAGGCGTTGCGTGCGCCCGATCAGAAAGAGGCCCGCGCGGCGTTCCAGCACAGCCACCACATTCTTGATGTCGTCAGCCGCTTTCCGGCGTCCGGCATTGATGCCGCGCAGTTCGTCGCCGGCCTTCGGCCGTTGCAGCCGCGGCTCTATTCGATCTCCTCCAGCCTTGCCGCGGCACCCGACGAAGTGCACCTCACCGTCAGCACCGTCCGCTACAGCATGCACGACTTGCCGCGCACAGGCGTCGCCTCCGGCTATCTCGCCGCGCGCACCGAGGCAGACGCCACGATTCCGGTCTACATTCAGTCCAACGACCACTTCCATCTGCCGGACGATGATGTGCCGATCCTGATGATCGGCGCGGGCACTGGCGTGGCTCCGTATCGTGCTTTCATGCAGGAGCGCGAAGCGCGCGGAGCATCCGGCCGCTCCTGGCTGTTTTTCGGCGAACGCAATTTCCGCAGCGACTTCCTCTATCAGGTGGAGTGGCAGGAGCTGGTGAAGAACGGCGTGTTGAGCCGGCTCGATCTCGCCTTCTCGCGCGATGCCGCCCCGAAGACATATGTGCAGGATCGCCTGCGCCGCCAGGGCCGCGATGTCTATGCGTGGCTGGAGGAAGGCGCATATCTTTACGTTTGCGGCGACAGCGCGCACATGGCGCCCGATGTCCATGCGGCGCTCACCGATATCGTTGCCGAGCACGGTGGCCTCGATCGCGACGAGGCGGGCGCCTATCTCTCGGAGCTGCAGCGCGATCGCCGTTATCGACTCGACGTGTATTGAGGCCAGTTTGATGGATGTGAAGGCTGAGCCCGATCGCAGCCGCGACGTTTCCCAACCCCTCGACAAGCTCGGGCCGGATGAAACGCTGAAGGCCAACAGCGACTATCTGCGCGGCACGATCAAGCAGAGCCTGGCCGACGAGATCACGTCGGCGGTGGCGGCGAGCGACGCCAAGCTGATGAAGTTCTTCGGCATCTATCAGCAGGATGACCGCGACATCCGCGACGAGCGCCGACGTCAGAAATTGGAAGCGGCGTTCTCATTCATGGCGCGTGTGCGTCTGCCTGGGGGCGTCTGCAGTCCCGGCCAGTGGCTGAAGCTCGACGATCTGGCGCGCAACTACGGGGGCGACACGCTGCGGCTGACCACGCGTCAGACGTTCCAGTTTCACCGTGTCATGAAGCATGACTTGCGCAGCCTGCTTCAGGGACTGCGCGACGTTCTGCTCGACACCAAGGCCGCCTGCGGCGACGATACCCGCGGCGTGATGTGCACGGTCAATCCCGATCTGTCGAAACTGCACGCTGAGGTTTATGCGCTGGCCAAACGCGCGAGCGATCACGCCGTCCATCGAACGGGCGCCTACAAGGAAATCTGGTACGGCGCGGAGCGTGAGGAGACGGATGGTCCCGAGGAGCCGTTCTACGGCCGCACCTACATGCCGCGGAAGTTCAAGATCGGCTTCGCGATTCCGCCGAGCAACGACATCGACGTCTACGGCCAGGATCTCGGCTTCATCGCCATCGCGCGTCGCGGCAAGCTGAAAGGATTCAACGTTGCCATCGGCGGCGGCCTCGGCCGGACCGATCAGTCGCCCAAGACCTATCCGCGCCTTGCCAGCGTCATCGGCTACATCGACGCCGACAAGCTGTTTCCGACCATCGATGCGGTGATGTCGGTGCAGCGCGACTACGGCGACCGGCTCGACCGGCTGCACGCCCGCTTCAAGTATACCATCGACGAAAAGGGACTCGACTGGATCAAGGCGGAGACCGAGCGCCGGCTCGGCTTCGCGCTCGGTCCCGAGCAGCCCTATACCTTCACGTCGAACGGCGATCCGCTCGGCTGGGTCAAGGGCGAGGATGGCCGTGAGCATTGCATCCTGTTCATCCAGAACGGCCGCGTCATCAACACACCGGACTTTCCGATGATGGACGGCCTGCGGGCCATTGCGGCGGTCCACAAGGGCATGTTCCGCGTCACGCCGAACCAGAACCTGATCATTTCCGACATCGTTTCCGAGGACCGGCCGGCGATCGAGGCGCTGATGAAGCAATACGGCCTCGACCAGTTCGAGACCCGCAGCGGACTGCGCCTCAACTCGATGGCCTGCGTCGCGCTTCCGACCTGCGGTCTGGCGATGGCCGAAAGCGAACGCTATCTGCCCGATCTCGTCACCAAGATCGAGGCCATTCTTAATGCGCACGGGCTCAAGGATGATCCGATCACCATCCGCATGACCGGCTGCCCGAACGGCTGCGCGCGTCCCTACATCGCCGAGATCGGCCTGACCGGCCGTGCTCCGGGCAAGTACAACCTCTATCTCGGCGGCGGCTTTCACGGCGAGCGTCTCAACAAGATGTATCTCGAAAACGTCGGCGAGCCTGCGATCCTCGAGGCGCTCGAGAAAACGCTCGGCCACTACGCCCGCGACCGCAAGCCCGGCGAACACTTCGGCGACTTTGCCATCCGCGCCGGCTATGTCGCAGAGGTGAAGGAAGGGCGGTTCTTCAACGATTGAGCGAGCCGGAGAGGCTTGCTCAAGACAGGAAAAGAACCCCACCGTGACATGCAGCTCCGCTGCCGGGCGTGCTCTTCGCGCGACCCAAGTCGCGCGGAGTTGTTACGGGACCGTTTGTGTTTCGGCTGAAGTCCTTTAGATATTCGAGGCTCGGTCAGACCGTGACATTCCGGACGGACCGGGGCCAGCTCTCGCATTTCATCGAAAGTCCTTCAATACTATGTCCGAGTCTACCAACCTGAAAACGGTCGCGGCCGCAAACGGCATTGCGACCGAGGATAATGTCGGTGCGGTGACGCCGACGATCTGTCTGTCGAGTACGTTCACCTGGCCCGGTTTCGGGCGCAGCGGTCCGCACGAATACACCCGCACCAGCAATCCGACGCGGACGCTGCTCGCCGATACTCTCGCCAAGCTCGAAGGCGGCGCGGGTGCGGTGGTGGTGTCCTCGGGCATGGCCGCGATCGATCTAGTGCTCTCGCAATTGTCATGCGATGATATCGTGATTGCGCCGCATGACTGCTACGGCGGCACCCACCGTCTGCTGGTGAACCGCCGCGACCGCGGTCACTTCCGGGTGGCGTTTGTCGACCAGAACGACCCCGCGGCGCTGATTGCAGCGTTTCAGAACAAGCCCAAGCTGGTCCTGATCGAGACACCGAGCAATCCTCTGATGCGCATCGTCGACATCCGGGCGATTGTCTCGCAGGCGAGAGCGGCTGGCGCCAAGGTCGCCGTCGACAATACGTTTCTGTCGCCGGCGCTGCAGCGGCCGATCACGCTCGGCGCCGATTTCGTCATTCACTCGACCACGAAATATCTCAACGGCCACTCGGACATGGTCGGCGGTGCTGTGATCGCAGCCGATGCCGCTGATGCCGAGGAGCTGGCGGCCTGGGCCAACATCGTCGGCACCACGGGGGCGCCGTTCGATTCCTACCTCGCGCTTCGCGGTATCCGCACGCTGTTTCCGCGCATGGAATGGCAGCAGCGCAGCGCGCAGGCAGTCGCCGAGTTTCTTGCCCGACATCCTCTTGTTGCCGCATGCCACTATCCGGGGCTGCCCACGCATTCGGGCCATGCGGTCGCCAAGGCCCAGCAATCCGGATTTGGTGCGATGCTCAGCTTCGAGCTGAAAGGAAGCGGTGCGGCGGTTGCCCGCTTCGTCGAGGCCGTCCGGCTTTTCAGTCTCGCGGAGTCGCTCGGCGGCACAGAGAGCCTCCTGGCTCACCCCGCGACGATGACCCATGTCAGCATGTCGGAGGAAGCGCGCAAGGCCGCCGGCATCACCAACGGTCTCATACGGCTTTCAATCGGTCTGGAGGATACCGCCGATTTGATCGCCGATCTGGAACGAGCCCTGGCCGAAATCGACGGATCGGCTCGTTCAAAGGCGACCGCCTGAACAGTCACGTCGTAGACGGCTGCAGGGAAAAAATCCGCTTGAAAAAAACGCGGAGCCGACGGGCTCCGCGTCAAACGGCTGGGATGTGTCGGCACGATCGGTGCCGAAAACATTGTGTCGCTTACGGACAGGGATGACGGTAGCCGTCCAGGCCGAGATATGTTCCGGAGGCCGGATCGTAGGAGCGGAAGCGCTGGGCGCAATAGGCCGCGTTCTGTTGTGCGTTGGCCTGACCGGCAGCGATTGCGCCGCCGATAATGGCGCCTGCCGCCAGGCCGCCGATCAACGCACCGGCGCCGCCGCCTCCGCCATGATAGTGGCGATGATGATGGTGATGGCCATAATACTGAACAGCCTCGATCGAGGACGGAGCCGCCTTGCTCATATCGGACTGGCCCATGAGCGGTGCCGACGTCGCCGGCACGGAAAAGGTGAACGCTACGGAACCGGCGAGCATTGCCGCTAACATGATCTTCGATCGCATCGTCAATCTCCTCAATGGCAGGTATCGGAACGAGATATTTGGTCAAGACGCCGTGATTGGCGAGGCGTCAGATTGACGCGAGCGGCTGAAATATCAAGCGCTGACGATCGATATCTTGCGGAAGCCTCTTTTTTGATTGCGTCAGAGGCAGGAAGGCTCCGCCGGCAGCCCGCTACACCACGACGCTCAACCGCTTCGCGGCGCGGGTGATGCCGGTGTAGAGCCAGCGCGCGCGACTGTCCTGAAACGCGAAACTTTCGTCGAACAGCACCACGTCGTCCCATTGCGAACCCTGCGACTTGTGCACCGTCAGAACATAACCGTAGTCGAACTCGTCGTAGGGCTTGCGCTGCTCCCACGGAATATCCTCGATGCCGCCGGCGAAGCAGTCCTGCCGCACCGAGACCTTTGTCACCTTGTGCGCGAATTCTTCATCAGGGGAGAGCCGCATCGTGATGATTTTCGATTTCGAGGCCGCGCGCGACTTCACGCGCCACAGGCCGCCGTTGAACAGCGCCTTTTTGCGGTTGTTGCGCAGGCAGACCAGCTTGTCGCCGGCCACCGGCAGCGGGTCCTCGATATTCTGCCGCTGCCGCATCCGCATGTTGTAGGAGCGGCGGGTGTTGTTGCGGCCGACCAGCACCTGGTCGGCGTTCATCACGCGCGCCGGATCGAGTTCGCCGCGCGCCACAACTTCGCTTTCGCCGTAGCGGCCAACGTCGAGTTCACGGCCCTCGCGAACGTCCATCGACATGCGCACGATCGGGTCGTCCTGAGCCTGACGGTGAACCTCCGTCAGCATCCCGTCCGGATCGGCGCTGGTGAAGAAGCCGCCGCCCTGGATCGGGGGCAATTGCGCGGGATCTCCCAGCACCAGCAGCGGGCAGTCGAACGACATCAGGTCGCGACCGAGTTCGGCGTCGACCATGGAACATTCGTCGATCACGATGAGCTTGGCCTTGGAGGCGGGCGCATCGTCCCACAACTCAAAACTCGGTTGCTCCTCGCCGGATTCGCGGGCGCGATAGATCAGCGAGTGAATCGTCGAAGCGCCGTCGCAGCCCTTGTTGCGCATCACCAGCGCGGCCTTGCCGGTGAAGGCCGCGAACTTGACCTCGCCGTCGACGCCGTCAGCGATGTGGCGTGCCAGTGTGGTCTTGCCGGTGCCGGCATAGCCGAACAGACGGAACACCTGCGGCGTGCTGCCTTTGCCGGGTTTGGCTTTCAGCCAGTCGGCGACGGCTTTCAGCGCTGTATCCTGATGCGGCGTAAAGGAGGTCATGGGGTCCCGGCGGATGACAGAGCCCCGAAGCGGTGCCGCGACTCGATGGTCGAAACCTAACCATTCGCGAGACCGGCGCAAGATGCGTTCCCTTGGTGCTGTGGAACGCTCTATTCCCGTTGCGTGTAAGCGTCTCCGTCTTCGCTTCCGCCTCGAAGGGGGAAGGGCGCTCAGACCGTCGGAACGAAGGCGCGCTGATCGCCGCTGCCGGGGGGCGTGATCGGGATACCGCCGTCGGCATATTCATTGAGCTTGTTGCGCAGCGTCCGGATCGAGATGCCGAGAATGTTCGCGGCATGGGTTCGGTTGCCGAGGCAGTGTTTCAGCGTTTCCAGTATCAGGTCACGTTCGACGTCGGCCACGGTGCGGCCGACCAGCGCCCGCGTCACCTGCTCGGCGGCGAGCGTGGCATGGGCGACGGCGGGAACCGTCTTCGCCAGGTCGAGACGGTCGCCGTCCGGCGTCAGGATCGCGTCGGCGCCGATCTCGTCGTCGCTGGTCATCAGGACCGCGCGGTGAATGGTGTTCTCCAGCTCGCGGACGTTACCTTGCCAGCGGTTCGTGGTCAGCACGCGCCGCGCATCGACCGACAGCGAGCGCACCGGCAGGCCGTTGGCCTCGGCATATTTCTTCGCGAAATGCTGCGCCAGTTCGAGAATGTCGGCGGGACGCTCGCGCAGCGGCGGGATCTTCAGGTTCACGACGTTGAGACGGAACAGCAAGTCCTCGCGGAAGGTCCCCTCACGCACGGCGTCCGCAAGATTACGGTTCGAGGTCGCGATGATGCGGATGTCGACGGGCACCGGCCGCGTGCCACCGACGCGATCGATCACGCGCTCCTGGATGGCGCGCAGCAACTTGGATTGCAGCCGAACGTCCATCTCGGAAATTTCATCGAGCAGCAACGTGCCGCCGGTGGCCTCCTCGAATTTGCCGATGCGGCGCGCGACCGCGCCCGTGAACGCGCCCTTCTCATGGCCGAACAGTTCGGATTCCAGAAGATGCTCCGGGATCGCCGCGCAATTGATCGAGATGAAGGGCCGCTTGGCCCGGTTCGAGCGAGTGTGGACATAGCGCGCCAGCACTTCCTTGCCGGTGCCGGATTCGCCGGTGATCATGATCGAGGCGTCGGAGCCGGCGATCTGCTGCGCCAGCTTGATGACCCGGGCCATTGCCTCGTCGCGGTAGATGAGATCGCGGGAATCGTTCGCCACGGCAGCGAGCACCGCGGCGATCAGCTCCGGATCCGGCGGCAGCGGGATGTATTCCTTGGCGCCCGCATGGATCGCGGCGACGGCGGCTCGCGCGTCGCTGGTGATGCCGCAGGCGACGATCGGCACATGAATGTGTTCCGCCTCGAGCCGCATGACGAGGGCACGGATGTCGAGATCGACATCGACCAGAAGGAGATCGGCGCCCTTGCCGCCACGAAGCACGGCCATGGCCTGGTCGTTGCCGTCCGCGTGGGTGACAGAGGCGCCATTGTCCATGGCGATCTTGGTGGCGGTCGTGAGCTGGCCCTTCAGTGTGCCAACGATGAGAAGCCGCATGATCTGCTCCTGTTGTGTGTCCCGGCTCGCGGCGGGCGTCAGGCTTTGTCGGCCTTGATGATTTCGGTCATGGTCACGCCGAGCTTGTCCTCCACGAGAACGACCTCGCCGCGCGCCACCAGCCTGTTGTTGACGTAGATGTCGATGGCCTCGCCGACTCGCCGGTCGAGCTCCAGAACGCTGCCGGGCCCGAGCTTGAGGAGCGCGCCGACGTCCATCCTTGAACGGCCGAGCACGGCGGACACCTGGACCGGAACGTCGAATACTGCCTCGAGATCGGACGCGACCCGCGAAACCTGCTCGTCCTCGCTGTATCCGACGTCATCGTCCGCCGGCGCATCGGCGGCATTGAGGTCGGGAAGCGGCACCTGGGTGTCGTTATCGCTCATTGTTCGTCCCCATGCCCTCAGGTGTTGCCATTCGATTTGCGAGCCATGTAGCCACGCACCAGTTCGTCGATCCTGGCATCGATGGCCGCGCGTTCCAGCACGATCCCGCCGTCGGCCCACTCGATCCGGCAGTCGCCGGTCTCGATGTCGGGTTCGGCGAGGATGACGAGTTGTCCGGCGAACCCGTTTTGTTTGGCGATGCGTTCGATCTGCTCGCGCGCCGTCTCATAGAGTTGATCGTTGATCCGCACCACGAGATGCGGCGTCGATACCAGATGCCGGAAGCTATCGCAGACCAGCGCGGCGATCTCCGTCAAGGGTTCGGCGGCGATCAACTCGCTGCACAATTTGCGTGCGACGGCGACGGCAACGTCGACTGCCTCGGTCTCCATCCGCGCTTCGACGCCTGCGACGCTTTGGGCGATTGCTCCGACTCCGGCGGAAATGTTCTCGATCGCCAGCGCGATACGGCGGTCGCTCTGCACCCTGGCCTCGCGCTGCGCGGCATCGAACCCGTTTTGATAGGCCCTGGATTCGGCGGCCGCGATCTGTTGCGCGATCTCCGGAGCCGTGGGCGCACGCTCGTTGGATTTATGCGAAACCGAAAAGTCCGTATCGAACAAAAATTTTGCCGGAGCGCCCATCAGTACACCAACTCGTCGTCGGCGCGGTTTTTCGACAGCATGATTTCGCCCTTGGCGGCGAGATCCTTGGCGAGATTGACCAGCAGCGCCTGTGCCTCGTCGACATCGCGCAGCCGGACCGGCCCGAGCGCGGCCATGTCGTCCATCAGCATCTTCGCGGCGCGCGACGACATGTTGCCCATGAAGAAGGCGCGGACCTCCTCGTTGGCGCTCTTCAGCGCGATGCCGAGCTTGTCCTTGTCGACGTGACGCATCAGGGTCTGCGCCGAGCCGGCATCGAGCTTCACCAGATCGTCGAAGGTGAACATCAGCGCCTTGATGCGTTCGGCGGATTCCCGGTTCTCTTCTTCCAGCGCGGTGATGAAACGGGTCTCGGTCTGGCGATCGAAATTATTGAAGATTTCGGCCATCACCTCATGGGCGTCGCGGCGACGGGTCTGCGACAGGTTGGACATGAATTCGCTGCGCAGCGTCTGCTCGACGCGCTCGATGACTTCCTTTTGCACCGCTTCCATCTTGAGCATGCGGCCGACCACGTCGAGCGCCATGTCCTCGGGCAGGATGGCGAGCACCCGCGCGGCGTGTTCGGATTTCAGCTTCGACAGTACGACAGCGATGGTCTGCGGATATTCGTTCTTGAGATAGTTCGCGAGAACCTCCTCGGGAACGTTGGACAGTTTTTCCCACATGTTGCGGCCAGCCGGTCCCCGGATCTCATCCATGATTCCGCTCACCCGGTCGTTGGGAAGATACTGGTTCAGCAGCCGCTCGGTCGCATCGAAGTTGCCCATCAGGGCGCCCGACGCCGACATTCGCGAGACGAATTCGAGCAGCAGGTCCTCGACAACATCGGCCTCGACCGTGCCGAGAGTAGACATCGCCAGCGACAGATCGCGGACCTCGTCGTCGTCCAGCATCGCCCAGACCTTCCCGCCGTATTGCTCGCCCAGCGCCAGCATCATCACGGCCGCCCGTTTCGGCCCGCTCATCGGCTTGGACTTGGGACGGTTGCTCTGACGACTCGCAAGCGAGGCGACGACGCTGGCGATATCGTTTGCATTGGTTGTTTGAGGTACGGCCATGTCGGATCACGCGGGCTCGGCTAACCATTGACGGATGATCGAAGCGGTTTCGGCAGGATTGCGGTCGGCCAGTTCGCCGACCCGATGCACCGACTGGGCGTGAACCTGCCCCTGCACCTGGGCAACATCGATCAACTGAGCGGTGGCGTTGTTGCCGGGTACCAGATTTTGCCCGGATGGGGCGGCCTGGGTGCTGGCCTCGGCCGGGGCCGGGAGCGCAGACGGCGGGCTGGGCGGCGGCGGATCGGACGCCAGGATGCGCCGGACCAGCGGACGGATCACCATGAGTGTCACCACGAGGCCGAGCATCATCATGACGGCGAGTTCAATGACGTACATCAGGTCGTCTTTGGTGAACTGCATCATTCCCAGCAAGCCGGTCGGCTCGGAGAGCGGCACGACAGAGGGCGGCTCGGCGAATCTGAGGTTGACGACCTCGACCTGATCGCCGCGCTTCTGGTCGAAGCCGATGGCTGAGCGCACCAGCGTGGCGATGCGGTCGAGTTGCTCCTTGCTGCGCTCGGCATAGACCATCTGGCCCTTGTCGTCTTTGGTATACGTGCCATCGACGAGAACTGCGACCGAGATGCGATTGACGCGGCCGGCTTCGGTCACCTCGGTCTTGGTGGTGCGGGAGATTTCGTAGTTGTTGGTCTCCTCGCTCTTCTTGCTCTGGTCTCGCGCGGGGTTTGTCGTGTCGGATTGCTGAGTGCCGGGCAACTCGTTGTTGACCGTGACCTGACCGTTGTTGTCGGCGGTGACGGAGGATTCCTCGCGGGTCTGGCTGGACCGCAGCACCCGGCCTTCCGGATCGAACT
>NZ_JBPPLY010000020.1:0-38868 GCF_051535215.1 Nitrobacter sp. | reverse complement strand
ATATGATGACCACAAACGACGAGCTGGACAAATTCAGGCAAGCCAGGGCGCTGGCGTTCAAACTCGGGCTGGTTGTTCGCCATGCCGATGATCCGGAGGGCCCCAAACGTTACACGCTGGTTCGCCAGGCCGTGGAAACGGAGTACGCGACCATCGATGAGGTGCTGGCGGAACTCAAACGGATCAAGTGACAGGTTGGTGGCGCTCCGGCCGCTAACGCCGCTAACGGCGGATCCGAATGTCCACATCGGCCCCCACCGCCGGATCGGTGGAGCAAACGGTTCCCGAGTTAACGGTCCATTAACCATAACCGAGGCACCTTCGCCTCCGGGCCGGTATGAATTTGCTGCGGGAGCGTCAAATTCCGGCCGAAACGGACGTAAAGCGATGGATCGCGACATCGCGCCGGAAAAAACTCCGGCGACCATCCACGAACTGCAGGCCCGCGTGGCCGCCGCCTTCGGCAGTCATCCGCTGTGCCGAGAGGTGCGGTTCGACGTCGTCAGCACGCCGAAGACCCGCAGCGGCGCCAACTGGACCGTCAGCATGAGCGCGATTCCGCCCGACGCGATCTGGGAAGCATCAGAACTCGTCGCCGACATTCAGAGCGCCTACATCCTGGCGGCCTGACGCCGGATCCGCCAAGCGCGAGCGTTGGCGAAAAGGATCACGCGGCTGCTCAACGTTTTAGGGCATGGTAGGACGCAGCCAAATTGCTTCGCTGATACGATCAAGCCTTCAGGGCCTGACGTGAAACCCCGTCTTGCGCAGGCAAGCCTTAATTCGTATCGATTTGTGAGGACAATCTGCGGCCGTTCGTCAGCTGACCCGGAGATCTTTTTTGACACGGACGATGACGGTTCTGGCGCTTGCGTGCTGCATCGTCACCGGGGTGACGCTGGCGGGGGTCTTCGGACGCGGCAACGTTCTGATGGTCCGGTTTTCCGCAGCGCCACCTCCGCCTGTCGAAGCCGAACCGGCCGACGTCCAACCGGTCGCCAACCGCGCGCGAAAGACCGACCGGCTTCAGGTTGCAACACAGACGCAGACCGCAGCTCGCGATGCCGGCGAGGATTCGGCATTGCCCGAACCGCCCGCGCAGGAGGTCACGACGGACGTTCCCGTCGATGCCGAGATTTTGCCGCCGGCCGCACCGATCGACGGCCCGCCGCTGCCGCGTCCGCGGCCCAGGCTTGCCAACCAGCTTGTTCAGAAAAATTATTCGCTGCTCAGCGACATGCAGATCGCCGCGCTGAAAGAGCGGCTGGAATTGACGGCAGCGCAACAGCCCTACTGGCCGGCCGTGGAAAGCGCGTTGCGCGACGTGGCCCGAAAAATCCATGAGCGGCGGACGGCGCCGGGACGGCAGGCCGCTTTCGCTCCCGCCGATATCGAGCAGATCAAGGCTGCGGCCCAACCGCTGCTGTCGACGCTGCGCGAGGAGCAAAAGCGCCAGGCGCGCGCGCTCGCTCGCATCATCGGACTGGAGGCGGTGGCTTCGCTGATCTAGAGCCTTGTTTCTAATGAAATCAGAGCGAGGCTTCGTGATTTTGTTTGACGCGTTTTATGGACGCGAACCGGTATCCATCCTCGGGGTCAAGCCCGAGAACACGCTTCACTCGAAACGTAACAGAGCGTTTCTCGCTCGAGAAAACAGGTCTTGTTTGAACGAGATCAGCAATCCGTCGTGCCCTTCGGGAGTGGTGCCCCTGGCCGGAATCGAACCAGCACTCCTTGCGGAACTCGATTTTGAGTCGAGCGCGTCTACCAGTTCCGCCACAGGGGCATTCGCGAGCCGTGCCCTCAACGGCGCGCCTTGCGAAGCGGGCGGACTATAGCGGGCGTTCACTTCCGGTCAACCCGGCGTGCGCGTCGCTCAGACCGCGGACGGCCGAAGCACCGCGGTATAACGACCATCCGCTCGACAGAGCAGGGGCGCGAAGTTACGACGTTTTGAGCGGGATGAGCAAAAGTGTATAGCGGTTTTCTCCCGCATCCCGCTCGAGAATATATTGGAATAGATTACGTTCATGATTGTGGATCCAAAAAATCAGGTGATCCAGAGCAAACGAAGCAGCCAGCCGGAGTCCGCAACAATGAATCCCGACGCAGCCGCGACATCCTCCTCTGCGGCTCGCGGAAAGAAAACCGCATTCGCTGCGTCGCTGGCGGTGGCCATTATCGCGGGGGCAACGATCGCGGGAGCATGGTTCTTCCAGCTCGTGCTGGACATCCTGCCGTGCCCGCTATGCCTCGAGCAGCGCTATGCCTACTATCTTGCGATTCCCCTCAGCGTGTTCGTGGCGTTTATCGCAGCAAAAGGCGCACCGCGCTGCCTGATCATGCCGGGGCTGATCGTCCTCGCGCTGGTCGCGCTTGGCAATGCCGGACTCGGCGCCTATCACGCCGGCGTCGAATGGGGCTACTGGCCGGGACCGACCGATTGTACCGGAGCAGTGCTTGATCTTGGCAATGCGGGCCTGCTCGACAACCTCGACAGGGTCAAAATCGTGCGCTGCGACGAAGTGCAGTGGCGCTTCCTCGGGCTGTCGCTCGCCGGCTACAACGCACTGATATCGCTGTTGATGGCAGCGCTCGCCAGTTGGGGCGTCGCAGCGCTGGCAGGTAAGGTCAGATAATCTTTAGGACGGGCCTTTCGGCGTTCCGAGCGAACCATGTCCTCGAGTTTGACCGGGGGATGCATACCGGTTCGCATCAAGAAAACGCGTCAAACAAAATCAGGGAGTCGCTTCTGATCCCGTCGGAAGCGAAATGGCTCCAGCGGCGCTGACGGAACGGCAGACCCCGGCGATGTCTGCGGTCGAGCGACCAGCCGACACCGCCGGATTCGCGTGATCAGTTCGGCTTGGCCGCCTTGGCCTTGCATTCAGAGCGGAATTTCTTGCGCTCCTTGCCGTGCAAGCCTTTGGCATCGGCTTCCTTCGAGCATTCGAGCGAGGCCGCGGTGTGGGGCTTTTGGGCTTTCTTGGCGGCAGGGGCCATCGCTGAGCCCGGCGCGGACGTGGCGGGCGCGGTTGTTTGCGCGAAAGCCGTTCCGCCTAGCAGCAGCGACGCAGCGACGATCGCGATGAAACGGGAAGACATGGTCATGGGAGTCCTCGGGTTGGTGAGGACGCTATCCTCGCGGAACCCGGCTGAACGGTGAATGAATGACGCCGGCGTGATCCGAAACATGCAGCCACATTTTTTTGATCGCGGATTGAGGCGCACCGTTGGAACGATTGCCGGCCGCGTCCGAATATTGGGAATACGCATGATCTTTTCGCCAAACCGCTCACACTTCGGCGGATCATGCGCTAGGATATCGGTCCCACCTTGATGTCCCGGGAGGACAGATCATGACAAGTCATTTGAAGTTGCTCGGCGCGCTGACCGCGTCCGGCCTGCTTGCGCTCTCGGCGTTGCCCGCGAGTGCGCTGACCGCGCAGGAATGCAGCGCTAAATATCAGGCCGCGAAATCCGCCGGCACGCTCAACGGCCAGAAGTGGAACGACTTCCGCAAGGCCGAGTGCGGAGCAGGAGCCACAGCCGAAACTGCCACAACGCCTGCTGCGGCTCCGGCGGCGGCACCTGCGACCAGGTCTGCACCCGCCCCGAAGACTGCGGCGGCGCCAGCCGCGCCGGCCGGCAACGCGGTCTTCCCGTCGGCGGTGTCGCCGAAGTATGCCAACGAGTCTGCTGGCAAGGCGCGTGAACACACCTGCCTCGATCAATACAGAACCAACAAGACCAACAATGCCAACGGCGGATTGAAGTGGATCATGAAAGGCGGCGGCTACTACAGCGAATGCAACAAGCGGCTGAAGGGCGCCTGAGATAGAAATGCTCGAGTCGCGAGGCGGGATCAGCATTCCTTTGAGCAGGCGCCGGATGCTCGGCGCCCTCGGCCTCGGGGCGGCAATGGCCGGTGTGGCGCGCGCGCCGGCGCTTGCCGATGTGTCCGATGAAATTCTGACCGAAGCCGCCGTATTGCGCGATCCGGAGATTCCACCGGCGGGCAATGCGCACGGCGACGTCACCATCGTCGAGTTTTTCGATTACAATTGTCCGTATTGCCGCAAGCTCGCTCCGGAGCTTGCGCAGGTGGTTTACGACGACGGCAAAGTCCGGATGATCTTCAAGGACTGGCCGATCCTCGGGCCCGTCTCGGTCTATGCGTCGCGTCTGGCGCTGGCGTCGAAATACCAGGGCAAGTTCGCCGCCGCGCACGAGGCGCTGATGGGCACCAGTTCACGGTTGACGGAGCCGCGCATTCGCGAGTTGCTGAGTGGTGCAAGGATCGACGTCGATCGCGCGCTGAAGGACATGGCCGCCAATGCCGCCACGATCGATGCCATCCTGAAGCGCAACAATGCTCAGGCGACGGCTTTCGGATTCAACGGGACGCCGGCGTTCATCATCGGAAAATTCCGCGTTCCCGGCGCATTGACCATGGCCCAGTTCGATCAGGCCATCGCGGACGCGCGCAAGGCGGCCCGTCGCGACAAAGAGTGACGTGGCGTCAGCTCAGTCCGGCAGACGGCTGCGGCGGCCACGGCCGATCCGGCCGATAGAATACCGCTATTTTCAGGCTCTCGGCGATGCGCTCGGCCTTTTCCATGAAAGCGGCGCGGATCGGTTCCTCGCATAGTTCGCGGCAGGTCTCGTCGAACAGCGAGAGCCACTGGGCGAACAGCTCCGGCCTCAGGCCGGGTATTACCATGTGCTTCATCATGGGATTGCCCTTGTAGCGGCCGGTGGTCAGCATTACCGACGACCAGAACGCGTACATCTTTTCCAGATGATGGGGCCAGTTGTCCCTGATCTTGTTTTCGAAGATCGGTCCCAGCTCCGGATCGGCGCGTACCTTCGTATAGAAGGTGTCGACCAGCCGGACGATGCCGTCCTCCGACACGTGATCCATTCTTTGCGGCGCGCTGTTCATGCGAGAAAAGCCATAACGATGACCCCGGCCACAGTCCAGATCAACGAATTGACCAACATCCGGACCAGATTGGAATAATCCCCCGGGTTGTTTCCGTGAATTCCGAGGACGTTGCAGACAATGGTTCCCGGCAGCAGAAAAGGTTTCGCGATGCTATCGCTGATCGTGGCGTGACCTGAGCTCATGGAGCCCTCCGTTTAAAAGGATGGCACCGCTATACATCCGCGATTGCCTAAAAGCAATATTTAAAATATAGCTTTTACGTGACTGCCTGCGGGAGACATGCATGCGCCTCACCACCTATTCGGACTACGCATTGCGGGTGCTGATGTACCTCGCGCTGAAATCCGACGGCCTATCGACCATCGCCGCGATTGCCGAAAGCTACGATATTTCCGAGGCTCATCTGATGAAGGTGGTCCATCAGCTAGGCGTTGCCGGATACATCGAGACGGTGCGCGGCCGGGGCGGCGGGGTGCGCCTCGCCAGGCCAATGGAGGCGATCAGCCTTGCCGAGGTCATTCGCACCACCGAGCCTGACATGGCGATCGTGGCGTGCCTGAAGCCGATTAACGCGTCTTGCACGATCAACCCGAGTTGCGTGCTCAAGCGCGCGCTGCAACGGGCGCAGGATGCGTTCATGGAGGTGCTTGAAGGATATACGCTCGCCGACCTCGTGGCGCCCCGCGCGCGTCTTGCGGGTCTGCTCGGCATTTCGCCGGGCGCGCCACCCCAATAAGGGCTCGCTCGGTGCGATTGGGTTTCGTCGCGACGTTTTATTGGAAACGCGGCTTCTTCAGCATCCGGTCGCGGTCGATCGACGCCACCACCACGTCGAAGATGTCTCCCTCGCGATAGAGCGTCAGCGGCACGTCGACGCCCGCGGGACCGAGCGCCCATAGTTTCCGGTAGAACTGCGCCGGATCGGACACCTTCTCTCCGTTCACCGCGAGGATCACGTCACCGGTGCGCAGTTCCGCGCGGGCCGCCGGTCCCTTCGGCGCAATTCCGACCGCGACAACCCTGTCTTCGATCTCGGTAGCGTAGATGCCGAGCCAGGGGCGGGCCGGCTTGTTGACCCGCCCGAATTTCCGCAGGTCGTCGAGCGCGGGCTTCAGCAGATCGATCGGCACGTTCATGTTGAGATGTTCCGTCTGGCCGCCGTTCTCGCGTTCGAGTTGCAGCGAGCCCATGCCAATCAGTTGACCCGCGGCCGAGATCACGCCGGCCCCGCCCCAGTTGGGATGGGCCGGGTGTGTGAAGATGGCGTCGTCGATCAGGTATTCCCAGTAGCCGGCGAATTCCTGCTTGGCGGCGATGCGGCCGGCGAGCGAGCGGCTCCGGCCGCCGACACCGCCCACCACGACCCTGTCGTTCACTTTGGCCGCGGCGGATGAACCGAGCGGCAGCGGTTCGAGATCAAGCCGGCCGAGTGCTTGCAAAAGACCGAAGCCGCTCTCGCGGTCGATGCCGACCACGTCGGCCTGCACGACGCGGCCGTCGGCGAGATGAAGCCACACGCTGTCCGCCTCGGTGATGAGGTATCCGATGGTCAGAACGAGGCCGTCGTCGATGACGACGCCATTGCCCGCGCGCTCCTCGCCGAGGGTATGTGCGGTGAAGGCGTCGGCCGGAATGATCGAATGCAGTCCGACCACTGCGGACAATGCGCGGTCCAGATCGAATTCATAGTCGTCCTGACGCGGCTGCGCGGAGGGCGGCACCTTCCATTCGGTCAACGAGGCCATGCGCGTTCTCCGTTCGAGACGAATACGGCGGCGGTCTGTGCTGGACAGACGTCACGGCGTGACGATCCTAGACCTCAAACGTTCGCGATGAAAGGGGCGGGAATCCGGCGCCACATGGCGCGCCGACCTCCTCGTTCGCAGCACAGGTTCTATGGATCGAGCTCGGTGTCCCAATAGAGATAGTCCAGCCAGCTATCGTGCAGATAGTTCGGCGGAAACAGCCTGCCGTTACGATGCAACTGATGCACGGTGGGCGCGAACGGCGTCTGACGGGGGAACATGCCCACCTGCTGCGGCGTCAGATTTCCCTTGCGCAGATTGCATGGCGAGCAGGCGGCGACGACGTTCTCCCAGGTGGTCTGGCCGCCTTTGCTGCGCGGGATGATATGGTCGAAGGTGAGATCCTCGCTGGCCGTGCAGTACTGGCACATGAACCTGTCGCGCAGGAACACGTTGAAGCGGGTGAAGGCGGGATGGGTCGACGGCTTGACGAAGGATTTCAGCGACACCACGCTCGGAAGCTGAATTTCGAACGAAGGGCTGCGCACCGCGCGGTCGTAATGTTCGACGATGTTGACGCGGTCGAGGAACACCGCCTTGATCGCGT
The DNA here is from genome assembly GCF_051535215.1 of Nitrobacter sp. NCBI lineage: Bacteria > Pseudomonadati > Pseudomonadota > Alphaproteobacteria > Hyphomicrobiales > Nitrobacteraceae > Nitrobacter > Nitrobacter sp. Next base: position 31,568 of record NZ_JBPPLY010000020.1, on the reverse strand, counting down.
CCTGCCACGACCAGAGAGACAGCGGATAGTAACTCAGCGGCCGGAAGTCCGCGTTCAGGACCAGCACCGGCCAGCCGCCTTGCGAGACATGCGCGTTCAAGCAGCGCCTCCAGAGCATTTTCCGGCAAAGTGACCGCCGGTTTGCCGCCGAATGCATCCAATTATGACTTGCGCGCGACTCTGATCGCAAAACCGGCGTCTTCTACGACCTGCGCCCGAACTCCCCTGGCACGCCGCGCTTTGAGGCGGCTTGCGCCGGCATACTACAAGTAGCGTGATACAATTGTGAAGGGCACAATCACGCTTTTCGGCGGGCGACCGGGCGACCTTGCAGGCTGGTCAGACCATTCGCCGTCACAACGAGGCCCCGCTGTTTTCGGAGCGACGCATGTCCTCGGGCTTGACCGGAGGATGATACCGGCTCGTGTCAAGAAAACCCTTTAAACAAAATAGAGCCTTTTCGCTTCTGATTCCATCGGGCGCGAAAAGGCTCTAAACCGCCTCAAGCTGACCGTCTCCGACTGACCTCGTCCGGACCTGACGAATGGTTGTTGATTTCCGTTTCATTGAAGCGCCGCAGCGGCTCCGCGCCTTCGTGCGCGCGCATGAAACGAGCCTTATCCTGCTTGCAGCAGTGATTGGAACCATTGGCGGACTGGTGGTTGCCGGAATGGGTGCTGCCGTTCTCAAGATGCATGAATGGCTGTTCGCCATTCCGGCCGGAGAGCATCTGTCCAGCCAGGAGACAATCGATCCGCTGCGCGCCGTGCTGGTGCCGGGCATCGGGGGATTGCTGCTTGGCGGCGCCTTCATGCTGCTGCTGCGCTGGCGGCCGGCGCGCGAGGTCGACCCGATCGAGGCCAACGCGCTGCATGGCGGACGGATGTCGTTTCGCGGCAGCATCATCGTTGCTTTGCAGACGATCTGGTCGAGCGGCGTCGGCGCATCGGTCGGCCTTGAGGCCGGCTATACTCAGCTTGCGAGTGGCCTCGGCGCCTCGATCGGGCGCGGCTTCCATCTGCGCCGCGCCGACCAGCGCATCATGGTTGGCTGCGGCGCGGCGGCGGCGATCGCGGGGGCGTTCGGCGCGCCGCTGGCCGGCGCGTTCTATGCGTTCGAATTGGTGATCGGCGGCTACACGCCTGCCAGTCTGACCCCGGTCGGAGTCGCGGCCGTCATCGGCTATCTCGTCGCCCACAACTTCCTGCCGCTGTCGCTCGGCGTCAGTGTCGGGCCTTTCGGCGTGATCTTCAGCCACGATCTGGCCATCGCCGCGCTGATCGGCATGTTCGCGGCGCTGATCGGCATCGGCATCATGCGCGGCGTCGCATTGTGCGAGGCGGCGCTGACCGGCCTCGGGATCGGACCGCCGGCGCGGCTGGCGATCGGCGGGCTCTGCGTCGGATTGCTGGCGCTGGTGACGCCCCAGGTGATGTCATCCGGGCACGGCGCGCTGTTCTATTCCGGCATCGTGATCATGCCGCTGAAGATGGCCGCGATCGTGTTCGTCTTGAAATCTCTGGCATCGATTATTTCGCTCGGCAGCGGCTTTCGCGGGGGACTGTTCTTTGCGACGCTGTTTCTCGGCGCGCTGGGCGGCCGACTGTTCGCCGCCGGATTCGATGTGGCGTGGCCAGGTCTCAATCTCGATCCGGACATTTACGCGGTGATCGGAATGAGCGCGCTCTCGGCGTCGGTGATCGGCGGCCCATTGACGATGTCGTTCATCGCCCTGGAATCCACCGGAAATCTCTGGTTGACCTCGGCTGTTCTGATCGCGGTCATCATCTCGACGCTGATCACCCGGGAATTGTTCGGCTATTCGTTTGCGACATGGCGCATGCATCTGCGCGGCGAAACGATACGGAGCGCTGCCGACGTCGGATGGATCCGTGATCTCACTGTAAAGAGCATGATGCGGCACGAGACCGTGACCGTCGCTTCGAGCATGCCGATCGAGGAATTCCGCGAGAAATTTCCCCTCGGCTCGAGAACCCAGGTGATCGCGGTGGACGCGGAAGGCCGTTATGCCGGGCTGGCGCCGGTCGCCGAGGCGCATACTCCGGAAGCCGGCGAAATCACTCATATCGAGAGCATCCTGCATTACAAGGATGTGGTTCTGCACCCCGCGATGAACATCCAGCAGGCGATCGCCGTGTTCGACGCAGCGGAAGCTGAAACGCTCGCGGTGGTCGAGATCGACGACGACAAGCGGCCGATTGGGATCCTCACCGAAGCGCACGCCATGCGCCGCTATGCCGAGGAATCCGAGCGCCGCCGCCGCGAGGTTGTGGGTGACATCTGAGGCCAGTACCGGCGGATGAGCGGCTACGATATAAGGCGTCATTCTGATCGGCCGCCACGTTGTGCGCCGGTTCATGCTCGAGAGCCGCCTGATGACCGACGACGAGATCGCGAGCCGCAAACCCGAAAATCTCCGCTTTCGTTGGCTGATGATGGGATGTCTCATCCTGTTGTTGCTGGCGGCGCTGCCGCTGGCGGTGTGGCTGGATCTCAGCAATCTCGGTGAGACCGGGCTGCGCCGGCAGGCCGCCGACCTCAATTCGGTCATCTCGAGCGTGCGGGCCTATTATGGCAGCAACGTCGTCGGACGCGTGCTGGCGGCGCACGGGACGGCGACCGAGGTCGTCCACAATTATGAGGATATTCCCGGGGCGATCCCGATCCCCGCGACGCTGTCGCTCGAACTCGGCAAGGTGATCAGCGAGCAGCAGCAGAACATCACCTATCGCTTCGTCTCGGACTATCCGTTCAAGAACCGTGCGCCGCATCCGCTCGACGCCTTCGAGAAGCAGGCCCTGCGGTCTCTTCGCGCCAATCCCAATCAGAAAATTGTTCAGACCAGCCGATCGCTGTTCAGCGACGACGTCCGTCTGGTCGTACCGATCATGATGGGAGCCGCCTGCGTGAGCTGTCACAACTCCCATCCCGAAAGTCAGAAACGGAACTGGAAGGTCGGCGACGTTCGCGGCATTCAGGAGGTCGAGATCGTCCAGCCGATCGCCGCCAACCTGTTCTCGTTCAAGTTCCTGCTGGCCTATTTCGCGCTGGCCGCGATCAGCGGCCTATCGTTTCTGGCGGTGCAGCGCCGTCAGGCCCGTCAGATCTCGGGCATGAATCGCGAACTGGAATCGGCCAACGAGTTCCTCGCCAGTCTCTCCATGAAGATTTCACGCTACATCTCGCCGCAGATCTACAAGAGTATCTTCAGCGGGCAGCGCGACGTCTCGATCCACACCGAGCGCAAGAAGCTGACGATATTCTTCTCGGACATTCAGAATTTCACCGCCACCACGGAACGGCTGCAGCCCGAACAGATCACCCAGCTCCTGAACGAATATTTCACGGAGATGTCGGCGATCGCGCAGCAATACGGCGGCACCATCGACAAGTTTATCGGCGACGCCATGCTGATCTTCTTCGGCGATCCCGAAACGAAAGGCGAAAGGGCCGACGCGCAGGCCTGTGTCCACATGGCCTGGGACATGCAGCGCCGTCTGGTTGAACTGAATGCGAAATGGCGCGCCGCCGGCATCGAGCAACCCTTCCGCGCCCGTATCGGCATCAATTCCGGCTACTGCAACGTGGGCAATTTCGGCAGCACCGACCGCATGGACTATACGATCATCGGGGCCGAGGCCAATCTCGCCGCGCGGCTGCAATCGGTCGCCGAACCCGGCGGCATCGTGCTGAGCTTCGAGACCTTTGCGCTGGTGCGCGACGTCGTCGAGGCCAATCCGCTGCCGCCGATCACGATGAAGGGCATCAGCCGGGACGTGGTGCCTTATTCGGTCGCGCGGGTGCTCGATGCATCCGCCGCGAAGGATGGCGTCGTGATCGAACGCATGGCGGGGCTGGACATCTTCCTCGATCCGGCCATGGTCGATGCGCGGGATACGGATCGCGTGCGATCGGTGCTCAGCGGCGCCCTCGCCGCGCTCGATCAGCGCCTGCCGCGCGCGGCGACGTGACGTGGCCCTTGGTTCAAATGTGACCCTGGGCAGCGGGTTGATCCTTCGTGATCCAGATCACAGATGCGGGAAGCGACTTCTGGGAAAGTCCCCTCATGGCGCATGCGAGCCAACCCGGTTCGCGGGCCGACAGATGAGGAGAACAGACATGACCCGGATTTCCGATTTCGAAGGCAACGACCTGCGCGCGCTGAACGACGTGGAGCTGGAGCAGGTTTCCGGCGGCATCTATAATGACGGCGGCTGCATCCGTCTTCCGACCATGGGCCCGGCCCAGCCCCCGGCTCCGCCGTGGACCTTCAAGGACGTGTTCGCAAAGCACACAATCGGCTGAGCTGGAGCGTTTTCGAGCGAAGCATGTCCTCGGGCTTGACCCTGAGGATGGGATATCGGTTCGCGAAGAAACGCCTCAAACCCAACTCATAGAGCCCGCTTCCAGTTCCATCGGAAGTGAACGAGGCTCCAGGCGAACCCCACATCCGAAGGGCTGACGCTCCGGCGCCGGCCCTTCTTGTTTTGGCCGGCATTTATCCGCGACGCGCGCAACGGAGCATCGATCATGTCCGCCTCCGCACTGTGTGAGCCGTATCACGGCGCTTCACGTCTCATCGGGCAAAACTGGTCGCGGCGGCGATGGATGAGCCAGACGCCGCGTCAACCGCGAGGAGAACTATCATGAGCGAACACGAAACCGGCAGCGCGATCCACGTCCTGTCGGCAAATGAACTCGATCTCGTATCGGGTGGTGCCGAAGCCCATATCGGGCCGGTGAGCATCTACACATTCGAGAAGGGTTTCAGCGTCCAGGTCGGCAACGCCGGCATCTGGGTCGGTCCGGCCGGTGTTTCCTGGTGGGCCGGAAGCTCGGGCGGTCATACCTGATCAAACATAAGCTGCCGGCTCCGGGTGCGAAGCCGTGCTGTTTTACAAGAATCCGCCGGCTCGTCCGGCGGGTTTTTCCTGCGATATCCTTGCTCGCGCGAATTATCTTGGCCTCACTGGCAAAGCTTGGCGAGCGCCTGGCTGAGTTCGTGAATGGCGTAAGGTTTCCGGAGGATCGGGAATTCGTTTTGACCGCAAGCGAGCGCCTCGCTGTAGCCTGTTGTCAGCAATATGGGCAGATCAGGACGCCTGGCGCGAAGAGCCTTGGCAAGGCCGAGGCCGTCCATCTTCCCGGGCATCACGATATCGCTGAAAACCAGGTCGATGCCCTCGCTCTCGATCTCCTTCAGCGCGGTCTCGGCATTGCTGGTGATGCGAACGCGATAACCGAGCTCTTCGAGCAAGCCGGCACTCGCAGTTGCAACATCCGGATTGTCTTCGACGAGGAGGATGGTGTCGCTGGCGTCATCGAGCCGGCCGTGGCAGCGGTTCTCGACGCTCAAGGTCCGAGCGCGCGGAAGATAGATCGTCACCACGGTGCCGCGGCCGAGTTCGCTTTCGATGTCGATGCGGCCACCCGCCTGATGAGCGAAGCCGTGGACTTGCGACAGCCCGAGGCCGGTGCCCTTGCCCACGGGCTTGGTTGTGAAGAACGGATCGAACACTTTCGCCAGAATGTCGTTGGGAATGCCCTGGCCGGTATCCTCGACCGAAATCGCAACGGCGTGGCCTGTTTCGGGGTCGCACACGTTTTGCGCCTTGACGATGACCCGCCCACCCTCGGCCATGGCATCGCGCGCGTTGATAACGAGGTTGAGCAGAGCTGTTTCGAATTCGGTCGTATCGACCGTAACCGGCCACACCTCGCCGGGCATGTCCACGTCCAGGGCAATCGTGCTGCCGAGGCCGCTCCTGAGAACGTCGGCGATCGAACGGATGCGGGCAGGAATATCGGTCGGCAAAGGGTTGAGGCTTTGGCGGCGGGAGAACGTCAAAAGCTGCCGCGTCAGAGCGGCTCCACGCTGCATTGCCGTCTCGATGGCCTGAACGGCGCGTTGCGCCTTCGGGTCGCCTTCCACGCGCGTTTTCAGCGTCTGGATGTTTCCGCTCACGATCATCAGGAGATTGTTGAAGTCGTGTGCGACGCCGCCGGTGAGTTGGCCGAGCGCATCCATCTTCTGCGATTCCGCGAGTTGCCGCTGCACGCGCTCCAGCGTCTGCTGCGCCTCGCGCCGTTCGGTGATGTCGCGCGTGATCTTGGCGAAGCCGATAAGGCGTCCGGTATCGTCGCGAATTGCATCGATGACGACGCTCGCCCAGAAGAAAGATCCGTCCTTGCGGACCCGCCAGCCTTCCTCGTCGTAGTGGCCTGTGGTGCTGGCAATGCGTAGCGCGCGGGCAGGCCGTCCGGCCGCACGGTCCGCTTCAGTATAGAATCGCGAGAAATGCTGACCGATGATTTCATCGGGGCGATAACCCTTGATGCGTTCGCCGCCGATGTTCCAGTTGGTGACGATGCCTTCCGGGTTGAGCATGAATAACGCGTAGTCGCTTACGCCGCCGACGAGAAGGCGAAACTGATTTTCGCTTTCGGCCAGCGCGCTCTCGGCCTTGTTGCGCTGCGTGATGTCGCGGGTGATTTTCGCAAAACCGATGAGGTCGCCATGTTGGTAAATGGCGTCGATGACGACCGATGCCAGAAACTTTGTGCCGTCCTTCCGGACCAGCCAGCCTTCGGTGTCGAACTTGCCTGTTTTTCTCGCCGTTTCGAGCGCTTTCGCTGGAACGCCGGCATCCCGCTCCTCGGGGGTATAGAGCTTGCTGAAATGCCGGCCGACGGCCTCTTCGACCTTGTAGCCCGTGATGCGCTCGGCCCCCGCGTTCCAGTTGGCAATAGTCCCGCCGGGATCGAGCATGTAGATCGCGTAGTCGATTACGCCTTCTACCAGAAGTCGGAACCCGCGCTCGCTTTCCAACAACGGTCCTGTGTTGTTGGCGCCTTTTGTCGTGTCTAGCATTTGAACCCCGGGGTCCTCAGGAAACATAACCGTCTTCCGGTCGTTAGGTTCCCGGCCGCAGGGAGGTATCATACGTTGATATGTCCTGAAGCGAATTCGTTTACCTTGTTCCTGTGATGACGCCCTCGCGGCTCTTGATGACCTTGTAGTAGGCCCACCATAGATGCGCCGCTGCACCGCGCAGGGGTCGCCACGGTTCTGCGAGCGGAACCATCTGTTTCGGGGTGGGTCGCGCCGTCAGGCCGAGGCCGATCCTGATCGCCTCCTGAAGCGCGACGTCGCCGGCGGGCCAGGCATCGCCGTGGCCGAGGCAGAACAGCAAATAGACGTCCGCGGTCCAGGGCCCGATGCCGCGATGCCGCACCAGCGTGGCATGGGCGGAGTCGGCATCCTCCTCGGCCAGCACGTCGAGGTTGAGGCGCCCCGCCGCGATCTCGCCGGCGAGCAGTTTCAGTGTGGCGATCTTCGCCGCCGACAGCCCCAGCCGGCCGAGACAGTCGGTGCGCGCTTTACGGATCGCATCGTGATGGAACGGCGCGAAGGCCGCGCTGAGCCGACCCCAGATCGCGCCGGCGCTTGCGATGGACAGTTGCTGGCCGCAGACGATCGCGGCGAGACCTTCGAAGCCCGGCTCGCGCCGCCGCAGCACGGGAAGGCCGGCGCGGTCCAGGACGGGCACCAGCCGCGGATCCTGCTTCACCAGCGCATGGATGGCGTCATCGAGGTCGGATTGGGTTTTCAGGTGGACGGTCATGGTTCGTCTCACCTTTGTGTCATGGCCGGGCGTGTCCGGCCATCCACCTTTTGCAACATCTCTGCGCATGGATCATTGTGGATGCTCTGCACCGTGTGAAGGCGGACGGTCGGAACACGCCGGCCATGACGAATACTCGTTGAGCGAAGCAAGAACCGATGCCGCCACCACCCGTGTTCCGTTTTGCGCCGTCACCGAACGGCTTTCTGCATCTCGGGCACGCCTGTTCGGCGCTGCTGAATTTCGATGCCGCGCAACGGGTGGAGGGACGGTTTCTGTTGCGGATCGAGGACATCGACCCGACCCGCTGCCGTTCCGAATTCGAAGCGGCGATTTACGAAGACCTCGGCTGGCTCGGGATAACTTGGGAGACGCCGGTTCGGCGGCAATCGGACCATCTTGCCGACTATCGGGCGGCGCTCGACCGGCTGGCCGCGCTCGGGTTGCTCTATCCGAGTTTCGAGAGCCGCGCCGAGATTGCGTGCCTGGTGAAGGCGCGCGAGGCGGAGGGGATCTGGCCGCGCGATCCCGACGGCGCGCCGCTCTATCCTGGCGCGGCAAAGTCGCTTTCCGCCGGCGAACAGGAACGCCGGCGGCGAACCGGCGCGCCGTTCGCCCTGCGGCTGGACATGGACACCGCGTGCCGACTTGCCGGCGATATCACCTGGACCGAGCGCGGCTCCGGTCCCAATGGGGAGACCGGCGAGATCGTTGCATCGCCAAAAGTCTGGGGCGACGTCATTCTCGCGCGCAAGGATACGCCGACCAGCTATCATTTGTCGGTAGCGATCGACGACGCCCTGCAGGGTATCACCGACGTGGTGCGCGGGCGCGACCTGTTCCAGTCCACCGCCGTGCACCGCCTGCTGCAAACAATCCTCGACCTGCCACAGCCGGTCTATCGCCATCATGATCTGATCCGCGACAACGCGGGGAAGAAACTGTCCAAATCGTCCGGGGCAACCGGCTTGCGGGAATTGCGCGCCGGCGGCATGACGCCCGAGGGCGTCAGGGGACTGATCGGCCTGCTCTGAAATTGCCGCGATGCCGCAATACTTGCTTGGATTCAAAACGCCCGCCCGCGTGACTCCTGCGCCCGGGCCGTGGCATGCTGGCGTGGGCTGGGGGAGGACATCATGGCGCCGACATCGCGCGCGTCACGCAAGCTTAAGTCGCGCAAGCCTGAAAAACGGCCGGCAAAAACGCGCGGTTCGAAGAAGGTTTTGAGCCCGGCGAAGGCAAAGCAGCCGTCTGCGCAATCGTCGTCCCATGTCGTCGAAACCGCACTGGCGGCATTCGCACATGAGGTGCGCACGCCGCTCACCGGAATCCTCGCCGTGAGCGATCTGCTCGCCACCTCCGATCTCGGTGAGCGCGAACGGCGCTGGGTCGAGACCATCAAGGCCAGCGCCGATCATCTCGCCAGTCTCGCGACGCTGTTCGTCGATGCGGCGCGAAGCCGTCATTCCGCGCCGGGAGGGCGGCAGGACTTCTTCGACCTGCGCGCGCTGGCGCGCAATGCCGGCGATTCGCTCGCCGGCCGTGCCACCGCCAAGGGCTTGCGCTCGGCGGTCGAGATTTCCGACGACCTGCCGGCATTCGTGACCGGCGATCCGGTTCGCGTGCGCGCGGCGCTGGAGAATCTGATCGACAATGCCGTCAAGTTCACCGAGCAGGGCGATGTCATCCTCAAGGCCACGGTGTCGCAGCGTCCGAAGGGAAAAATCGGGGTGACCTTTGCAGTGTCCGATAGCGGCATCGGTCTGTCACTCGCCGAGATCAAACGGTTGTTCCGCCCCTTCTCGCAGGCCAACGTCTCGATTGCGTCGCGTTTCGGCGGCGCCGGTCTCGGGCTCTCCTCGGTGAAGCAACTGGCCCGCGCGATGGGCGGAGACGTAACAGTGACGCAACGGCGTGGCGGCGGCACCACGTTCACGTTCACGGTGTTGCTGACGCCGGCAGAGGCGCCGGCGGCGGTCCAGTCCGGCGATGATCCCGATACGGCATCGGCCTCTTCGGACGGACTGCGGATTCTCGGCGTGGAGGACAATCCGTTCGGTCGCGTGGTGCTCAACGCAATTCTTACCGAACTCGGTCATCAGGCCGAATTCGTGGGACGAGGCGAGGATGCCGTCGGGCGCATCGCACAAGGGGGTTTCGATGCGGTGCTGATGGACATGGTGCTGCCCGGCATCAGCGGGATCGAATCGATCAGGCGCATCCGGGCCCTTGACGCGCCGCCGGGGCGCGTCGCCATCATCGGCGTCTCGGGCAGGAGCGACGACGAGGCGGCATCGCGCGCGGCCGGTGGCGACGCGTTTCTGGTCAAACCGGTTTCTCCGCGGGCTCTAGCGACTGCGCTGCTTGAAGCGAAACGCCGCGCGGTAGCCGCGACTTGATGATCGCCGCGTTCAATTCGCCGCCGAACACGAAGATCGCGGCGATGAAGTAGAGAAACACCAGCGCGATGACGACCGAGGCCAGGCCCGCATACATTGTCACGTAGTTGTTGGCGAAACGCGCCAGATAGAGGCCGAAGCCGACGCCCGAAACCAGCGAAGCCAGCATGGTGAAGATGATGCCGGGAATGATCTGAAGGAAGGACCGCCGGCCCGCCGGCAGCCACGCGTGCAGGATCACGAGCGCGATGAACATCGCAAGCACGGTGATGCCGTAGCGGGCGATGTTGAGCAGGGTTTCGTTCGATTCGACGATCAACGGGATGTAGCGCTTCGCGGTGGCGATGATCAGCGGGCCGAGAACGATCAGGAACGCCATCGCAAGGGTGGTCACGGCAGCCACCAGCGTATAGCCGATCGATTCCAGTCGCAGCCAGTACCAGCGGCGCTGCTCGATCACCGCGTAGGCGCGGTTGAGCGCCACTCTCAGGCTTTCGACGCCGTTCGACGCGAAATAGACCGCGAGTACGGCGCCCACCGTCAACGCGTCGCCCCGCGTGGTCGTCAGCACGTCATGGATTTCGCCGGACAATGCATTTGCGACCTGATCCGGCCAGATCTGGAGCATCAGCTCCGCCGCCTGGTCGGCAAGCCCCTTCGACCCCAAGAAGCCCGCCAGCGACGTCAGGACGATCAGAAACGGAAACAGCGCCATCAGCGCGGACAGCGCGATATGGCTTGCGATCGCCCAGCCGTCGTCGGCAAGGAACGTGTAGAAGGCGTCCATTCCGACCCTGTAGGCGTAGCGGATTCGTCTCACGTTTCACCTGGTCAAGGTCGGACGGCGCTTCGTCGACACCGGTTACTGTCTGATATCAATACATAAAAGGCCAGATCGTTGCGCCGGGGCCGAATTCTTCGCGAGGCATGGCGTAGCCGCGGTGGTGGTGTTATGTATACGGCATGACGGTATTTCTGAGCATGGTTTTGGTGCCGGTAGCGGTGGCTTCGGTCGCCGCCGTATTGCTGATGGGCTTGATCAACATGATGCGCGGCGGCAGTCCCAACCGCTCGCAGAAACTGATGCGGATGCGGGTTTTCCTGCAGTTCGTTGCGATCGTCATCACCATGGTGACGATCTGGATGATGGGACAGTGACGGATTGATAGCCCGCACGGGCAGGACTGATGGTCGTTCTCAACCGCATCTACACCCGTACCGGCGACGACGGCACCACCGCGCTCGGCACCGGTGAGCGCCGCCCGAAATACGATCTCCGCGTCGGCGCCTACGGAACCGTCGACGAGACCAACGCTGCCATCGGCGTGGTCCGGCTTCATCTTTCCGGTGCGCCCGATCTGGACGGGATGCTGGGCCGCATCCAGAACGATCTCTTCGACCTGGGTGCCGACCTTGCAGTGCCCCAGCGCGAGGGCAAGGCGGAACGGCTGCGCGTGGTGTCCAGCCAGGTGGTCCGTCTGGAGAATGACATCGACCACCTCAATGCCGGCCTGACCGAACTGACGTCGTTCGTGCTGCCGGGAGGGACGCCCGCCGCCGCATATCTGCATCTGGCGCGAACCATTTGCCGTCGCGCCGAACGCATGATGGTGGAACTCGCCTCACAGCCCCGCGAGCCGGTCAACGATGCCGCGGTCCAATACATGAATCGGTTGTCGGATTTTCTGTTCGTGGCCAGCCGGTTCATGAATGACAAGGGCGCGCGCGACGTGCTCTGGGTGCCGGGTCAAAACAGATAACGTATTGTCGTGACGCGAGACGGATCGATCCTCCAATCGAGAACGTGTTTCGCGCGAAAACGTTACAGGGACTGCGATTTTTGGCCTTCCTGCGTTGACCGCCGGAAACGGGACCTTTAGGTTCCGCGCCGAAGCTCACATTTCCGGAGCATGATCCGATCAAGTTGCATCGGCCCATGCTCCAGAAATATTGTCTGGTCGCATTTTCTCGCGGCGAACCGGTATCCACTTCGCCGGAAAATGCTCTAGTTGATCCAGCCAAAGCTCGGTTCGAGAGAGGGTCGATGAAGATTCTGGTGCCGGTCAAGCGGGTTGTCGATTTCAACGTGCAGATCCGGGTCAAAAGCGACGGGTCCGGCGTCGACACAGCCAAAGCCAAGATGTCGATAAATCCGTTCGACGAAATCGCGATCGAGGAAGCCCTGCGCCTTCAAGAAGCCGGCAAGGCGAGCGAGGTCGTGCTGGTGTCGATCGGGCCCGCGCAAGCCGCGGAAACGATCCGCACCGGTCTCTCCATGGGTGCCGACCGCGGCATCCTGGTCAGGTCCGAGGCGCCGGTCGAGCCGCTGGCGGTTGCGAAGATTCTCAGGGCCGTTGTCGAAGAGGAAGGCCCGGGTCTGATCATTCTCGGCAAGCAGGCGATCGATGATGATTCAAACCAGACCGGCCAGATGCTGGCCGGGCTGCTTGGATGGGCGCAGGCGACCTTCGCATCGAAGCTTGAAGTCGACGGAGCCTATTTCAAAGTGACGCGCGAAGTCGACGGCGGTCTGCAGACGGTCCGCATCAAAGCGCCGGCGATCGTGACGACGGACTTGCGGCTCAACGAGCCGCGCTATGCCAGCCTTCCAAACATCATGAAGGCGAAGAAGAAGCCGATCGTGGAGAGGGCCGCCGAACTGTACGGCGTCGATCTCGCGCCGCGCCTCGAAGTCCTCAGGACGACCGAGCCTCCGGGCCGCAAGGCGGGCGTCAAGGTCAAGGACGTTGCCGAACTGGTGTCCAGGCTCAGGAACGAAGCCGGGGTGATCTGATGACCACGCTGCTGATTGCCGAACACGACCAGGCTTCGCTGAAGGACGTGACCAACAAGGCGCTGACCGCGGCCGCCCAGCTTGGCGCGCCGGTCGACGTGCTCGTGGCCGGTGAAAACGCCAGGGGCGCCGCCGAGGCGGCCGCGAAACTGAAGGGCGTCGCGAAAGTGCTGCTCGCGGACGACCCGGCCTACGCCCACGATCTCGCCGAGCCGCTCGCCGCGCTGATCCGCTCGCTGGCGCCGGGCTACGATGCGTTCGTCGCGCCGGCGACGTCACGCTTCAAGAACGTGATGCCGCGCGTCGCGGCGCTGCTCGACGTGATGCAGATCTCGGAGATCATCAAGGTCGTCGCGCCCGATACGTTCGAGCGGCCGATCTATGCCGGCAATGCGATCCAGACGGTCAGGTCCAGGGACGCCAAGAAAGTCATCACGGTTCGGAGTTCGACTTTCGCCGCGACCGGCGAAGGCGGTAGCGCTCCGGTGGAGGCCGTCGCCGGGGTCGCAGATCCAGGTCTTTCGACTTTCGTCGGCGAACGCGTCGCCAGGAACAATCGCCCGGAGCTGGCGTCCGCCAGAATCATTGTGTCCGGTGGCCGCGGCATGCGCAGCAGCGCCAACTTCGCCAAGTATATCGAACCGCTGGCGGACAAGCTCGGCGCCGGCGTCGGGGCGTCGCGTGCGGCGGTGGATTCCGGCTTCGCGCCGAACGATTGGCAGGTCGGACAGACCGGCAAGGTCGTGGCCCCGGAGCTTTACATCGCCATCGGTATTTCCGGAGCGATCCAGCATCTCGCCGGCATGAAGGACTCCAAGGTGATCGTCGCGATCAACAAGGATGCGGATGCTCCGATTTTCCAGGTTGCGGATTACGGCCTGGTGGCCGACTTGTATGAGGCGGTCCCCGAACTCACCGAACAACTGGGTAAGCTCGGCCGCTGACGATCCTAAAGAATACTCGGCGGAGGCAACGGACTTCGGCGGGTGTTTGTGCAAGAATGGGACGAACCGAAGTCTGCGCGGTTCAGGACCGGTGAGATGACAAGATGGCGGCAATGATCAAAAAAGTCGGCGTGATCGGTTCGGGGCAGATGGGCAACGGCATAGCGCATGTGGCGGCCCTCGCCGGGTTTGACGTGGTCCTCAACGATTTGTCCTCCGATCAGTTGAAGTCGGCCATGGCCCTCATCAACAGCAACCTGTCGCGCCAGGTGTCGAAGAAGATCATCACCGAGGATGCTCGCGACAAGGCGCTTGCGCGGATCGGACAGACCGAAGATCTCAACGGGCTTGCCGATTGCGATCTGGTGATCGAGACCGCCGTCGAGAAGGAGGAGGTCAAGCGCAAGATTTTTCATGCTCTGTGCGCGGTACTGAAGCCTGAGGCCATCATTGCCTCGAACACGTCGTCGATTTCGATTACGCGGCTTGCTTCGTCCACCGACCGGCCGGAGAGGTTCATCGGCATTCACTTCATGAATCCGGTGCCACTGATGGAACTGGTGGAACTGATCCGCGGCATCGCGACCGACGATGCGACTTTCGATGCGGCCAAGGCATTTGTCGGCAAGCTCGGCAAGCAGATCGCCGTATCCGAGGATTTCCCGGCCTTCATCGTCAACCGGATTCTGCTGCCGATGATCAACGAGGCGATCTACACGCTGTACGAAGGCGTCGGCAACGTCGAGGCGATCGACGCCGCCATGAGGCTCGGCGCGCACCATCCGATGGGCCCGCTTGAACTCGCCGATTTCATCGGCCTCGACACTTGCCTGTCGATCATGCAGGTGCTGCACGAGGGACTGGCCGACTCCAAGTACCGGCCCTGTCCGCTGCTGGTAAAATACGTTGAGGCCGGATGGCTTGGCCGCAAGAGTCAGCGCGGCTTTTACGATTACCGTGGCGAAAAACCGGTTCCGACGCGCTGATTTTCATCCCCGGGAATTCTTTAACCTTGGTTCGCTAGAACGGGCCGTGGAGTTCTACGCATGGATATGAGTCTGGTTGCGGCCGCCGCAGGCATGATGGCGGCAAACACGCAGTCGCAGATTGCGACCCGCGCATTGAAAATGAACCTCGACGCGCAGGCGCAGGTGCTTCAGTTGCTCGTCCCGCCGCAGACCAGCCCGGCGGCGAACAACGCGCCGGGCATCGGCGGCAATCTCGACATTTCAGCCTGAAGCCTTCCACTCGGATCAAGCCCGAGGACATTCGTCGCTCGAAAACGCTAGAGAACGGGCCGACCGGAAATCAAGGCCTGCACCGGCGGAATGCGGACGTAGGGTTCCGAAGTCAGATCCTCAGCACTTCACCCGCTTCTGCTCGCGGTCCACAGCCTGCTTCACGCCCGCCGAGGAGCGCGGATATTTGCGCGTCACTTCGCCCAACGCGGCGCAAGCGGCTTCCTTCTCCTTCAGCGCCGCCAGCGATTGTCCGAGCCGCAGCAGGGCATCCGCCGCCTTCGCCGAGGTGTCGTATTTGGTGGTCACGCCGAGAAAGGCCTCGGCCGCCTCGCGATATTTCTGGCGCTGAAAGAGGCTTTCACCAAGCCAGTACTGCGCATCGCCCGTCAGCGCATCGGTCGGGTATTTGTGGGTGAAATTGCGCATGGTTTCCTCGGCGAGCGCATAGTCCTTCCGCTGCATGTAGCCGATGCCCAGATCGAATTCGTCGCGCGGCGTTGCCGACGGCGGCAGCGTCGTCAGACCGCCGGTAGAAGACGGAGCCGGCTCGGACGCCGAATACCCACCCGGCCGACGCGGGCTGGTATTGGCGAGGTCGAGTGGCGCACCGGCTTCCCGGCCGCCAGGCGAGCCCGCAGCCTCTCCCGCTATCGGCATCTGTCCGCCACCGAGCGCACGCGGTGCGCCGGGGGCGTTCGGATTCCGGCTGGGATCGAAGGCATCACCGCGATGGCCCTGCGCGGGCACGCTGACCGGTTGCTCCTGGACAACGGGCGCCTGCCCTCCCCGCGGATCGTAGGACGGCTGACTGTAGGTCGGAGCCGATTGTGCCGACGGAGCGGCGGCGACGGCAGGCGGCGCACCCGCAGGCTGCAACTGCTGCAATTGTTGCTCGAGCATCCGATTCCGATGTTGCAGTTCCTCGTTCTGTCCGGTCAGCGTTCTGAGCTGGTCTTCCAGTTGCTGGATGCGGATTTCAGGATCGACGTCGTATTGCGCGAAGGCGGGTGACGACAGCGCAAGCGCGACGGCAACGGCCGCTGCGCGCGCAAGCATCGGAGCTATGGGTGACATTTTGGCCTGACGATTGAAATGAACGTCGCATCGAAAGCGCATCCATTGAGAACCCGACTGCGCCGAAAATGTGACTTGGTCCAACACCGGCAATCACTTTACGACGATCTTTCCGATCAGTCTTCTGTTTAGATCTTCCCTTGAGCCTTTCGAATTCTGACGAAATCAGGAGCGCGGCTCTATGATTTTGTTTTGATGCGTTTTCTAGACGCGAACCGGTCTCCATCCTCGTGTCAAGCCAAGGAGATGTCTCGCTCCAACGCGCGATGCGACACCGGCCCAAAACAAAACCGGCGCCCAAAGGCGCCGGTCGAAATCACGGATGCGCGACATTGTCAGGAGCTGGCGTTCAACACCGTGACGGCACGGCGGTTCTGGGACCAGCAGGAGATGTCGTTGCAGACCGCCACCGGGCGCTCCTTGCCGTAGGAGATCGTCCGCATCCGGCCGGAATCGATGCCGCGCGATGCGAGGAAGGCACGAACCGTCTGCGCACGGCGGGCGCCCAGCGCGATGTTGTACTCGCGCGTGCCACGTTCGTCGGCATGGCCTTCGATCGTGAAGGAATAGCGGGGATAGGTCTGCAGCCAGCGCGCCTGTTTCTCCAGGGTCGTCACTGCCTGCGGCGACAGGTTGGTCTGGTCGCTTTCGAAGAAGACGCGATCGCCGACGTTGACCACGAAATCCTGCTGGCTGCCCGGCGTAGCGGCCCCGGCCATGGCGCCGTCCGCGCCCATGCCGTTCTTGTTGGCACAGGCACCCATCGACAGCGCCACCGCGAGCACGGCGGCCAGCTTCAATCCCCGGAGGATTGGCATCTGATGTAACATTCCGGAGCCTCCACGCTCACGTTTTTCCACTGTCATCCGCTCTACAGGGCGATGGTTAAGCGAACGTTCCGTCAACCTTGATGAGACGTTGCCCGACTGCATCAAATGTGAAGTTTTCCGGAAAGAGCGCCGCGATGGTTAATGGGTTGCAAATGTGGCGCGACGGTGAAGCGACAGCCTCTTCGGCAGCCTGTCTTCGGTCCTGACTACCGGGTTAGCGGGATACGCACTCGATTGCCTCTCCCATCGCGCTCCGGCGCTTCCGCACCGCCGGGAAACGCATGATAACGGGCATATTCGGTCGTTGCCGGAGGCAAGCTATCGATCGCTAACTGGGAAAAGCCGGAACGGTCGGGATCAAATCAAAGCTTCGGGGCAATCGAGGCGCGCGCGAACGGAAGAGCGGAACCGGTCAGCACGGGCATCGGGGTTCCGTTCCTTCGCTCGAACAACATCCGGCGCTCGAAATAACTCGAACGCAGATAAGGATAGCGGGCGAAGACCTTTTCGCGCGAGGCCGGAAAATCGACCGCCATCAGGCAAATCGGCTTGATCAGACCCGGGTAGAGGCGCGGCGGGCTCAGCGGCTGGTGATTGAACAGGCGCGTGTAGAACGTGCGATGCTCGGCGCGGACGGTGGCCAGCCCAAGATCGGCGTGAAAAAAACTGCAGGCGACAAAGCACAGCCGAAGCGTGAGGTATGGCAATTCCGGAAATCGTCCGGCGATTTCCGGATCAGCGACGAAGCGGGTCGGGTCAACCATGACCTTGCCTTGATCGACCTCCTGCTGAAGATAATCCTGGAACACGTCCACCGACGGACAAAGCGGATATTCCGGCGAGGAAATGCTGAGGCGGATGGAACTGGCGAGCACGCCATCCAGATAAACGCCGAAAACCCAGGAGTTCGGCATATCGTCGAACCGATCGGTGATTTTATGATCGGGATTAGGCTCGATCGCCCCTTCCTTCAGGTAGGCGCGATATCGCAGGCGATAGATGACGTCCCTCTCCGCCCGCGTTTCCATCAGGCGATAGTCGATCCGATCGAGAAGCTCGATGCCGCGATCTGCTGGCTTGGCAATTGTCTGTTGAGCTGAACTCATTGGAACACCCCCGATCCACCTTGAATCCCAGCCGACGATCGAAGGTTAACGCTTTGCTAACTTATTGCAAAGGTAACGAAGCATTAGCGTTAATCCCTACCCTCCAATAATAATAATATCGTTAATCTGCATCGGTTGCGCTTCGAACCGAATTAGAAGATTTCAATTCGAGGCGGGGTGAGTTGTAGGAAAAAATTTTAGGCGATCGACCGTGACGGAAGGACCTTCACATTGTCGTCACGCTGACGGCGTCCATGGGAGGCATCCAGCAGTTGACGGATACGGGACGCGGAGACCGGCCGGCTGAAGAGATAGCCCTGCGCTTCGCTCACCGTTCCGTCGGCGCTGATGAGTTCGAGCTGCTCGTTGGTTTCGATGCCTTCCACCACGACAGACATGCCGAGATCGGCGCTCAGCCGCGCCACGCCGCGCAACAGCGTCAACGGCCGATCCGTATCGATCCCTTCAAGGAACGAGCGGTCGATCTTGACCTTCTGCAGCGGGAAATTGTGCAGATAACTGAGGCTCGAATAGCCGGTGCCGAAGTCGTCCAGGGAAATCCTCACCCCGGCCGAGCGCAGCTGCGTCAACGCATCGAGCGTCCACTGGGTGTTGCGCAGCAAGGATGATTCCGTGATCTCGATCTCCAGGCGGTGCGCCGGAAGACCGGAGACCTCCAGCGCATAGCGGACCTCGCTCAGGATCTCGCGCTGGTGGAACTGCTGCGACGAAAAATTGACGGCGACGCTGACAGCGTCCGGCCAGGTCATGCATTCCATGCAGGCCTTGCGCAAAATCCAGCGGCCGAGATCGATGATGAGGCCCATCTCCTCCGCCACCGGAATGATGTCCATCGGGGACACGGTTCCGCGCGTCGGATGATTCCAGCGCAGCAGCGCCTCGCAGACCGTGATCCGCCCCGACTTCAGGTTGACCAGCGGCTGATAGAACAGTTCGAACTCCTCGTTGGCCAGCGCCTTGCGCAGATCGTGTTCGAGGACGCGGCGCGCTTCGACGGTTTCCGCCATCTCGCTGCGGAAGAAGCAGAACGTTCCACGACCGCCCGCCTTGGCCCGGTACAGCGCCATATCGGCGTTCTTGAGAAGGTTGTCGGCGGTGGCGCCGGGCGACGTCAGCGCGATACCGATGCTCGCGCCGATCTCGACAAGGTGACGGTCGACCTCGTATCGCTCGGTAAGCCGTTCGACGATGCGGCGGGACAACGCGGCCGCCTCCTCCGGCGAATGGATGTTTTGCTGGAACACGACGAACTCGTCGCCGCCGAACCGAGCGACGAAATCCTCCGGTCGCAGCATTCCGCGGAGCCGGTCGGCGACAATGCACAACAGGTGGTCGCCACAGGGATGGCCGAGCGTATCATTGATCTGCTTGAATTGATCGAGATCGATGAACAGCAGCGCCGAGAGCCGCGACTCGCTGTTCGGTGCTGCCAGCAGGCGTTCGATTTCGTCGCGAAAGCTGAGCCTGTTGGGCAGTTCCGTCAGGGAATCAAAGCGGGCGAGATGGCTGATTCGCGCTTCCGCCTTGCGCCGCTCCGTGATGTCCTCGACGAGAACGACGGTGCCTCCGCAGGCCATCGGCTGGAACGTCCACGACAGCGCCCGGCCATGCTCCGTATCTGCGTCGGCGGTCACGATCGCACCGGCCTGCGAATTCTCGAGTTCCGAAATGATCGTCCGGCCGTTTTCGGATGACATCGTTCCGGCAGCGACGCACGCCGCGATGACCTCCGGCGCGCCGACATTGCGATGCACGAAGCCGTCGGCGAGATGCATCATCTCGCTGAAGCGACAGTTCATCACGCCGAGACGACCATTGGCGCCGAACATGCACAGGCCATGCGGCATGTTGTTCAGTGCGGTGTCGAACTGGGTGGCGAGCGCCGCTTCGCGTTCGCGCGCGATCAGGGCGCGCACGAAAATCGCCTGCAGTCTCGTGGTGATCCTCTCGAGGCCGAGGAAATACAG
Source organism: Nitrobacter sp. (assembly GCF_051535215.1). Lineage (NCBI taxonomy): Bacteria > Pseudomonadati > Pseudomonadota > Alphaproteobacteria > Hyphomicrobiales > Nitrobacteraceae > Nitrobacter > Nitrobacter sp. Next base: position 11,546 of record NZ_JBPPLY010000020.1, on the reverse strand, counting down.
AACGGTGAGAAGCGCCATCCCGAGGTAGTAGGGATCGAAGCGCAGCGCCATCGCCCCCGCCATGGGTCCGCAGGTCAGCAATATCTGCAGGTGGAAGATCCACGGGCGCCCGTAGGCGCGGCCGGCGCCGGCCGCCACGTATCCCGTGGTCACCGCGATACAGATCATATGCGCGACCGCGTCGTCGGTCATCAGGAGCGCGACGGCACACCATGCACCGAGTGCAATCGCGTAGAGCACCGCTCCGATCTGGTATCGTATCTCCCAGCTGGTTGCCTCCGTCACGGTCAGGTCCGAGCGGCGGCGCTTGTATTTCACCATATCGAAGCTGCGGAGTCCGCCGATCAGAACGAGGGACACGGCGCAGGGCCACAGCAGATGATTGCCGGTCTTCAACGCGGTCATGGTGGCGGCAATCGCCGCGCAAACCGCGCCGGCGAACATCGGTACCGGATTCTGAAACAGCGAACCCACGAGCGCCGCATATATCGCTGGCGACATCGTATCGGTATCGCGATGGTGATCGGCCAATTGCATCGGGGGCGCGCGCATCCTTGTTCGGAGCGCACAGTGTTACCGAATGCTGGTGAAGCCTTTCTGAGCGAACATCGTTAGCAAGACATTGAGCCGATCGCAGAAAAACCGGATTTGCTTCCTGAATCAGGAACCTAGCAGGCCGGTTCAAAGGTCGTATCGTTCCCTTTCGGGCGCCTTCCGGCGAATGTCAGGATCAAGGGAGGCCGGCCTGGCGATGCGCTCTACAAAGCACATTCGCAGGGCTTTGCGACCAGCGCTCCCGCCGCCTCCGAGGCGGACTGGACTATGAGAGCAGGGGCGACCAAGCCGGATCGGATGCGAAACCGGGCGTGGGAACCTTCAGCTCGTTGCGACCCGAGACGTCGATCGTGTAGAGCGACGGGCCACTGTTGCCGCCGGGGTCGCGGAAAAACATCAGCACCCGGCCGTTCGGCGCGAAGGTCGGTCCCTCGTTGTGAAATCCCGAGGTCAGGATCCGTTCTCCCGAGCCATCCGGCTTGATGATGCCGATGGAAAACTGACCGCCACCCTGCTTGGTGAAGGCGATGTAGTCGCCGCGCGGCGACCAGACCGGAGTGGAGTAGGAACCCTCGCCGAACGAGATGCGCTGCGCCGCACCCCCGGTCGCCCCCATCACGTAGATTTGCGGCTTGCCGCCGCGATCGGACTCGAAGCAGATGCGGCCGCCGTCCGGCGAATAGGACGGCGAGGTGTCGATCGCCGGCGTGTCGGTCAGGCGCGTGGTCGACTTGGAGCGAAGATCCATCACGAACAGGTTGGAGTTGCCGCCCTGCTGCAGACTCATGATGATGCGCTGGCCGTCGGGCGCAAAACGCGGCGCGAATGACATGCCCGGAAAGTTGCCGACGATTTCGCGTTGTCCGGTTTCGATGTTGAACAGATAGACCCGCGGATCACCCTGCCCGAACTCCATGTAGGTGATTTCCTGGGTCGAGGGCGAAAAGCGCGGCGTGATCACAAGATCGGCGCCGCGCGTGAGATAACGCACATTGGCGCCGTCCTGATCCATCAGGGCCAGACGCTTGACGCGGTGCTGCGAGGGTCCGCTCTCGTCGACGAACACCACGCGGCTGTCGAAATAGCCTTTCTCGCCGGTCAGGCGCTCATAGATCTGATCCGAAATGATGTGCGCGATCCGCCGCCAGTATTCCGGCGACGTGAAATATTGCTGGCCTGCGAGCTGCTGGCCGGTCGCGACATCCCACAGGCGAAACTCGGCCTTGAGCCGGCCGTCGCCCTGACGCGTCATGCGGCCCGTCACCAGCGCCTGCGCGTTGATGGTCTTCCAGTTGGCGAACTGCGGTGGCACGTCGATGTTGGTGATCTTCTCGATATAGGCGGCCTGATCGATCGGCGCGAACAAGCCGCTGCGCTTGAGGTTGTTGGTGATGACCTGCGCGACACCAGCGCCGACCTCGCCGTCCGACGGCGATCCGGCAACGAAATTCGGTATAGCGATCGGCAGCGGCGCAACGTTGCCCTGATCGATCTGCACCCGCGCCTGTCCGAAGGCGTGCCGGGCGCCCAGCAACACGCCCGCCGAGGCCATGGCGGAAATCATCTGTCGGCGATTCAGGCGCACGGGTACTCTCGGCAATCCAAATCTTTCAATTCCAAATCTTGCAGATCCATGTCTTTCAATCATCGGTACAGGCTTCTTCCATCTCGGCGAGGCTCGTCGCTACGGCTCTTTACGACTTTCGTTCAGTGAATACGGGTTCGAAGAATTTCCACTCGTCGAAAAATTGCGCCGGCAGATTGTATGGCTGGCACTCGATGATCGCGCGCAACGCGCTCTCCTGATAAACACGGAAATATGGCGTCGACGGGCTGCTGATCGCTGTCGGCGTGGTCTCGAGCGTGCCGTCGCGCTTCAACTTTATGCTGAACACCGCTTCGGTCATCTGCGCTTCGAGGCCGCCATAGGGCTTTTTCCAGCAACGTTCGACCTGCGACTTGAACATCGCGCCCCAGGTCGCGGAATTATCGGCCGACTTGCCATGCGCCAGGCCCAGCGCGGCGTTCGAATTCAGCGTGGCGCCGGTGACGGAACTGCGGGTCGGATCACGCTTGTCGAGCAGCGCCGCGATCTTCGATTGGTCGAACACGCGCTCGGCTTTCTTCGCCACTGCCTGGGCTTTCGCGTCGGCTTCAGCCTTGGCCTTTGCCTCGACTTTGGCCTTGGCTTCCGCTTTCGCCTTAGCCTCCGCTTTTGCTTTCGCCTGCGCTTCAGCCTTCGCCTTGGCCTTGGCTTGAGCCTCTGCCTTCGCCTCGGCTACGGCTTCCGCCTCAGCCTTCGCGGCCTCTGCTTTGGCTTTCGCATCCGCCTTGGCCTTTGCATCTGCTGCTTTGGCTGCCGCTTCGGCCTTCGCTGCTGCTGCGGCCTCGGCAGCGGCCTTGTCATCAGGTTTCGGTTGTTCTTTGGGCGCCACGTCGGTCACGACCGGCGGCTTCTTGTCGTCGATCTTGCCGACGGTATCCTCCGGCGGCGGCGTGGGATCGGCGACCTTCTCGACCAGCGGCTTCGGGTTTTCCTTCTTGCCGGTTTTCATGCCCGCCGTCACATGCGCGAGTTGATCGGCCGAGATGATATCGACCGGCAGCGACTCCTCCGGCACCGATTCGAAAGCCTTCGACGAAAACGACACCAGCCCCCACCCGATCACGAGGACGTGCAGGGCAATCGACGCTGCCAGTGTCTTGTCGATCTTGACCTTCAACCTAGTACCCCGACGATCCCAGCGTGCATACTAGAGCCTTTCTGCTTCCGATAGATCAGAGGCGGGGCTCCATGAGTTTGATTTGACGCGTTTTCTTCACGCGAACCGGTACCGCTTCGCTCGAAAACGCTTTAAGATCCCTGCTCCACTTCGGTAACCAGCGCCAGCCGCTTGAAGCCGGCGCCCGACAGCTTGCCCATCACCCGGGCCACCGTCCCGTAATCGGCCTTCTTGTCGGCGCGCATGAATATACGCTCGTCGAGACCGCCGCGCGCGTCGGTGATCGCCGTCAATTTCGGGACCAGTTCTTCCATCGTGACTTCGGTGTCGTTGATGAAGATGCGCCCCTGGACGTCTACCGACAGTTGCAGCGGCGTCTTGTCCTGCTCGAGGCTCTTGGCCTGGGTCTGCGGCAGATCGAGCGGCACGCCCACGGTCAGAAGCGGCGCCGACACCATGAAGATGATCAACAGTACCAGCATGACGTCGACCATCGGCGTGACGTTGATCTCGGCCATCGGCTGCGAGCGCCGCCGCCCGCGCCGTCCGCCGCCCGAGGAAGCTGCTGCCGGATTCATCGCCATGAGGACCGTCCATTTCCATGCCCTAAGGCCTCAAGTCCGCTCGTCGATCTGACGTGATAGGATCGCGGAAAACTCGTCGGCGAAACCCTCGAGCCGCTGGGCCTGACGATTCACTTCCGCCGTAAACTTGTTGTAGAAAATAGTCGCGGGAATGGCAGCGATAAGGCCGATGGCCGTTGCGAACAGCGCTTCGGCGATGCCGGGCGCCACAACCGCAAGCGAGGTGTTTTTCGACGCGGCGATCGACTGGAAGCTCGACATGATGCCCCAGACGGTGCCGAACAGGCCGACGAAGGGGCCGGCCGACCCGACAGTGGCCAACACCAGCAGCCGCCGTTCCAGCCGCTCGATCTCGCGCGCGATCGAGACATTCATCACTTTCTCGATACGCATCTGAAGTCCGGCGAATGAGCGCGCCTGACTTTCGAAAGACCGTTTCCACTCGCGCATCGCCGCGACAAAGCAAGCGGCCATCGACTGCGTCGGCTTTGCCGACAGCGCCCGGTACAGATCCTCGATCGACTCTCCCGACCAGAAGGCCTGCTCGAAGCGATCCATCGCGCGCTTGGTGCGGGCGTAGAGAAACATCTTGTCGATCGCGATCGCCCATACCCACACCGAGCAGCCGAGAAGGCCGAGCATCACCGCCTTCACGATCCAGTGAGCATGGAAAAAAAGCGTTATCAGCGACACGTCGGCTGAGGCGATGGGCAAGGCTGACTGGGCCACGTCGGCCGGATTCATAAGCGGTATCCTCTCAACGCAAGATATCCCTGTCGACCCCGGGGCGACCTCCGCCGCCGGTTCACAGCCACGAAGCGCACGCGGCGTAAAGCGCCAACGCGGAAAGCTGGTTGGGTCACATGGGAGGCTGGTCCAAAGCCAGAACCTGCATCCCCTGCCAACGTGTCAAAACGAGGGCTTTCGGCGCGTCTTCACGCTCGTAACCAGACGCTAATCTTGGTTAAAATCGGGTTACCGGAGATGAAACAGGGCCGTGAAAACGGCTCCTCCTCCGTCACTTGCGCGCGAGGCGACGGCGGCAGGACGGATCGGCGGGGCACAGACGGTCGAACCCCGCTGGCCGGTTCTCGCACATCACCGGCTCGGGCTGGTCGGCGTTCGCTGATCCGGTGCGGCATCGAAAATCCTTTGGAGGACTTCAATGCAAAATGACAGCAAAAAAACCGCCCGCCTGCGGAACAGGCGGACGGTGATTTCGGCGTGGGTGGCGGGCTTATCGTGTCGTCTTGTTTACTGACCTTGTGCCTGATCGTTCGGCGGCGTCGGACGGGTGCGATGCTGCGCCATGAACGCATCGAACTCTTCCTTGTCCTTGGCGTGGCGTAGCCGCTCGAGGAAATCCTTGAATTCCTTTTGCTCTTCCTCGAGCCGCCGCAGCGTCTCCATGCGATACTCATCAAAGGCACGGTTGCCGCTGGAGGGCGCACCGAAGCCGGGGAAACCGGAGAATCCGAAACCCCTGCGCTCCATGTGATCGCGCATCCGGTCCATCTTGGATTGCATCCGCTGCATCTTGTTCTCGAAACGATCGTTGCTCCAGCAACCCATTTTTCTGCTCCCGAGTGTGAAGAAGAGAATCGCGAGACCGATCGGCCACCACACCATGAAACCCAGCACGATCAGGACGATCCGAAGCGGATGCCACGGCGCGTTCATGAAGCGGGAATAGGGGTAGCAACCTTGGCCCTGCATCTGGTTGGGGCCGTTCCAGCGGTCGTAGTCAGTGGTTTGAGCCATGGCCTTCTCCTGAACGGCATCATGTCGCGTGAATGTAAATAACATTTACATAAGTAGATCATTAAGGGATTTTGTCAAGCGCGGAATGGTCCGCAAATAGTGGTGTTTGATGTTGGCGCGGTTCCCGATTGTGACGACTCATCACATTGAGCGGAGCACGAACCGCAACTGGCTCGGGATGAAAAGACGATCCGCCAGAAGGCGTTGGACGTTATTACCCTTGCAGGGAATGATCGCGCCGGCGGTCCGGATAGACACGCTCCCGCGGTCAGGTCGCGGATTTGTGACCCCACGGTCCCCGCGGCGGCACAGGTTCCGACGGCGGTTCAGGTCGCGCCGCCTCATCCGACGGCTTGCGGTCGGCCGGAAAGCCGAGTCCGCGCAGATAAATCAGCACGCCGGCTTCGAGCAGGTCTTCGGCGGACATCGGCAGCTTGCGGCGCGCCGCATCGCCGCGGCCGAACAACGAGGCGATGCCGTGTGACATCGACCAGATGTGGAGAGCCATCATCAGCGCCGGGGGCCGGGCGACGCCCGGCGGCGTCAGCGCGGCGAGCCGTTCCGCCGCCGCGCGGATGATGGCGAAGGCGCGTTCGCTCGCAGCCGACAGCATGGGATTGACGTCGATCGGCACCCCGGATTCGAACATCGCCGAATAATATGCGGGCTCGTTGCGGGCGAAGGCGAGATAGGCCCGACCCACACGCTCGAAAGCGGTGACAGTGTCGGGACGGCCGTCATCCCAGGCCTTGGTCAGTTCCGCCTCGAACTGCTCGAAGCCGCGCTGGGCGATGCTCGCCAGCAATTCGTCGCGGTCGCGGAAATGCCGGTACGGCGCGGCAGGGCTGACGCCGGCCGAGCGCGCGGCATCGGCAAAGGTGAATCCCGCCGCACCTTTCTCGGCGATCAGGCCAAGCGCCGCCTGCAGCAGCGCCTCCTTCAGATTGCCGTGATGGTAGCCGCGCTCGGGGCGGCGATGGTCCTTGCGCCAGCTCATGTGAATGGTTCTTACATGAGCCAGAGGGAAACGTCACTGATTTCGTCTGGCTTCGCAAGGCGCCGCGGCGAGAACGTTCTGCCGCGAGGCAGCGACGCTCGTGACATCACCAGCGCCGTGCATGGATGAGGCGACACGCAACGAGGCCGTCATGCGTGTCCCGGGCGACACGGAAGCACATCCCGCGAGGGTCATCGCAAACAAATTCCTGCCGCATTGCTTGATCACGCTTGCGTCATTGCTTCGGCCGTGGGGACAAATGCGGCCGCAGCAATTCCAAGGGGCGTTCCGCGTACATCGATTCCGATTTTGACTCGCGCAATTTCGCGCCGCGATGAGTCATGCCCAAACCACCCTGGCCAGCATCGCTGACCAACAAAATGGCGAGGACATCATGACCGATGCAACAAGGCGGACGGCATCCGGCGCGCTCGCGCACCTGTTCGCACATGCCATGGCGGTGACGTCGCTGCTGGTGATCGCCGCCTGTATCTTCTACGTGAGATAGACCTGCGGCCGATTGCTTTCATCGGCCGATCGACATGCACGCGGACAGCGACGCCTCACGCGTTGACCGTTCCGTTCGCCGCCGCCTCGATATCGGCGATAACGATCTTTTTCATCTTCAGCATCGCCTTCATGGCGCGGCTGGCCCTGGCGCGGTCCGGATCCTGCAGCAAACGCGGCATCATCTCGGGCACGACCTGCCACGACACGCCAAACCTGTCCTTGAGCCAGCCTCCCTTGAGCGGGCCGCCACCACCGGCGGTGAGCTTGTCCCAGTAGTAGTCGATCTCGTCCTGCGACTTGCAGCCGATGCTGAACGAGGTCGCTTCGCTGAACTGAAAATGCGGGCCGCCGTTCAACGCCAGGAAGCGGGTGCCATCGAGCTCGAACTCCACGGTCAGCACCGTCCCGGCCGGCTTCGAACTGCCTTCACCATAATGCGTCGTTTCGACGATCTTCGAATTGTCGAACACCGAGACGTAGAACTTCGCGGCTTCCTCGGCTTGCGTATCGAACCAAAGAAAGGGAGTGATTCTGGGCATGGCATGCTCCAATGATTGCGTGCGCGTTGATGCATGTTAAGAGCGGGAGGAGTATAAGGTGTTTAGCGGTTTGTCCGCCCGCATCCCGCTTTGAAATATTGGAATCCGCCTTCATGATTTTGGATCGAATCCGATCCGAAATTCCTCATGCTCGAAGCAACTCTCCAGCAGCCTGCGGGTTCCGGTCGAGACATGATCTTCGCGCCGGCGGCGAGGACAACGCGATCTTGCGAACGTGATTGCCAGTGATCAGACTTGATCGGCCTTCATCGCCACACGCAGTGCCTTCGGTATCGGCCTTGCCTGCCCACCGGAAACGAACGCCACCTTCACCTTCGCATCCAGCAGCAGCGTATCACCGCGCCGCACCTCCTGATGCAGCGTGATCGAGGCGCCGCGAACCTCCAGCGGTCGCGTCACGATGTCGAGCACCTCGTCCATATGCGCGGGCTTGAGAAACTCGATCTGCATCGAGCGCACCACGAAGGCAAAACCCGGCGCTTCGCTTTCGGCCTCGTCGAACAACGCGCGCTGATCGGCGCCGAGCAGCCGCAGATAGTTGCTGCGCCCGCGTTCCATGAAGCGCAGATAGTTGGCGTGATAGACGAGGCCGGTGAAATCGGTGTCCTCGTAATACACGCGAATCCGCATGTAGTGGCGGCCGTCGCGGATCGCCCCATCGAGAGGGGCCGCCGGCGAGTTCGTCATGACGATTTTGCTCGCTTGCCACGAAATATCAGAACAACTGCCCATACCGCTTGAACAACAGCAAGCAGGGGCCAGGCAAAACAGAACCACAACCAGCTCACGTTGTCTTGCACCACCTTGAAGCCGAGCGCCGGCAAAACAACCAGCCGAATGGTTTCTCCGGCAATTTCCGGATCAACATGCGAAATTTGAATTGTTACCTTCGCAAATCCAGCCTGAAGAGTTGGCGAATCTCGCCAGTTGGGTGGCCATCTCCGAGTCCCGGCTTGGACAGCAAGGTCGCTGGTCAGCCGTCGGACCATCTCTTGTGATGAATATCCCTCCGTCGGCATCGCCTCATAGGCTTTCGGCGATTGGCCGGGCAGTGATGCAACCACACGAAGCGCAGCACCGGGATTTTCAAACTTCATGAGGCCGGAAAGGTTATCTGGCGCAGTTACCCAGCTACCGAGTTCCGGCCGTCGATCCTGCGCATTCTTTCTCTGAAACCACACCTCCATCGAGAGTGGACGTGACGTCACGGACAGCAAACTAAGTTCGGCTTTCCGTCCTGGCTCGAGCTTTAAATCTGCAGATACCTCCATGCTAGCCAGAAAGCCCGCCGCACAATAGACGGCAAGGACGGCCGATACCGCCGTCCATACAATCCATGATCGACGATGTGAGCGGGACACGAGACTACTCCTCCTCGCCGCCGAACAATCCGAACTGCGCCGGATCACGCGTGGGTTCGGCGAGGCCGAGATGGCGGAAGGCGTGCGAGGTGAGCAGACGTCCGCGCGGCGTGCGCTGCAGGTAGCCGCACTGGATCAGGTACGGCTCGATGATGTCCTCGATGGCGTCGCGCGGCTCCGACAGCGCCGCCGCCATGGTTTCCACACCCACAGGTCCACCGCCGTAGTTCAGCGCGATGGTCGTGAGATAACGGCGGTCCATCGCGTCGAGCCCGGCGGCATCGACTTCGAGCGCGCCGAGCGCGTGATCGGCGACTTTGCGATCGATGGCGGAAGCATCGGCGGCGGACGCGAAATCGCGCACCCGCCGCAACAGCCGTCCGGCGATACGCGGCGTGCCGCGGGCGCGGCGGGCGATCTCGTTGGCGCCGTCCTCTGTCATGCCGACGGCGAGCACCCGAGCACCGCGGCTGACGATCTTCTCCAACTCATCGATGGTGTAGAAATTCAGCCGCACCGGAATCCCGAAGCGGTCGCGCAGCGGATTAGTCAAGAGCCCCGCGCGCGTGGTGGCGCCAACCAGCGTGAACTTCGCCAACTCGATCTTGACCGAGCGTGCCGCCGGCCCCTCGCCGATGATGAGATCGAGCTGAAAATCCTCCATCGCCGGATAGAGCACCTCCTCCACCGCTGGCGAGAGACGATGGATCTCGTCGATGAACAACACGTCGCGCTCTTCGAGATTGGTCAAGAGCGCCGCGAGATCGCCGGCTTTCGCGATCACCGGACCGGAGGTGGCGCGGAAGCCGACGCCGAGTTCGCGCGCGACGATCTGCGCCAGCGTGGTCTTGCCGAGGCCCGGCGGCCCGACGAACAGCACGTGATCGAGCGCCTCTTTTCGTTTACGGGCGGCATCGATGAAGATCTGCAGGTTGGCGCGAGCCTGCGCCTGGCCGACGAACTCGGCCAGCTTTTGCGGCCGCAGCGCGGTGTCGCCGACATCGTCGGCGCGGCGCTCGGGCGTAACGATGCGGGAGGTATTGGTCATGCCGCTCTCTCTGCGTCTGCGCACGTCGCACGCACCAAACGATTCGAAAGGAACCAGCACCCAATGCCTGCACCGAGGTTCACCAACAGCATCACCCAGAACACCGAGAATATTGGTGTCGACATCTTCGGATGTGCGGTCCGGTCGTGTGCCCACACTAATACGGAGAGTGCAAAGGACACGAAGAGACAGCCGCCCAATACAGCGGATAGCGGCACAACCTGACGGTGACTATAATACCTTGATACTGCAGCGATCATGCCTACCACGGCTGCTTGAATGCCGCCGAACAGATATGAGAAGAACATGACAAACGGAGTTCCTTGTATCACTGCTTCAATCCCTGCTCCTCCGAACAAGCCTGTTGGATTGAAAATGGCGGCCATCAAAAGGGATGTCAGCGCACCGATCGGTGGCCCCGCAATCAAGAAAATGACAAAGACGGCCAATGCCTGCCAACCGCTCCGCGCAACGCGTGTTTTCATGTTCCGCGCAGATGCCGTCACCGCGCCAGTTCCTTCAAGCCCAGCCGGATCAGTTGCGCGGTCTCCGCAGTTTCGCCGGCGCTGCGCGAGGCGGCTGCGATCGCGGCCGTCGCCTGCGGTTGGCCGTAACCGAGATTGACCAGCGCAGAGATCGCATCAGCCACCGGACCCGGCGCGCGCTGCTCGTCGATAGCGCCCGCCAGTTGCACGACGGCGGGATCGACACTGGCGAAGGACGGCGCCTTGTCCTTCAGCTCGGTCACGATGCGTTCGGCGACCTTCGGACCGACGCCGGGCGTGCGCGCCACTGCCGCCTTGTCGCGAAGCGCGATCGCGTTGGCGAGATCAGCCGGTGACAGCGTACCGAGCACCGCGAGCGCCACCCGCGCACCGACGCCCTGCACCGTCTGCAACAGGCGAAACCACTCGCGCTCATGGTCGGTGCGGAAGCCGAACAGCTTGATCTGGTCCTCGCGCACATAGGTCTCTATCGACAGCACCGCGGCCTCGCCCGGTGACGGCAGCGCCTGCAACGTGCGGGACGCGCAATGCACTTGGTAGCCAACGCCGCCGACGTCGAGGATGACGTAATCCTCGCCGTAGGTGTCGATGATGCCTTTCAGTTTGCCGATCATGGGTGGCTCTTTACCTCTCCCGCTTGCGGGGGGAGGTCGACGCACCCGGCAGCGCTCTGGCGCGGCGAGGTGCGGCGGGTGGGGGCCGCCGCGCCTCCGGATAAGACCCCGCCCCCTCCCCAACCCTCCCCCGCAAGCGGGAGAGGGAGCAGGCTGCGCTCACCGTTACCCTGATGCAAACCAACACATTCATCATCCGGCCACCTTCATCCGCGCCGCAACCGCCGCGCTTTGCCGGTGATGCGCGTGGGTGATGGCGATGGCGAGCGCGTCGGCGGCGTCGGCACTCTTCGGGTCGGCCTTCGGCAACAGGATCTTCAGCATCGC
>NZ_JBPPLY010000019.1:0-42911 GCF_051535215.1 Nitrobacter sp. | reverse complement strand
CGGGCGTCGTCGCCGCTGACCTTGACCACCCCCCGGTCGGGAAGAAACGCTGCTTTCATGACACTATCTCTTGGCCGGGCATTGTTGTCTTGGCGGGTCTTGCGCAGTACCCCGGGGAAACCTGCGTTCCGGATTTCGCTTCCGAACGTAAGCCGGTAAGGTGACCGCAACAAGGGTCCGCGTGGCGCTGCAGCGTGCGGAAAAGCTGTCGGAGACGATGATCAGGACAAATGACCCAGACATTTGACGTGATTCTCAGAGCAGGCACCATCGTCAATCAGGACGGCGAGGGGATCGGCGACATCGCGGTATCGGATGGCCGCATCGCCGCCATCGGCGGACTTGGTCACGCCGCCGCCGCCGAGGTGATCGACTGCCGGGGGCTGCATATCCTGCCCGGCGTGATCGACACACAAGTCCATTTCCGCGAGCCGGGGCTCACCCACAAGGAAGACCTCGAAAGCGGCTCGCGCAGCGCCGTGATGGGCGGCGTCACCGCGGTGTTCGAGATGCCGAACACCAATCCGCTGACGGTGACGACGGAAACGTTCGCCGTGAAGATGAAGGCGGCGCATCATCGCATGCATTGCGATTTCGCCTTCTTCATCGGCGGCACCCGCGACAACGTGCAGGACCTGCCCGAACTGGAGCGCGCACCGGGCTGCGCCGGGGTCAAGGTGTTCGTCGGATCGTCCACCGGCGCGCTGCTGGTCGAGGACGACGACAGCCTGCGAAAAATCTTCAACGTGATCCGCCGCCGCGCCTCGTTTCACGCCGAGGACGAATACCGCCTCAACGAACGCAAGGGATTGCGCATCGAGGGCGATCCGCGCTCGCATCCGGTGTGGCGCGATGAGACGGCCGCGCTCAAGGCGACGCAGCGGCTCGTCACTCTCGCCCGCGAGACTGGAAAGCGTATCCACGTGCTGCATATCTCGACGCAGGAAGAGATCGAATATCTGCGCGACCACAAGGATGTCGCGTCCTGCGAGGCGACGCCGCATCATCTCACGATGGTCGCGCCCGGCTGCTATGAGCAGCTCGGCACGCTGGCGCAGATGAATCCGCCGGTGCGCAATGCCGCGCATCGCGCAGGCATCTGGAACGGCATCAAGCAGGGCATTGTCGACGTGCTCGGCTCCGATCATGCGCCGCACACGCTGGAGGAGAAACAGAAGGTCTATCCTGCCTCGCCCTCGGGCATGACCGGCGTGCAGACGCTGGTGCCCGTGATGCTGGATCACGTCAATGCGGACCGGCTGTCGCTGGCGCGATTTGTCGATCTCACCAGCGCCGGACCGGCGCGGCTGTTCAATATCGCCTGCAAGGGCCGGATCGCGGCCGGCTTTGATGCCGACTTCACCGTGGTCGATCTCAAGCGCAGCGAGACCATCACCAACAAGTGGGTGGCCTCGCGCGCGGGCTGGACGCCCTATGACGGTGTCGAGGTGACGGGCTGGCCGGTCGGCACCTTCGTGCGCGGCCGCCGCGTGATGTGGCAGGGCGAATTGACGACGCCAGCCGCGGGCGAGCCGGTGCGCTTTCTGGAGACGCTGAAAGCATAGCGAGGGCTGCAATTCTGGACGGCATCACCGCGAAAGCGGATGATCTAGTATTGCAGGGCGCGAGGTCAGTATCGAGGATCCGGAAGCGGATCGCCCGGTCACGCCGGGCGATGACGGCAACGGATGAAAAGCTACTGCTTCGCGAGGCCGATCGAGAACTCGCCGTTGCGGATGCGGCCTGCGAGGCCTTCGACGAAATTCGCCACCGCGTCCTCTCCGTAGGTACTGACAAGTTCCGCGAAAGCCGCGAACAGGCTGGCCTGCGCCAGACAATCGCCGTCCACGCCGTCGTGGCGTGCCTCGGCCCACGCTTCGTTGAGATAACTCAGTGCAGCCTGTTTCTGCTCCTGATCGGGCAACGAATCGCAGGCCGGGCTGAAGGTAAATGGCGGGCGCATGAAAAATCCGGTCGTCTGACGAAAGGAACCGCTTAACAACTGTCTTGGTTTAGCATGCGAATCCGTGCCGGACAGCCGGTTCTTTAAGAAAGGTTAACGCGTCTGGCGAATTTTGAGACCGAAACCACCCCGGAAATCAGTTTGCATATCTGGCGGTCAGGTCGCGGGCAATCTTCGCGCCTTCCTCGGTATAGCGGCGGATCGCGACATTGGCGGCCGGGGTGCACACCCTGTAGGTCTGCTGGAACCCGTTATAGCCGCGGTTGAAGCCCGCGATCATCCTGGCGCGGCGCTCGCCTGTCGGCGTTTCGGCGTCGATCAGTGCCTGCATTTCATTGCGCCATTTGGCGCCTTCATTGGCGCCGCAGATGCCGCGCAGATAGTGCAGCGTGCCGAGGATCTCGGCCAGCCGCTGCAGGTCGGCATCGAACGGCGCAGCCCCTTCCTGCCCACGCGCGGGCAACGCGCTGCAGATCGCGATTAGAACAACAACGGCAAAAACCGATTTGTGCATCGAGGGAGTCCGGCTCCGTCGTGATATGCCTTTTCAATGCGATCGAAGCAAGGCTGGGCGATCCACGGGCAGCCCTTCGCCTTTTCAGGTTCAGGCTCCGACGAGCCGCCGCGCCGAATCGATGACGGTTTGCAGCCCCTCGGTGACTTGCAAATCGTCCGGCAGGTCGGGGGCAAACCAGCGGAAGCCGTCGAGTTCGTCGCTTAAGACGGGCTCACCGCCGACCCAGCGCGCCGCGAACGCCATCACCACGAAATGCCCGTGGCCGGGTTCGGCCGGTATCACCTCGCGCCAGCCCGCCGGGCCGGCGATCTCGATCCTCAGCCCGACTTCTTCCGCTACTTCCCGATGCAGCGCCTTCGCCATAGTCTCGCCGAATTCGACGCGACCGCCGGGCAGCGAATGCAAGCCTTTGCCGGGCGGCCGGGCGCGGCGCACCAGCAAAACCCTGCCGTCGCGAAAGATCGCGGCACTGACGGCAAGCCGGGGAATCTGGGAAGGCTCGGGCGACGGCATCAGTGGTTCATGATGTAATCGACGTCGGTTTCGCCGCGCTCTCCATTGATGATGCCGCCGGCCAGCGTGACCAGCGGCTTGACCCAGCTTGTGGCCTGAATGGCGAGGACCGCGCGGGTCTTGTCCTGGCGGACGCCTTTCATCGCCAAGGCCACGGCGGTTAAAATGGCTTTCATGTTGCCGGTCACGTCGTCGAATCTGGCACGAATGTCGGGGTCGGCCTGCTCATAAGCCTCGATCGCGAGATCGCGGGCCTTGAAGTTCGAGGCCATGAAATGTTCCGGATAGGTCAGGGGCTGCCATTCCATGAAGTCAGCGGCGCAGTCCGGCATGTCGGGGATCATTTCGAGCAGCATGATGGCTTCGTTGAAATGATTGAGATAGTCGGTCGCAAGACCGGTTCGCGGGTTGATGTTGGCGGCCGACAGCTCGCCTGCCCGACCGGACCCTTTCGGATCGGTCTGCTTCGCAATTGGAAAAGGTGATGGTTTGCTGGACGCCGTTGTCATTGGTTGTAGTGTTGGACACGGGGATTAAAACGGACTGAATGTCGCACCTGTTTGGATGAGGAAATGTGCGGACGCTACGTCATCCTGTCGCCGCCGGAGGCGATGCGTCAGGCTTTTGGCTACGCCGAACAGCCGAATTTTCCGCCTCGGTATAATATTGCACCAACTCAACCGATCCCCGTTGTCATCCTCGAGAACGGCGGCCGGCATTTTCGCCTGATGCGGTGGGGTCTGCTTCCGGCCTGGGTCGAGGACCCTCGGCAGTTTGCACTTCTCATCAATGCCCGCGCCGAGACCGTGGTGGACAAGCCGGCGTTCAAGAACGCGATGAAACGGCGGCGCTGTCTGCTCCCGGCGGACGGATATTACGAATGGCATCAATCGGAGGGACGCAAGCGGCCGTTCTTCATTCGGCCGCGCAACGGCGGGTTGATCGCCTTCGCAGGGCTTTCCGAGACCTGGGTCGGGCCGAACGGTGAGGAACTCGATACGGTGGCCATCGTCACCACGGCGGCGCATGGCGGTCTCTCGACGCTGCATCCGCGGGTTCCGGTGACGATCGCGCCTGCGGATCATGCGCGCTGGCTTGACGGCGACGCTATCGATGCCGGAGAGGCCATGCCGTTGCTGCGCGCGCCGGAGGACGGCGAATTTGTCTGGCATGAAGTCTCGACGCGCGTGAACCGTGTCGCCAACGACGATGAGCAATTGATTCTGCCGATCTCGGCGGAACAGGCAGAAGCAGAGGCGACGAATGCGGGGAAGAAGAGCGTGCCGCGCAAAGCTGCGCCCGTCGTCTCCGGCGATGACGGCCAGGGCTCGTTGTTTTGACCGGCGAATGACGCCGGTGCGTCAGCCATGACGTCGCCAACGCAATGTCTGTGAATGCTCACAGCACCTTGCCCGGATTCATGATGCCGAGTGGATCGAGCAGCGCCTTGATGCCGCGCATCACTTCGATGGCGGTTCTGTCTTTCACGCGGGGCAGGTCATCGCGCTTCAGCACGCCGATGCCGTGCTCGGCGGAGATCGAGCCGCCCATCCGCAGTGCGATGGCGAAGACCACGGCATTGACCTCGTGCCAGCGGGCGAGAAATTCCTGCGCCGTCGTGCCGGTCACGGGCTGGCTGACGTTGTAGTGGATGTTGCCGTCGCCGAGATGGCCGAAGGCGACCGGGCGCGCGCCGGGAACGAGCTTGGTCACGGCGGCATTCGCCTTTGCGATGAAAGCGGGCACGGCCGCGATCGGCACCGAGATATCGTGTTTGATCGAGCCGCCCTCCGGCTTCTGCGCCATCGGGATCACCTCGCGCAGTTTCCAGAGCGCCGCGCGCTGCTGCAGACTGGACGCGATCGTCGCATCTTTGACAGCGCCGTCCGCCATGCCCCGTCCCAGAATGGCTTCGAGGATTGCAGGCGCGTCGTCGCGCGACGAGGAGATTTCCATCAGAACGTACCAGGGATGGCGCTTGCCGAGTGGATCGCGGATGCCGTCGCCGTACCTGACGCACATGTCGACGCAGATCTCCGCGATCAGTTCGAAACTGGTCAGGCTGCCGGCGGCCTCAGTCCGAGCGATGGCCAGCAATTTCAAGGCATCGGCCGGCGATGTCAGGCCGACGAAGGCGGTTGCCACTGCTCGCGGCCGCGGAAACAGCTTCAGGACCGCGGCGGTGATGATGCCGAGCGTGCCTTCCGCGCCGATGAACAGGTTGCGCAGGTCGTAGCCGGTATTGTCCTTTTTCAGCTTCGACAGGCCGTTGAGGATGCGCCCGTCGGCAAGCACCACCTCGAGACCGAGCGCCATGTCGCGCGCCACGCCGAAGGCCAGCGCGCCGGTGCCGCCGGCATTGGTCGAGAGATTGCCGCCGATGGTGCAGCTTCCTTCCGCGCCGAGCGACAGCGGAAACAGGCGGTCGACCTCGCTGGCGCGCTGCTGGACGATCTGCAGCACCGCGCCGGCTTCGACCGTCATGGTGTTGGAGGCGGTATCGATCTCGCGGATTTTATCCATCCGCCGGGTCGAGACCACCACTTCGCCATTGTGCGGCGTCTGTCCGCCCACAAGGCCGGTATTGCCGCCCTGCGGCACCAGCGCGATCCGGTGCTCGGTCGCAAGCTTGCAGATCGCGGATACCTCCGCCGTCGATGCCGGACGCAGCACCAGCGGTGAGCGGCCTTGAAACAGGTTGCGCTGCTCGGTGAGGTATGGCGCCAGTTCGTCGGCGTCGGTCACCGCATATTTGTCGCCGACGATCGATGCAAAGCGCGCGATCAGATCGGGCGACAGCGGCGGCAATGCGGATCTCGGCGGAACGATGGTCATGGCGCGTCAGGTGTCCGTTGGATTGGACGATGTGCCCATCAGTCTTGCGGCGCGGCGGCGCGGCGCAGCCGGTCGTTGATGGCTTCCCCGAGTCCATGGTCGGGGACGGGCATCACCGCGATGGTCCGTGCGCCGCTGGCGTCCAGAGCGCGAAGATAGCCGAAAAGATTGGCGGCGGCCTCCTTGAGATCGCCGCGCTCGGACAAGTTCATCACGGCGGCCGCGGTCTCGCTGCCCGCGAGAACGGCCGGACCGAAAGCCAGCAGCGCCTCGCCGCGTGACAGGCTCGTGGCATCGAGGCGGACCCTGGCGCGGGGTGCATAGTGCGAGGCCAGCATCCCGGACGCCAGCGGTCGTCCATCGGCCGCGCCGGTATCGGTCAGCGTCAGGGAACTGCCGAGCACGCGCTCGATCTCGGCGCGCGGAATCCCGCCGGGACGCAGCAATGTCGGGGACGCGAAGCAGCCGACGATGGCGGATTCGACGCCGACCTCGACCGGCCCGCCATCAACGATCAGGTCGATCCGTCCCGAAAGGTCGCTTTGCACATGGGCCGCCGTCGTCGGGGAGACATGGCCGGACAGGTTGGCAGAGGGCGCCACCACCGCGCCGCCGAATTCACGCAGGATGTCGCGCGCCGCCGGATGGGCGGGAACCCGGATTGCAATGGTGTCGAGGCCGGCCGTGGCAAGTTCGGCCACCGGGCAGCGCGGAGCCTTTGGCAACACCAGTGTCAGCGGGCCCGGCCAGAATGCGTCAGCGAGCACAAGCGCCGTGGCATCGAAACAGGCGATCCGTTGGGCGGCTTTGAGATCGCAGACATGCACGATCAGCGGATTGAACGCGGGCCTGCCCTTGGCGCGGTAGAGCCGCGCGACCGCTTCGGCGTTGGCGGCGTCGGCGCCAAGCCCGTAGACCGTCTCGGTCGGGAACGCGACCAGCCCGCCGTCGCGAAGCGTCCGGGCGGCTTTTGACGTGGCGGCCGCGCCGGCCGGTCTAATCTGCGTTGTCAACTCCACGGTCATTGGAATTTCAGTTTTCGATCCAGCTTCTTGCGGTGCGCGAAACCCAAGGTTATAAGCCGCGTCTTGTCGGAGTGTGGCTCAGCCCGGTAGAGCACTGCGTTCGGGACGCAGGGGTCGCAGGTTCAAATCCTGCCACTCCGACCATTATTTCAATGACTTATAGTTTCGATGCCTTGGCCGCGCAACGCAGCGCGCGGCGAATTCGCCGGGCAAGACGCGAGATGTCCACTTTACCTGCGCCTCGGGTCGGGCCGATCGGCCGCGCTCGGCGCCTGCGGCAGGAACTGCTTGCCGTTGACGACCAGAAAGTCGAGCATTGTCTGAGCCGGAGGAAGCAGGACCTTGTCTTTCCTCCGGACGACGAACCATTGTCGCACAATTGGGAGACCGGCGACATCGAGCGTGATCATCCGGCCTTCCCTGAGTTCGACCGCCACCGTATGCGCCGAGATGAAAGCAATCCCGAGACCGGCAATGACCGCCTGCTTGATGGTCTCGTTGCTGCTCATCTCCATGCCGATCTGGGGTTCAAGATTGCTGTTCTCGAAAAACTGCTCCATCAGGAACCGTGTACCGGAGCCCGGCTCGCGGGAAACGAAGGTTTCCTGCGCCAGATCGACCGCGGCGAGTCTGGACGCGTTTGCAAGCCTGTGTTCTTTCGGCGCAATGACGACATGCGGATGATCGCCGATCAGATGGCTATCCAGTTCGATGTCTGGAGGCGGGTGGCCCATGATCGCAAAATCGAGCGTATAGCCGCGCAAGGCCTGACGTATCTCCTGGCGATTGACGATCGTCAGGCTGATGTCTATCCCTGGATGGAGCTTCGAGAAGGCGGAAATCGCAAACGGGACAAAGTATTTTGCCGTGCTGACAGCGCCGATCGATATGCGTCCGCCGGTTCGGCCGGCTATCATGTCGAGCGAGGTCGCGCAGCTTTCGATCGCGGCTTCGACGCGTTCGAAAAGCGTGTACAGTTCTTGTCCTGCCGGCGTGAGCACCATGCCGTCGCTGGTGCGCTGAAGCAGAGGCAGTCCGCAGAGTTGTTGCAGATTCCGCAACTGCAGCGTAACGGCAGGTTGAGTCAAATGCAGCTTGTTTGCGGCTGCAGTGACGCTGCCTCCAACTGCAACGGATGCCAAAGCACGAAGCTGCCGAATGGTGACGTCGCGAAGCTTCGAGATCATATAAGAAGAAATTTGGTTCGATTAAGGATATTGAAATTGTACTTATTACATGCAACGAGTCAATGTTTCGCAATGCTCTGGAAAGCGGCAGATCGGCTGTTTGGACATTGCGGCCGAAGGGGAAACTGAATGAGCCAAGAGCTAACACTGCAGCAAAGGATGGATAGTGAAGGAGGGTCGGATCCGCTTCGCCGAGCAGTGAAGGAAGCGGTCGCTGCGCTCGCGCAGGCTGCAATCGATATTTCCGATCTGACGTGCCGTGGCGCGTTGGCGGGGATCACCGGCAAAGCACAAGGACGCAACACCGACGGCGATGTTCAGAAGGATCTCGATGTTCGCGCCGATCAAATCATCCGCGAAGCCCTCAGCGCCCTGCCGATCGCAGTGCTGGCTTCTGAAGAAATGGCGGAACTTGAGATTTTGAATCCGGGCTCTCCGATCAGCGTTGCGTTCGATCCGCTGGACGGTTCGTCGAACATCAACACGAACATGTCGGTAGGCACGATCTTTTCGATCATGCCGACGCCCACCGATGCCAACGCCGCCTTCGCGCAGCCGGGAAGTGCGCAGCTCGCGGCTGGCTTCGTTGTCTACGGTCCGCAAACCTCTCTCGTCCTCACCCTCGGCCAGGGCGTCGATATCTTTACTCTCGATCGCGTGGAGCGGGTGTTCAAGCTCACGGGATCGACGGTGCAGATCCCGCCGAACGCGACGGAGTTCGCGATCAACGCTTCGAACAGGCGGCACTGGGATCTGCCGGTTCGCGCCTATATCGACGAGTGCCTCATGGGCGCCGACGGGATGGGCGGCAAGGATTTCAACATGCGCTGGATCGGCTCGCTGGTCGCCGAAGCCTTCCGCATTCTCATTCGCGGTGGCATCTTCCTTTATCCCGGAGACGCCCGGGACGGCTATGAAGAAGGCCGCCTGCGCCTGGTTTACGAGGCGCATCCGATGGCGTTCATCATCGAGCAGGCGGGCGGCGGCGCCACCACCGGCCGTCAACGCGTTCTGGACCTCGTTCCCCGCACCCTCCACCAGCGTGTTCCGCTGATCATGGGTTCGATCAAGAACGTCCAGCGGCTTGAACACATGCACACCACACCCGACGTTGCCTTGGAAACGAATTCTCCGTTGTTCGGGCATCGCGGCTTGTTTCGCGTTTGATTGAGGGGCTGTCGCAATCGTGTCCAGAAAGCATCCTATCATTTCAATCACGGGTTCGTCGGGCGCCGGCACGACATCCGTCAAGCGCACCTTCGAGCAGATCTTCCGCCGCGAGAACGTGGTGGCCGCCTACATCGAGGGAGACGCGTTCCACCGTTACAACCGCGCCGAAATGCGTACCCGCATGGCCGAGGAGTCGGACAAGGGCAACAAGCATTTCAGCCACTTCAGTCCGGAGACCAATCTGTTCGCCGAGCTGGAGGCCGTGTTCAAGAGCTATAGCGAAACCGGAACCGGCAACACGCGCTACTATGTCCATGACGACGTGGAATCCGCGTTGCACAAGGTTCCCCCAGGGACGTTCACCGATTGGCAGAAACTGCCCGAGAGCTCGGACCTGTTGTTTTACGAAGGTCTGCACGGTGCGGTCGTCACCGATAAGGTCAATGTCGCCCAATATGCTGACCTCAAGATCGGCGTCGTTCCCGTCATCAATCTCGAATGGATCCAGAAGCTGCATCGCGATCGCAACGCGCGGGGCTATTCCACCGAGGCGGTCACTGACACCATCCTTCGGCGCATGCCGGATTACGTCAACTACATCTGTCCTCAATTCGCTGAGACGGACATCAATTTCCAGCGCGTGCCGACGGTGGACACTTCGAATCCGTTCATCTCGCGGTGGATACCGACCCCCGACGAATCGATGGTTGTGATCCGGATGAAGAATCCGCGCGGCATCGATTTTCCGTACCTGCTGTCGATGATTCCGAACAGCTTCATGTCGCGCGCAAACTCGATTGTCATTCACGGATCCAAGCTGGATCTCGCGATGCAGTTGATCCTGACGCCGCTGATCCTTCAGCTCATCGAGCGGAAAAGGCGCGCATGACCGGCGAATTGATGACGATAGGTAAAGTCCAGCGGAACCGCCGCAATGACGGCTGGAACCGCGACATCGAAGTAGTTGATCGGTGCATGGGCAAGGGGGGTATAATCCCCTGCGCGACTGCTATCAGCACATCCCAAGGGTGAGGAAAAAATGGCTCGTATTACACTGAGGCAACTGCTGGACCACGCGGCCGAGCACGGCTACGGCGTACCGGCATTCAATATCAATAACATGGAGCAGGGTCTCGCCATCATGGAGGCGGCCGCTGCCGTCGACGCGCCGGTTATTCTCCAGGCTTCGCGCGGCGCACGCTCCTACGCCAACGACATCATGCTGGCGAACATGATCGATGCGCTGGACCAGATGTATCCGAATATTCCGTTGTGCATGCATCAGGATCACGGCAACGAGGAAGCGACCTGCGCCACCGCGATCAAGTACGGCTTCACCTCGGTCATGATGGACGGCTCGCTCAAGGCCGACGCCAAGACCGCGGCCGATTACGAGTACAACGTCGACATCACCCGCCGGGTCGTCGACATGGCGCACTGGGTCGGCGCTTCGGTGGAAGGCGAACTGGGCGTGCTCGGCTCGCTCGAGCACGGCGGCGGCGAGCAGGAAGATGGCCATGGCATTGAAGGTCCCGTCAGCCACGATCAACTGCTGACCGATCCCGATCAGGCCGTCGATTTCGTCCGCGCCACAAAGGTGGACGCCCTGGCGATCGCGATGGGTACCTCGCACGGCGCCTACAAGTTCTCGCGCAAGCCGGACGGCGACATTCTCGCCATGAAAGTCGTCGAGGAGATCCATCGCCGCCTTCCCAACACGCATCTGGTGATGCACGGCTCGTCCTCGGTGCCGCAGCACCTGCAGGACGAGTTCAACAAGTTCGGCGGCGAGATGCCGCAGACCTGGGGCGTGCCGGTCGAGGAAATCGTGCGCGGCATCAAGCACGGCGTTCGCAAGGTCAATATCGATACCGACTGCCGTCTGGCGATGACGGCGGTGTTCCGGAAAATCGCGACCAACAACAAAAGCGAATTCGATCCGCGCAAGTTCCTCAAGCCCGCGATGGATGCGATGCGCGACCTCTGCCGCGAGCGCTTCGAGCAGTTCGGCACCGCCGGAAACGCATCGAAGATCAAGGTGATCCCATTGGCTGAAATGGCCAAGCTATATCGCACGGGCAAACTTGATCCGCGCATCGGCGATAGGGCCGTCGCCGCGGAGTGAGATTGGATCGAACCTCCGCGGATCAACAGGGAGACAAAGTCCCAGAACGGGAAACTGCTGACCGTCCGCGGCAGGGATCGCTACAAATAAGTGTCATGGCCTATGAGAAGACATGGCCTATGAGAAGACAGGCTATCGGGAGCCCGACTAAACGCCGAAGGACACCGACGTCATCTGTTTGGGGTGACGCCGCAGGACGGCGTGGATTTCCATCGAGGCCTTGGCGGCGGTAGCCGGCGAGGCCTCGACGGAACGAGGATCTGGCGGTGCTTCTCGCGGGCCAAGCCGACCATATGGAAAGATTCTTCTCCAGCAGTCCCGGTTTTCGTTCGCGCATCGTCCATCATATCGACTTCCCCGACTTACCGAGGAGGAATTGCTCGCGATCGCGGAGGTGATGCTGCGCACATGAACTATAATTCACCTCTGACGCGCCGTTGTGCGCTGCATCGCGTTGCGCAAGGCCCGACCCTTGTTCTTCAACGAAGGCTCGATTCGAATGCGCTTGATCCTATGCGTTTGCGTCAGGCCAACCGTCTTGTCGCGAATGAGGATGTGATTTTGATTGCCAAGGACGTCAAGTCGGGTGGCGTCCGACGTTCTTGCCAGCCGCGTGTTTGCGGAGTTGGCGGCCGATAACGTCGAGCGTCTGAAAGAGAAGCGGAAGTAAATTGTGATACCGTCTCGGTTGTCGACCGAGCGGCACGAGGCGACGACCGTTCGCTTGCGGAACCGGAGCGTGGCTTCCTCGAAGGAGGAATGCGCCGTAAGAACGAGGCCGCCGCCCTTGAAATGAGCACCGCATCCCGTGACAATGAATGAACGGGAGACGTGCCATGAATATTCAGGAAAAAAGCCGCTATCGCGAGATTTACGGCCGCTCGCTCGGCGATCCCGAGGGTTTCTGGGCTGACGCCGCAGGCGACATCGACTGGATCGAGCCGGCGAAAAAGATCTTCGATCCGTCGATGGGGCTTTACGGCCGGTGGTTTGCCGGCGCCGTCGTCAATACCTGCTACAATGCACTGGATCGCCATGTCGACGGCGGCCGGGCCGACCAGGTCGCGCTGATCCATGATTCCCCGCTGGCCAATCCGGGCGGGCCGAGCGTCATCACCACCTTCACCTACGCCGAGTTGCTCAAGGAAGTGGCGACGCTCGCCGCGGTGCTGCAGGACTTCGGTGTCGCCAAGGGCGATCGCGTCGTGCTTTACATGCCGATGGTGCCGGAGGCCGTGGTTGCGATGCTGGCCTGCGCGCGGATCGGCGCGGTGCATTCGGTGGTGTTCGGCGGCTTCGCGGCCAAGGAGCTTGCGACCCGAATCGATGATGCCAAGCCGAAGCTGGTCTTTTCAGCGAGTTGCGGCCTGGAGCCGGGCCGCATCGTGCAATACAAGCCGCTGCTCGACGAAGCGATCAAGCTCGCCGCGCACAAGGTTCCCGTCTGCATCGTCCTGCAGCGGCCACAACAGCGCTGCGACCTGATCGCGGGCCGCGATCACGACTGGGCAGGTTTACGCGCGGCCGCGATGGCGGTCGGGAAGTCCGCGCCCTGTGTCCCGGTGCTCGCAACCGATCCGCTCTATATTCTCTACACCTCCGGCACCACCGGCGTGCCGAAAGGCGTGGTGCGCGACAATGGTGGCCATCTGGTTGCGCTGAAATGGTCGATGTTCAACCTCTACGGCGTCAAGCCGGGCGAGGTCTGGTGGTGCGGTTCCGATATCGGCTGGGTGGTGGGTCACAGCTATATCGTCTACGGCCCGCTGATCCATGGCGCGACGACGGTCATGTACGAGGGCAAGCCGATCGGCACGCCGGACGCGGGCGCATTCTGGCGCGTGATCTCGCAGCACAAGGCGGTGGCGTTCTTCACCGCGCCGACCGCGTTCCGCGCCATCAAGAAAGAAGACCCGGATGGTGCCTTCATCCGCAAATACGATTTGTCCCAGTTCCGCACACTGTTTCTTGCCGGCGAGCGCGCCGATCCGCCGACGGTGGAATGGGCGGAAAAGCATTTGAATCGGCCGGTCATCGATCACTGGTGGCAGACCGAAACCGGCTGGTGCGTCGCGGGCAATCCGGTCGGGCTCGGCATGCTGCCGGTGAAGCATGGCTCGCCGACGGTGGCCATGCCGGGCTATCAGGTCGATATCGTGGATGAAGCGGCGAAGCCGCTGCCGGCCAATGCGATGGGCTCCATCGTCATCAAGCTGCCGCTGCCGCCGGGCTGCCTGCCGACGCTGTGGGAGCAGGACGCGCGCTGCAAAGAAGCCTATCTCAGCGAATTTCCCGGCTACTACAAGACCTCGGACGCCGGCTACAAGGACGAGGATGGCTACATTTTCGTCATGGGCCGCACCGACGACATCATCAACGTCGCCGGTCATCGGCTGTCGACGGGTGGCATGGAGGAGATTCTCGCATCGCATCCCGATGTCGCCGAATGCGCGGTACTCGGCATCAGGGATGCGATCAAGGGCGAGGTGCCGTGCGGTCTTCTGGTGCTGAAGGCGGGCGTTAGCAGGGACGCCGCCGAGATCGAGAAAGAAGTCGTAGCTCTGGTGCGGGAGAAGCTCGGCCCGGTCGCGGCGTTCAAGCGCGCGATCACGGTGAACCGGCTGCCGAAGACGCGCTCAGGCAAGATCCTGCGTGGCACCATCAAGAAGATCGCGGACGGCGATGAATGGACGATGCCCGCCACCATCGAAGATCCCAAGGTGCTCGATGAGATTCAGGGCGCGCTGAAAAGCAGAACGTGAGCGGGGGTCTTCGATGGACTTACATTTCCCGCAATTGAGTCCGAACAGTCGCGTGACTGGCAATCCGGGAACGACCATGCGACTGAAGACATCGATACGAATCGCCGCTCTTGTATTGATTGCGTCGCTCGGCGGCTGCGCAAATCTCGAACGGCACAATGCGAGCGCAGTCTCGCAGGGCGATGACGATGCGTATTGCCAGGCGCACGGCGGGCCGCAGGGCTCCGCGGCCTATACCGCCTGCCGCAAGGATCGCGACGTCGCCGCCACCCGCTCCGACCGGATGGAGCGCACCCACCGCGATCTCGCCGAGCGGATGCTGAACGGGCAGTAGCGGGTTCGTGTTGCAATTGACGCAAAACTTGCCGGTCGTTCCGGGGTGTCGTGAAGCGACGAAGCCAGAATCCAGCGATCGCTAAGACATTAGAGCCTTCCCGCTTCTGATGGAATCAGAACCTAGTTGCTGGATTCCGGATCGGCTTGCGTCGCAAGCCGTCCGGAATGACGACGCGTGTTATACGTCGTCTTTGAAATGCCGCGCACCTCGAGGAATGATCGGCGTTACTCGTCCTCGTCGTCCTGCTTCTTGCCGCCGATGGTCTTCAGCTTGGCGAACACGGCGTCGACGTTGAGATCGTCGCGCTGCTTTTCGGTCGGCTCCAAATCGGCATCTCTGCGCGTGGTCTCCGACGCCGGCAGCAGGGTGGCGCCGCCATACTGCTGATCGGTGGGCTTCTCCTTGGCTGCGCGCTGCACCTCGAAGTCGAGCTCGATCTGGGAGCAGAGACCGAGCGTCACCGGGTCCATCGGCGTCAGCGTCGAGGCGTTCCAATGGGTGCGGTCGCGAACCGCGGCGATCGTGGTCTTGGTGGTGCCGACCAGCCGCATGATCTGCGCATCCTTCAATTCCGGATGGTTGCGCACCAGCCAGAGGATCGCGCTCGGCCGCTCGTGACGACGCGATACCGGGGTATAGCGGGGACCCTTCTTTTTGGCGGCGGGGGGCAGCACCACCTTGCTCTCGCTGAGTTTGAGGCGGTAGTCCGGGTCCTTCTCGCCCTTCTCGATCTCGTCCCGGGTTAGCTGGCCGGTGGAGATCGGATCCATGCCCTTGATGCCCTGGGCGGCATCGCCGTCGGCGATGGCGCGGACCTCCAGGGGATGCATCTTGGTGAAATCGGCGACCTGGTCAAACGACAAGGCGGTATTGTCGACGAGCCACACGGCAGTCGCCTTCGGCATCAGCGGTGCATTGCTCATGGCAAATCTCCTTTGCGCTCCGCCCACCCCTCAGGGGCAGAGCCTTTTGGTCATCGACGATGACGGGAATTGGCCTATATAAGCCCCCGACGGTCGGGTGCGCAATGGTTTGCTGTTGCCGGCCCATGGCCTGATGGAATGGCTTGACGGAACAGCCTTGACAGCGCCTGAAAGCCGTCCAAAGTCGTTCCTCGTATTGGCCGTTCCCGCCCCGCCGGTGTGGGGTGATTCGGTCCCGGATCGCCCCATGAATGCCAAACCGAAACTTAAAATCGTGCTTTGTTCGCCCCGCGGCTTCTGCGCGGGCGTCGTCAGGGCGATCGATACCGTGGAGCGTGCGCTGACGCTTTACGGCGCGCCGGTCTATGTGCGTCACGAGATCGTGCATAATCGTTACGTGGTCGACAGCCTTCGCGCCAAGGGCGCGATCTTCGTCGAGGAACTGGAGGAAATTCCCGACGACACCAAGGCGCCGGTGGTATTTTCCGCTCATGGCGTGCCGAAATCGGTGCCCGCCGACGCGCAGCGGCGCAACTTCTTCTCGCTGGATGCCACCTGTCCGCTGGTGACCAAGGTTCACCGCGAGGCGGCGATCCATTTCAAGCGCGGGCGCGAGATTCTGCTGATCGGCCATTCGCATCACCCGGAAGTCGTCGGCACTGTGGGCCAGCTTCCGGCGGGGGCGGTAACCTTGATCGAGACCGCCGAGGATGCCGAAGCCTTCACACCGAAAGATGCCGGCAATCTCGCCTTCGTCACCCAGACGACGCTCTCGATCGACGACACTGCCGAAATCGTCGCGGTGCTGAAGCGACGCTTCCCGAGTATCAATGGTCCGCACAAGGAAGATATCTGCTACGCCACCACCAACCGCCAACTCGCGGTCAAGAAGGTCGCGCCGGTGGTCGATGCGTTGATCGTGGTCGGCGCGCCGAATTCCTCAAATTCCCAGCGGCTGCGCGAGGTCGCCGAGCGCGAGGGCTGCAAGGTTTCGGTGCTGGCGCAACGCGCCAGCGACCTCGATTGGGACAGGTTTGAGGGGATCAGGAGCCTCGGCATTACCGCAGGCGCCTCGGCGCCGGAAGTGATCGTCGAGGAGATCATGGGGGCGTTCGCGGCCCGCTACGATCTCGACGTGGAGACGGTTTCGGCTGCGGAAGAGAACGAGTTCTTCCCGCTACCACGCTCGCTGCGACCCGACGCGGCCTAGAGCATTTTCACTTCTGATGGAATCGGAACGGGCGCTAAAATTTTGACTGACGCGTTTTCTTCACGCGAACCGCTATCCACTTCGCTCGAAAACGCTATAGACGCGAAGTCCGAAATGGGGACACCAGATGGCGGTCTATACCGACGTCGCCGCCGATGAGCTTGCGGATTTCCTGAAGGCCTACGATATCGGAGAAGTGCTGTCCTACAAGGGCATCGCCGAGGGCGTCGAGAACTCCAACTATTTACTGCACACCACCGCCGGATCGTTTTTCCTGACGCTGTATGAAAAGCGCGTTGCGGTCGGTGACCTGCCGTTTTTTCTCGGCCTGATGGGTCATCTCGCCATGCACGGCATCGTATGCCCGCAGCCGGTCAAGACGCGCGGCGGCGAAACGCTCGGCCATCTCGCTGGACGACCTGCCGCCATCATCGATTTTCTCGAGGGGGTGTGGCCGCGCAAGCCGACCGTCACCCACTGCGCCGCCACCGGCGAGGCGCTGGCGAAGCTACACCTTGCCGGCCGCGATTTTACCATGACACGCGTCAACGCGCTGTCGGTGCGGGGTTGGCGGCCGCTGTTCGACCAGGCCGCGCCGCGCATCGATACGGTGCAGCACGGTCTGCACGATTTTCTCGAGGCCGAACTCGATCATCTCGAACAGCACTGGCCGGACAATCTGCCGGCCGGTGTTATCCATGCCGACCTGTTTCCGGACAACGTTCTGTTTCTTGGCGAGAGGCTGTCGGGACTGATCGATTTCTATTTCGCGTGCAATGACTTTTTCGCCTACGACGTCGCGATCTGCCTCAACGCCTGGTGTTTCGAGCCGGATCATTCCTTCAACGTTACCAAGGCGCGGGCGTTGCTCGGCGCCTACAATCGCGAACGCGCGCTGTCCGAGGCCGAACAGGCGGCGCTGCCGCTTCTGGCGCGCGGCGCCGCGCTGCGGTTTCTGCTGACGCGGCTGGTCGATTTTCTCAACGTGCCCCCCGGCGCGCTGGTGAAGCCGAAAAACCCGCTCGAATACGTCCGCAAGCTGCGCTTCCAGCAAAGTATTGGCAGCATTCGCGACTACGGCGTCTTGGCGCCGGGGACGGTGGCGTGAATTCCTCTACGCTTCCTCATGTCACGATTTTCACCGACGGAGCGTGCTCGGGAAATCCCGGTCCCGGCGGCTGGGGCGCGATCCTGCGGTTCGGCGACATCGAGAAGGAATTGAAGGGCGGCGAGCCGCACACCACCAACAACCGGATGGAGCTGTTGGCGGCGATCTCCGCCCTTGAGGCGCTGAAGCGGCCGGCGCTGGTCGACCTCACGACCGACAGCCAATATGTTCGGCAAGGCATCACCAGCTGGATCCATAACTGGAAGCGCAACGGCTGGCGCACCGCGGATAAAAAACCGGTCAAGAACGCCGACTTATGGCAGCGGCTCGATGATGCGCTGAAGCCTCATGAGGTGCGCTGGCACTGGATCAAGGGGCACGACGGCCATGCGGAAAACGAGCGTGCCGATCAGCTCGCGCGCGAAGGCGTGTCCCAGGCGCGGTTGAAGTAAGCTTGCCCTCTCTCACCGCGGGCGAGGAAATAATAGAGCCTAATTACATACAATGCCGTCATGCCCGGCCTTGTGCCGGGCATCCACGTCTTTACGGCAATTCCCGACGAAAACGTGGATGGCCGGGACTATAGGCAAGCGAAGCGACGCAGTTCTTCAAACGGCTATGCCAGCCATGACGAAGAAAATAAGTGGTCGCTTATTGGATCAAAGCTGCCCCAGCAGCGTGTCGCCGCCGGAGACCTCGACCTTGCCGGGCGAGTCCTCGACATTCAGCTTCTTCACCACGCCGTCCTCGACCAGCATGGAATAGCGCTTCGATCGGATGCCGAGACCTTTCTCCGAACCATCGAACGTCATGTCGAGCGCCTTGGCGAACTCGGCGTTGCCGTCGGCGAGGAACACCGCCTCGTTGCGCTGGTCGGTATCGCGCTTCCACGCGTTGAGGACGAAGACGTCGTTGACGGAGACGATGGCGATCTGATCCACGCCCTTGTCCTTGATGGCGCGGGCGCTTGAGAAAATGCTCGGAAGATGCTGCTTGTGGCAGGTTCCGGTATAGGCGCCGGGCACCGCGAACAAGGCCACCTTTTTGCCCTTGAAGATCTCGGCGGTGGTTTTGGTCTGAACCCCATCCTCGGTCATGATGCGGAACGTCGCGTCGGGCAGGCGGTCGCCAACTTTGATGGTCATCGTCGTATCTCCTTGAAATTCAGCTCGGGTGTGACGGGGCGGGCGTCGGCACAATATGACGCGGACGCGAAACAGCAACGGGCAGCCATTCAACGTACCGTCATTAACGCATTTTCGGGCGAAGCAGAATGCGCGACAAGACAAAGCAGCTATCCGGCGAACCCGCCCGCGTCGAGAAAAGCCTGTTCCTCCGCGCTCGTCATGCGTCCGAGCAAGGCATTGCGATGAGGGAAGCGGCCGAACTTTCGGATGATGTCGGCATGCACTTCCGCGAATTTGAGATTTTCCGGTCGGCCGCGGCTGCGAAACAGCGCGACGCAGCGGTCCTGGTCGGCAAGCCGCTCAGAATGCATGAACGGCATATAAAGGAATTCGATGAGATCCGGCGCGATGCGCGTATCGGCTCCGCGAGTGATGGCGCGCGCGGCAACGGCCAGCGCCGGATCGTCGGTCGAAAAGGTCCTGGCGTCGCCGCGGAACATGTTGCGCGGAAACTGATCGAGCACGATGACGAGCGCCAGCGCGCCGTCGTCGGTCGTCTCCCACGCGGCGAGTTCGCCGGCGCGCGCCGCCTCCCAAAGCCTCAGAAAGCGGCGGCGCACCTCGGCGTCGAACGCCTCGTCCTTGGTGTACCATTTAGCCATGCCGGCCTTGCGCCAGAAGGCGAGGACATCGGCGGGCAGGGGGAGGGGCGCGGGCGGATTATCGACGTTTATCACACGAATGCCTTCCGGTGCGCCCGCGGCAGGCGGACGGCGCTTCAATACTGGATCGGGATCAATCGGCCGAGCAGCATCCGCTATGCCGCTGTCTCGCTCTCCTCGCGCAGTTCGCGGCGGAGAATCTTGCCGACATTGGTTTTCGGCAGCGAGTCGCGAAATTCGATCTGCCTTGGCACCTTGTAGCTCGTCAGTTCCGTGCGCGCGAACTTGATGACGTCCTCGGGCGTGAGGTTCGGATCCTTCCTGACCACGAAAGCCTTCACCGCCTCGCCTGACTTCCTGTCCTTGACGCCGACCACCGCGCATTCCAGCACGCCCGGATGGCTCGCGATCACCTCCTCGACCTCGTTCGGATAGACGTTGAAGCCGGAGACCAGGATCATGTCCTTCTTGCGGTCGACGATTTTCGTGTAGCCATCCGGTGACATCACGCCGATGTCGCCGGTGCGGAAGAAGCCGTCCGCCGTCATCACCTTCGCGGACTCATCCGGTCTGTTCCAGTATCCTGGCATCACCTGCGGGCCCCTGGCACAGATTTCGCCGGCCTCGCCGAGCGGTACCTCGCGGCCCTCGTCGTCGCGGATGGAGATGTATGTCGAGGGCATGGGTAGGCCGATCGAGCCGGTGAACTTGTCTCGGTCGGCGGGATTGCATGTCAGCGTCGGCGAGGTTTCCGAAAGCCCGTAGCCTTCCAGCAGCGGGCACCCCGTTACTTTCAGCCACCTCTCCGCGACGGTCTTCTGGACTGCCATGCCGCCGCCGATCGAGGCTTTGAGCTTCGAGAAATCGACCTTGTCGAAACCGGGCGCGTTGAGAAGAGCGTTGTAAAGCGTGTTCACCGCCGGGAAGCAGTTGATCTGATACTTCATCAATTCCTTGACCGTGCCCGGCACGTCGCGCGGATTCGGAATCAGCAGATTGACGCCGCCTGCGCGCATCGCGAGCATGAAGCACGCCGTCAGCGCGAAAATGTGATAGAGCGGCAGCGCGCAGACGATGAAAAGCTGATCGACCACCGGCGGCTTCTTCAGTGCCGGCTGCAGCCAGGCGTCATTCTGCAGCATGTTGGCGAGAATATTGCGATGAAGCAGCGTTGCGCCTTTCGAGACCCCGGTGGTGCCGCCGGTATATTGCAGGAAGGCGACGTCGTCGGGCACGAGGTTCGGTTTGGCCAGCGTCATGCCGCGTCCTGCGGCGAGGGCATCGTTGAACCTGACCGCGCCCGGGATCGATGACGGCGGCACCATCTTCTTGATGTGGCGAACCACGAAATTAACGATCACGCCCTTGAAGCCGAGCATGTCGCCCAGGCTGCCGACAATGACATGCCGGATGTCGGTTCTGCCGATCGCCTGCTGCACCGTATGCGCGAAATTCTCCAGCACGACGATGGCTTCCGCGCCGGAATCCTTGAGCTGATGCTCGAGTTCATGCGGCGTGTAGAGCGGGTTGACGTTGACCACGGTATAGCCGGCGCGCAGCACGGCCACGGTCGAGACCGGATATTGCAGTACGTTCGGCATCATCAGCGCGACGCGCGCGCCCTTTTTCAGTCCCCTGCCTTGCAGCCAGGCGCCGAGCGCCAGTGACGCCTCGTCAAGCTCGCGATAGGTGATCGCCTTGTCCATGCAGATGAACGCCTTGCGATCGCGAAATTTGGCGAAGCTCTCCTCGAGCAAGTCGATCAGCGAGGCGTACTGCGATGTGTCGATATCGGCAGGCACGCCTGCGGGATATTGGCTGAGCCAGATGCGATCCATGCGACTCCCCGGGGTCTCCCGCATTCAAGCGAGGAAGGTTCTATTCAGGGAGTATTGAGCAAGGCGGTTGTCCAAGGCAAGCGACTGTGCCGGCGCACTATTGCCCGGATTCGCTTTTGGCGTTTTCCGCCGGCTTCGGCTTGGTGGCGGCACCGCCGGCGGCCTGCTTGGCGCGGGCACTTTTGGCGTGGCCATCCTTGGCGTGGGTCGTCTTGGCATTCGTGGCTTTGGCGCCGTCGCCCTGGACTGCGGAGGACTTCGCGCCGGCGCCGGGTTTGATCGTCACCGAGACACGGTGTCTGGATTTTGGATCGGTGCTGGCTTCAGACTTCGCTCCGGGCCTGGTTTCGGATTTGGCTTCGGTTTGGGCCGCAGATGAGCCGCCGCGCTTGCCGTGAGCGATCTTGCTGCGCTTGGTTGCTTTCGGCGGAGCGTCACGCGCCGCATCGGCTTCCGCGGCCGCGGCGATCGCCGCGCCGGTCCGTGTCGGTCCGGTATAGACGATGATCGGGTCCGACGGGGCAGGTGCGGCAGCGATCATGTCCGCCGGACGCAACGCCGGCGGCTGCACGCCGGTCGCCAAGAACGACATCACGGCAGCTCCGGTCGTCGTCGTGTTCGCCGCAACATCGTCGTCCTCGTCGCTGGCGGGATGCTTGCGCTTGGGGCCGCACATCTCATCGCGCAGATTCGGAGGCGTGGCCGCGATCGGCGCCAGATTGTCGACCGTGCCGAGCGCGGGACGCAGCCACGACAACGTATTGTTGGCGAAGCCACGCTCCAGCATCTGCGCAGCGCGCACCGCACGCATCGTGCCGGAGGATGCGCCGAGCACCACCGCGATCAGGCGCTTGCCATTCTGCGTGGCCGAGCCGACCAGATTATAGCCGGAAGCACAGATGAAGCCGGTCTTGAAGCCGTCGGCGCCAGGAAAGCGCCCGATCAGCTTGTTGAAGTTTTGCGTCACCTTGCGGCCGTAGCGGATCGAGGGGATGTGAACGAAATATTCGTACTCCGGGAGATCGTGAATGATCGCGCGAGCGAGAATGGCGAGATCGCGTGCCGACGTGATCTGGCCATCTGCCGGCAGGCCGTTCGGATTCACGTAGCTCGTCTGGGTCATGCCGAGCCGCTGCGCTGTGGCGTTCATTTCAGCCGAGAAACCGTCGATCGAACCGCCGACGCCTTCCGCCAGCACCACCGCCATGTCGTTCGCCGACTTCACCAGCATCATCTTCAGCGCGTTGTCGACGGTTACCTGCGTGCCAGGCCGGAAGCCCATCTTCGAAGGGGACTGGGCGGCCGCGGTCGGCGATACCGTGAACAGCGTATCGAGCGTGATGCGTCCCTGCTTGACCGCCATCAGCGTGACATAGGCAGTCATCAGCTTGGTGAGGGAGGCCGGGTACCAGGGGTAGGTCGCGTTCTCCGCCTCCAGCACTTTTCCGGTATCGGCTTCGATCAGGAGATGCGCTTCGGTCGCGTGCGCCGCGCGCACCGGCGCGACCGCGATGATCAATCCGCTCACAAGCATCATCCAGACCGGCAACGATGTGCGAGCTCGGGCGATGGATTTGCGAAGCAGGACGATGAGAAAATGCACGGTCGTTCCGGTCCTTTGAGATCCGCCTTTGGCAAGGAGGCCAGCTTCGAGCATTTTCCGGCTAAGTGGCGTGGTTAGCCGTAAGAAAATGCTCTCATTGAGTGACTGCGCGTATCCTGATCGCAAAACCGGTATCCACTTTTGCGGAATACGCGCTGGGTTTCAAGCATGTCCGGCGCTATCGATTGCGGCTGCTCCAACCTATACCGGCTTGCCGAGCCAGAACAGTGGTCCCCGCCTAATTCCCCGACGAAAGGGGCCGAATTTCGACGGTCGGGGAACCATCCGGAATCATAAATTGTGCTTTCGCGAGCTGGGCGAAATGGCCGCCACTCGCGACGAGTTCTTCAAAGGTACCGTTTTCGATCACGCGTCCGTGCTCGAAAACCAGAATACGCGTGGCATTGCGGATGGTCGACAGCCGATGCGCGATGACGAAGGTCGTGCGGCCCTTCATCACCTCGTCGAGCGCGGCATTGACCCTGGCCTCGGTCACCGCATCGAGCGCGGAGGTCGCCTCGTCGAGGATCAGGATCGGCGGATCCTTGAGCAGCGCGCGGGCGATCGACAGTCGCTGCCGCTCGCCGCCCGACAGCATGCGTCCGCGCTCTCCCGCATGAGTGTCGAATTTTTTCTCGCCGCGTTCGATGAACTCCAGCGCCTGGGCGCGTTCGGCCGCGAGTCGCATCTCCTGCTCGGACGCATCCGGCTTGCCGACGCGCAGGTTTTCCGCGATCGAGCGGTCGAACAATAGCGGCTCCTGAAACACCACGCCGATATTTCGGCGCAACCCGGCGAGCGTGAGGCGGCGAATATCCATGCCGTCGATCTTGATGGCGCCGGATTGCGGATCGAAGGCGCGATGCAGCAGCGCGACGGCAGTGGACTTGCCTGCGCCGGTCGGGCCGACCAGCGCAATGGTCTGGCCGGGCAATGCGACAAAGGAAAGGTTCTCCACCGCGGGTCGCTTGCCGTCATAGGAAAACGACACGTCGTCGAATTCGACCAGACCCTGCAATCGTCCGGGATCGACGGCGTCGGGACGGTCGCGCACCGCCGGAACGGCGTCGAGCACGGCGAAGAACTCCTTGAGTCGCGGCGCTTCCATGAAAACGCTGTTGATGAAGGAGACGACCTGTTCGAGTCGCTGGATCAGCATGGTGGCGAAGGAGACGAACATCACGATCTCGCCGACCGACGTCATTCCCCGCTGGTTCAGCGCGATGCCGACGGCGAAGATCGCCAGGATGGTGATCGTGGTCGAGGCGCGCGTCATCACGGTGACGACGGCCCACCACGACAGCACCGGCATCTGCGCCGCCAGCAATTTGTCGGCGACGAAGCGCAGACCCTGAACCTCGGCATCGACGCGCACGAAGCTCTGCACCAGTGCGACATTGCCGAGCGCGTCGGAGGCGCGCGCGGAGAGATCGCTGAAATGCGTCTCCACCTCGTTCTGCATGTCGAAGGTTCTGCGAACCACCAGCGTCGTCAGCATCGTGAACACGATACAGAGCGCGAACAGGACGATCGCCATCCGCCAGTTGATATAAAGCGACAGCGGCAACAGCACCACCAGCGACATGATCGCGGCAAAATGCTCGCGGAAGAAGCCGAGCCATAGCCGCCACAGCGCGTCGGTGCCCTGCAGCATCACCTTCATCAACCGGCCGGAATGGGCGCCGGCATGATAGCTCAGCGGCAATTGCAGCATGTGCTCGAAATAGTCCGTCAGCACGGCCTGGCGCTGGCGATGCGAGAGCCGATCGGCCTGCAAGGCCACGATCACGCCGCACAGGATGGTGAACAGGCCGAACGCCACCCAGACCGCCAGCAGCGGCCATGGCGACGTCGAAGTCGTCCCGAAAGGGCCGGCGGCAGGATTGCCGGACAGGACGTCGACGATGCGGCCGAACAGCACCGGTTCGGCGAACTGCGCGCCGGCCAGAAGGAGATTGGCCGCGGCAAGCATCCAGCCAAGCCGCGCTTCCTTGCCGAGCGCTTCAAGAACGCGCGTATAAAGGCGGACCATCGACATCGGACAATGCTCTGGCGGATTGCAGTGGCGGCACTCCGGCAACGCGAACGAGGGATGCGCCGGAGGGAAGAGACCGCTGCATTCTAATCAGGATCGGGGGGTGGGATATAGCGGCTTCGGCCGGCGTTATTCGGCCTGCGTGATCTTGCGGTCGCCGGCTGGCGGCAGAAAACTGTCGTCAAAAATATCAGCGGCCGTCGGACGATGGCGAAATTTGAAATCTTCGGCGATCTGGTCGAGCGACGTCTCGAACCGGACCGGGTCGATCGCCCCGATGCCGCTGTGCTTGACTTCGCTGGTCAGAATGTTGTCGCTCAGCACCGCGTTCAGCCGCTCAAGCTCGACCGCGCGCGATCCGCTATCCATCTGGGCGAGCACATCGTCGACCGCCTGTTCGGGCGCCTTGACGGTCAGCCGCAAGCCGGCAATCACCGCACGCACGAACGCCTTGACTGCTTTCGGCTGCTCGGCGGCGAACTCGGGATTGACGATCAGAACCTTGCCGTAGGCGGCGCAGCCGTAGTCGGCAAAGCGCAGGACCGTGAGATCGTCGGCCGGGATGCCGCGATTGCGCAGGTCGACCCCCGACAGATATGACAGGCCGGATATGGCGTCGAGCTGGCCTGCCGAAAGCATCGGTTCGCGAACGGCGGGGCCGACCTGAGCCAGTTTCACTGTTTTGAGCGGCAACTTGTTTCGACGGGCAAGAGCGGGCCACAACCTTATCGACAAGTCGCCGTCGGTGACGCCGATCGTCTTGCCCTCGACATCGGCAAGCGTGTCGATGCCCCGGCTCTTGCGCGCGATGAAGGCATAGCCCGCCTTGTCGAACAGCACGAACACCGCCTTGACAGGCGGCGCGCCCGGCTCGTCGCGAAAGCGGATCAGTGCATTGATGTCGGCTAGCCCCAGTTGACTTGTTCCGACCGCGACGCGCGCGATGGCGTCGGACGTGTCGCTGGCGGCGGTCGTCGTGACATTCAGGCCTTCGGCGCGGAACAGGCCTCGGGTCGTTGCCAGCACGATGGGGGCGACAGCTGCGTCTATCGGGCGATCAAGCGACAACTCGATCTGGGTGAGTGCGGCGGCTTTGGCGCGGTCATCCGCGATGCCGGAGCGCGCAACACCGACCGTGCCCAGGAGCATCAGCAGGACAAACCAGAAAGGACGCAGGGAACGGACTTGCATGGGCGTTGGGGCAATCGGCCGGATTGCGGAGGTTTGCGCAAACGCCCGCAGGTTTCGGAGCAAAGAGCCTAGCAGAGATAATCTGAATACGCGATGACCGCGCGATTTGCCGCAGCCCGTCAGACTTGCATTTGGACGCTGGAACTCGATGTGAATCGGGAAGTTGACTCCGGAGTGGCCTCAACCGGCCAAGAATATCAGCAGAGGGATAGTCAGATGTTGACGCGCAGAAACTTCAAATCGAGCGGTCGAGGCGTCGTTTTTGCGACGGTTGCGGCGATCGCTCTGACAGCGGCCGGCCCGTCTTTCGCCGGGTCCTCCGCGCCGGTTTCCAGCGGAATCTCGGCGACCCAATCCTCCAGTGAAGTAACGGATTTCAGCGCCGCGCGCCGGCACCATCGGCATTATCGGCGCGGCGGAGACGCTGCCGCCGCGGCTGCATTCGCCGGCATCATGGGCACCGTCGGCGCCATCGCGGCGAGCCAGGCGCGTCGCGATGCGTATTATGACTACGGCCCGGGATATTACGGCCCCAGATATTATGGCCCGCCCCGCGGCTATTATTACGGCGGACCCCGATACTACGTCCCTTATTGAGGATTTCGGGAGTTATTAAGACTAAGAGATGATGACCGGCGCCGGCTGCGATCGCGGTCGGCGTCGTTTGATTCCCGGCGTTAATATAGCGGCCATGTGTGTCCGCTAGCGTGGCCGGTATGAGTGATTCGTTGGAGCGGCTTTATCAGGCGGTGATCGCGGCGCGGGATTTCGATCCCGCCACCTCGCGAACCGCACGGCTGTTTCAGCGCGGTCCCGCCAAGATGGCCAAGAAAGTTGCGGAGGAGGCCGTCGAAGTTGCGATTGATGCGGTCGCTGGCAAGCCGGATGCGGTGATCCGCGAAAGCGCCGATCTGTTCTATAATCTCGCCGTGCTGTGGGCCGCGGCCGGAATCCGTCCGGAGGACGTGTGGGCCGAGATCGACCGCCGCGAGCGGTTATTCGGTATCGCCGAGAAGCTGCCGAAAACCGCGGCTAAACCGCTCAAGCCTTCCGCCAGGTCGGCGAGGGAGCGGGTTGTCGCGCTCGAGGCCCATCGGTTGCGCAAACGCCGCTGAATCCTCAGTCCAACCATGGACAAATCCACCGCGCAGTGGTTGATCGCGCCATGCTGAGACAGACCTATGACTGGTGCATTGCCGCCGCCGACAAGCCTCACGCGTTATGGATACTCGGAGCCGTGGCTTTTGCCGAAAGCTCTTTTTTTCCCGTGCCGCCCGACATCATGTTGCTGCCGATGTCGCTGGCGCGGCCGCAACGTGCCTGGCTGTTCGCGACGCTCTGTACCGTCGCCTCGGTTGCCGGTGGCGTGCTCGGCTATGCGATCGGTGCGCTGCTTTACGACTCGCTGGGGCAGTGGCTCATTCAGCTCTATGGCCTGGGCGACAAGGTAGAGTCCTTCCGCGAGTCGTATGCGCAATGGGGAGCCTGGATCATCATCGGCAAGGGCCTGACGCCGATCCCCTACAAGCTCGTCACCATCACCTCGGGTTTCGCCGGGTATAATCTCTGGCTGTTTATCCTGTGTTCGATCGTTGCCCGGGGCGGCCGCTTCTTTATCGTTGCGGTTCTGCTCAATCGTTATGGCGACGTCATCCGGCACGAGATCGAGAAGCGGCTCGGCCTGTGGGTGGCGCTGGGTGCCGCCGTTATCGTCCTTGGTTTTGTGATCGCGTTTCGCTTGCTCTAGCGGGTGTGCGTGGTTAGTCCCGGCATTTGGCCGAGGGTGAACAACCGTAGCTTTTCGGCGCTGATCCTGATGGCTTCGTTTGCGCGTTTCTTGACGCGATCCGAGATCCACCCCCGGACTAGGCCCGAGGACATGCTGCGCTCGAAAACGTGAGAGCGACGCGTTCGACGGTAGCGCCCGCGCTCAGTGCGCCAACGACGCCTGTATCAGTTCGATCGCGTCGGGGCTGTCCCATTCCGCCGGTCCGGACATGTTGCCGATTTCGCATCCCTGGCCGTCGATCAGCACCGAGGTCGGCATGCCCAGTGCCAGCCCTATTCCTTTAAGCTGCTGAAATACTTCTGCTTTATCGTCGTGGAAATTGCCGAGACGGGTCAGGTTGGCATCTCTCAGAAACGCCTTCGGCTTGTCGGCGTCGCGGGTGTCGATGTTGATGGCGACGACAGCGAATTTATCGCTGCCGAGCTTGCCTTCGAGCTTGTCCAGCGCGGGCATCTCTTTGCGGCAGGGCACGCACCAGGTCGCCCACAGATTCAGGAGAACGGTTTTTCCCTTCCAGTCCGAAAGCTTCTTGGGCTGACCGTCGCCGTCCATGAAGGCCAGGTCCGGTATCTGGCGCGGTTTTGAGGCCATCGTCAGGGCGGCCACTTCGCCGATGGCGCGGGGGGCGAGCTTTCTGGACAGGTCCAGGGAGGCGCTGCACGGCATGCCAGCGCTCGCCGCGGACCTTGCGTATCTCAGGTGCCCGGCTCCCAGAAGCGTGGCCGTGACTCCGGCAACGAGGGCGACCGCGACCAGCGGGCCGACGGGGAGCCTGCTCTGGGTGCGGCGGGACGGCGGGGTGGTTCCAGTCATATCGTTTGTCATCCTGTACAAGATGCGGGTATGCAGGCTTCGGCTTTATAGCGTTTTCCAGCAAAGTGGGCTTCGGTTCGCGTGAAGAAAACGCTCCAAATCAAGAACCTGAATTCTGTCACCGTTTCGGTGAAAGGGTGAGAGAATCCAAACGGCTTGAACGAACCGGCTGGATCGGTCGTCCAGCAGGCATGAAATGAGCGGCGCGGGCATTGAGAACAACATGAGCAACAAGATGTGGGGCGGCCGGTTCGGCGAGGGTCCCGACGCGATCATGGAAGAAATCAACGTCTCGATCGACGTTGATCGCCATCTTTACGCCCAGGACATCGCCGCGTCCAAGGTCCATGCTGCCATGCTTGCCGCTCAAGGCATCATCACGGCGGATGATGCAAAAAACATAGGCAGGGGTCTAGACACGATTTTGTCAGAGATTCGCAAGGGCTCTTTTGACTTCAAGCGGGCTCTTGAGGACATTCACATGAATGTCGAGAGCCGGCTCGCAGAATTGATCGGCGCCGCCGCCGGACGGTTGCACACGGCCCGCTCGCGCAACGATCAGGTTGCGACCGATTTCCGTCTCTACGTCCGCGATGTCATCGACGAGACCGACGCGGCGCTCGCGGCCTTTCAGCATGTTCTGGCGACGCGTGCGCTGGAGCATGCCGGAACGGTGATGCCGGGTTTCACGCATTTGCAGACCGCGCAGCCGGTGACCTTCGGCCATCACCTGATGGCCTATGTTGAGATGGCGGCGCGCGACCGCGGCCGCTTTGCGGATGCGCGCAAACGCCTGAACGAGAGCCCGCTCGGTGCGGCGGCGCTGGCCGGCACATCCTTTCCGATCGATCGCGGCGCCACCGCGAAGGGACTCGGTTTCGATCGCCCGATGGCGAATTCGCTCGATGCGGTGTCCGATCGCGATTTCGTGCTGGAGACGCTCTCGGCTGCGGCGATCGCATCGACGCATCTGTCGCGCTTCGCAGAGGAGATCGTGATCTGGACCTCGCCGCTGGTCGGCCTCGTTCGACTGTCGGACAAGTTCACCACGGGCTCCTCGATCATGCCGCAGAAGCGCAATCCGGACGCCGCCGAACTGGTGCGCGCCAAGACCGGCCGTATCGTCGGGGCGCTCACGGCGCTGCTGATCGTGATGAAGGGACTGCCGCTCGCCTATCAAAAGGACATGCAGGAGGACAAGCAGGGCGCGATGGAAGCATTCGGCGCGCTTTCGCTCGCGATCCGCGCCATGACCGGCATGGTTGCCGACCTCGTGCCGGACGAGGCGCGGATGAAAACCGCCGCCGGTGATGGCTATGCCACCGCGACGGATCTCGCTGACTGGCTGGTTCGGACCCTGAAGATGCCGTTCCGCGATGCGCATCATGTCACCGGACGCATCGTCGCGGCCGCCTCGAAGCAGGGACTGGCGCTGCATGAGTTGCCGCTGTCCGCGATGCAGGCAGTCGAGCCGCGCATCACGCGCGATGCGCTTGCGATGCTGTCCGTCGAAGCGTCGGTGAAAAGCCGCACGAGCTTCGGCGGGACCGCGCCGAAAAACGTCAGCACGCAGGCAAAGGCCTGGCTCAAGCGGCTGGAAAAAGAGCGAAAATCAGGCTGATCCGAAATATTCGTTCGAATTTTCCGGACTTCCGGGTCTCGCCAGAGCCGGGCATTCTTTGTATGGTGCCGCCGATTGGGGATATCGCCGTGAACAGCACTTCAACCTCGGTGTCCACGAGATGGGCGCTGATTTTCCTGACGACAGCAACGCTGGCGCTGGCCGGTTGCGGGCGCAAGGGCGGCCTCGATCTGCCGCCGACGGCGTCGGAGCAGTCGCGTGCCACGGCGGCGGCCGATGACAGCGCGCGCGAGGCGGCCGCCAAGGGCAGCCTGTTCGATCCTTCCTACGGCATGAACAATGGTCCGGCGGCTTCCAAGGGCGCCAGGAAATCCTTCATCCTCGATCCGCTGCTCGATAGCCACTGAGGCACTTCCTTTCCGCTTCTGATGGAATCAGTAGCGGGGCTGCATGCTCTTGATGTGACGCGTTTCTTCACACCACCGGTTTCCACTTCGCTTCAAACGCTCTAGTGTGGTGGTTCAGAAGTTTGCTTCATCATCCCCGTGTCTCCTTCAAACGAACTTCTGAACCCAAACCACTCGAAATATAAATTCGCTGGAGTCTGTCTCAACTGCGTTGACCTGGACCCGTCACTTTATCTTTTTATTTGAGCATGATCTTTTCCGGAAACCGGTTCCCACTTTTCGGGATCATGCTTGAGTGTCCTTTCGAATCCGAAGTTCGCTACGGAAGGTGCTGCATCGTGAGGCGAACTTCGGATTCGGAACACCAGGTCCATGCGCCACTTTGATTACCGCGACGGCGTGC
This sequence comes from Nitrobacter sp., assembly GCF_051535215.1. NCBI lineage: Bacteria > Pseudomonadati > Pseudomonadota > Alphaproteobacteria > Hyphomicrobiales > Nitrobacteraceae > Nitrobacter > Nitrobacter sp. The sequence continues at coordinate 11,786 of NZ_JBPPLY010000019.1, read as the reverse complement.
TGCACGCCGAGAGCGTCAACCTGTCGACGTTGGCTGACGTGGTCGGCACGCCGTTCTATTGTTATTCGACCGCGACGCTGGAACGGCACTACCGCGTGTTTGCCGACGCCTTCGCGAGCGTCGACCACTTGATCTGCTATGCCATGAAGGCCAACTCCAATCAGTCGGTGCTGCGGACGCTGGCGAAACTCGGGGCAGGGGCGGATGTGGTGTCCGGCGGCGAACTCAAGCGCGCGCTGGCGGCAGGAATTCCGCCGGGCAAGATCTTGTTCTCGGGCGTCGGCAAGACCGAGGCAGAATTACGCGCGGCGCTCGATGCACACGTTCTCTGCATCAACGTGGAATCCGAGCCTGAACTCGAACTTCTGTCCCGGCTTGCGTCCGAAACCGGGCGTACGGCGCGCATCTCGCTGCGCGTCAATCCCGACGTCGACTCCGGCACGCATGCCAAGATTACGACCGGCAAGTCGGAGAACAAGTTCGGCATTCCGATCGCCCAGGCGCGCGCGGTCTATGCCCGCGCGGCAAAGCTGCCGGGCATCGCAATCACCGGCGTCGATATGCATATCGGCAGCCAGATCACCGACCTTGGCCCGATGGAGGCTGCCTTCCAGCTGCTCGTGGATTTTGTCGTTGCGTTGCGCGCCGACGGCCACACGATCAGCCACGTCGATTTCGGCGGTGGTCTCGGCATCCCCTATTACGAGGACCGTGCCGCGCCGCCCGAGCCGCGCGCCTATGCCGACATGGTCAGGCGCGTGACGCGCGATCTCGGCTGCACACTGGTGTTCGAGCCGGGCCGCATGATCGTCGGCAATGCCGGCATTCTGGTGACCCGCGTGATCTACGTGAAACGCGGTGGCGCGCGGAATTTCGTCATCATCGACGCCGCCATGAACGACCTGATCCGTCCGACATTGTATGAAGCCTATCACCAGATCATGCCTGTGCGTGCGGCGCCGAAAGACGCTGCGGTTATGGTTGCCGACGTCGTCGGTCCGGTCTGCGAGACCGGAGATTTCCTGGCGCTCGAGCGCAATCTGCCGGAGCCGCAAGCCGGCGATCTTTTTGCGATCATGACCGCTGGCGCTTACGGCGCGGTGCAATCGGGGACCTACAATACCCGCGCGTTGATCCCCGAAGTGCTTGTCAAGGACGATCAGTATGCGGTGGTCCGCCCGCGCATCGAGGTCGAGCAACTCATTGCGATGGATGCGGTCGCGCCCTGGCTGTGACCTCATCCTTGAGGTGCTGTGTTCACCATATGCGGCGCAGTGCGCTGCACTATGAAAGATCGCATTCGCAGTGCAAAATCCGGCGCGTCAGTTGCCGGGTTGAACCGTTGCACGACAAACATCTATTTGATATGGGTGTGCCCGCCGCTCCCCTTAGGCACGCAAAACGGGCTATAGTGGGGCTGTTCCAAGATCGATGATCTGGGGGGTGCCGCCGCCATCGATCCTTACAGTTCGTCCGGGGTATTCCCGGGTTTCTTTGGCTCCTCTACCGCTGGGAGTACTTCAGTAATGACCTCTGGGAGTGATACAGTGCATTCAAACCGGACCAACGCCATTCTCGGCGCGCTGCTGGGAACGTTGTTGTTTGTTCAAACGGTCCGCATCATCGACGAGTCGTTCAGCGGGCCGGAGAAACCGCACGCTGAGGCTGCCCATAAAGCGGACGCAAAGGCAGCCGCCGCTGCGCCGGTAGCCGCCGCCGCTGATCCGGCGGCGTTCAATAAGCTGCTTGCCAGCGCTTCCGCCGAGCGTGGTGCCGGGCTCGTCAAGCAGTGCCAGATCTGCCACAACACCGAGGAAGGCAAGGGGCCCAAGATCGGTCCTGATCTCTACGGCGTGGTCAATCGGCCGGTAGCTTCAGTGCCGGGCTTCAACTACTCCGCCGCCTTGAAAGCCAAGGGTGGTAATTGGACGTTTGCCGAACTCGACAAGTGGATCGAAGATCCGCGCGCCTATGTTAAGGGCACGTCGATGAGCTTCGCCGGCTTGAAGAGCGAGACCAAGCGCGCCGACCTGGTCGCTTATCTCAATACGCTCTCGAAGAGCCCGGCGCCGCTGCCGAAGTAAAGAAAGGGCATAGGTCTCCGAAAGGAGGCCGATGCCTGCAGCAAGAGCGGCTCGCTGCATTTGATTGTGTCACGACCCATGGCGTTCGCGAGTTTCCGCTCGCGTTCGCCCCATGGGGCACAGCGGTTCAGGCTCGGCTAAGAGCCAGAGCGGCGGCCAAGCCGTTCACCGCGCGAGCCACTTACCGCGAATGCGTTGCTTGTGCGAATTCGCGACGTGCGGTCGAACTGCTTCGTGAATAGCCGCGTCTGGTAGGTTCCCGCTTCGGGCTGCATTTCAGCGGTGCTATCGTCGGAGCCCTGCCAACATCTCATCGCACTGTTCCGGAGTGGCACTCGCCCGGCAGGCGTGCCGGCGTGCCCACAACTGTCCATATGACCCGCCGAATGGCCTGCCATCCGGATAGACGCTTCTGTGACCATGTTAGCGCGCGAAGTTGCCCGCCTGCTTTTGCTGCACTGCAAGCAAGAGATAAGCTAATCTCTAAAAGAACCAGTCTACTCAATCAGGGCCGCCTCTGCCGAGCGACCTCGTTCCGCCAGCATCCGCCAGCAGATGTGTTGGTCGGCTCCCAGAGATCTTCGCAGGCTGACGCCGGGTAGGACGAGCGGCAATCGTTGAACGCGCGGCTGGGTCACCCGCCGTGACTTGCAATCGGGGCGTTTCCGTCTCAATCTCTGTGCCGACCGCCGACCGCCGACCGCCGACCGCCGACCGCCGACCGCCGACCGCCCGCGTGATTGAATGATGTGAGCGGGTGATGGTCTTGACCATCACCACATGTTGAGCACGGTGCGCGCTTCGTCGGACATGCGGCTGGGATCCCACGCCGGCTCCCATACGATCGCCACCTTGGCGCCTTGCACGCCCGATACGCTTTTGACCGCGTTCTCTATCTGGCCAGGCAGTTCCGCCGCCGATGGGCAATTTGGTGACGTCAGCGTCATCTCGATATTGACGGTGCGGTCGTCGTCGATCACGATTTTGTAAATCAGCCCAAGTTCGTAGAGGTCGGCCGGAATTTCCGGATCATAGACCGTCTTGAGCGCGCCGACGATATCCTCTCCCATGCGCGCCATTTCATCCGCCGGGACATTCGATGACGAATCCGTCGCGTCGGCGGCGTCCGCGCCATCCGAGGAAACGCTTTCGGTTCCAGCTAGATTCGCCTCGTCGGTCATACCAAATACTCCTGCGCTTTGGCGAACGGGCTGCACTCTGGTCGGCCCGTGTGGTCTGGAGAGTGCGGATTCTGATTTGTCTTCCGCTCGAACGTCGTCAAAGCGTTCGCCAATGCAGCCTTCGGTTTAGGCAGCGTATTGCTCTACATAGCGCAGTTACAGGTCTTCTCCAAGCGTCAACAGAAGAACGCCTGGTATCAGACCGGCGGGGTGCGACCGAAGTGGCATGGCATGATTCCGGATTTGACCTCGTGATATTCGCGGGTGGATGAGGTAAGTTCCCGTAGAGGTCGCGAAGTCTCAAGATAAGCCAGAACTCCGGTTTGAGTAATTCTAGCGGGATATGGTTTTCCGAAGCGCGTTCCGCTCGCATGTGGCGAATTTTGGCCCGTTTTCGGGGCGAATTGCCGCTCTCGTCCCCAGGCTGCCGCACGGAATGGAGTTGACGCGATCGTTGTTGCCGTGGTAGATTCTGACTACACCAATTTAGCATGGTTGGATCGTTGGACTAAGATACGCAACCGCCTTTCATGAGTGAGAAATCGGCGGAACGAGTTCGCATCGCGGGTATTGTTATTGATGTGGGGAGTGCGTAGTCCCAACCAGAGGAGCCCTTCATGTGCGACTACAGTCTGCATCACGTAGCGTCGCGGCCTGCCAAGGTCGCCGATAAGCTGGTTACGATGGAGCTTGCAAAATCAAACGTGCGCGGTTTTGCCGCCGTAGGCGAGCTCGGCCCCAAGCTTGTGATTCATGACAGCCCGCCAGAGTTGGCGGTCTGCTTGCTTCCTGGAACGGAACTCGCCTTTGACGAGAACGTTCAGTACGAATGCCCCCGCAGCTTTCTTGGCATAAAGTTCTCGGGCAAGGCTCGTGTCGATCACAAGGTCGCGAGCTTCCGGAAGGTAGACGTGGACAATCCGCACGTTCAGCATGACGCGCTGGAATTTCCGAACGGGCAAGTTTTGAAGATTACGCAGCTCGTAAGTGGTCAGACCGCCACGGTGCTGCAGTTGCCCGCCAATGCTCCGCAGGATGACGAGCACGATCATGCGCATGCCGGACATCGGCGCGCTCGCGATTCGCGTCTCGCTCTGAACCGCAGTTCGAGCAAGCAGGGAATGTTCGTGCCGAGCCAGGGCGCGGTAATGTTGTGGGACACGTTCCGTGGCACGGCTATTGATCTTTCAATGGCGCTTGCCGAATCGTTCCAGCGGTTCACTGCTCCCAAGCAGCCCTCTATTCTTGAAGCTGAATTGGCTGCCGGTATTGGCACCGAGGTAAGCTTCCAGGACGGTGTGCCGACTGTGAAGACGCTTCCCGCGCAAAAGCCGGAAGGCAAAGTCAAGGCCAAGTCTGCCTCTGCCGCTTAGCTTGGGCTAAGCTGCTTATTCGTCGACGACCGCGGTCAAACGCGCCAACCTCGGAAACGAGGGTAGCGCGGGCCGCGGTCGACGCGTTTTTGGCCGCTGGAATTTGTTTCTTTCGGATGTGGCGTCCCTTCTGACTCGCCTGAAGAAGCCTATCCGTTTTGCGTAAGTGACATGCGTCAATCAAAACCAGACGTCTGCTGAATATGACGATGAACTTGGTGCATTTTAGTTTCTGATCAGAAGCTAAGTTCCATATTGTTGTTTTGACGTATTCCTTCACGCGAGCCGGTATCTATCCTCGGGTCAAGCGCTGAGAATATCCTTCGCGCAAAAACGCTTTAGGATGCAAACCTGAGCACCCTCGGAAAGCGGCCCGGCAGGATCCGAGCGGTAAACTTCACAAACGATCAGTGAAAGTCGTATTGATCGCCTGTCGCGCGCCGGCACGCACGTCCCAAGCCAGTTTTGTCCAGCAACCGAGGAGAAGCGGTGCTGCCCTGTCATGCTGGCGTCTCCTGCGGATCCCGGAACTGACAGGATGCGCGCTCGGCCATTGGTCAATACAATCTCGGCTATTGCGCGGTCGAGCGCAGTGTGTATGCGGGGTTTGACTCAAAGCGAAAAGCCGGCTGTCGAAACGCGCCCAAAACCAAAATCAATCGATTTTCTTTTCGATGAAAAGCGGAAAGCGTCTTGGCGCGTCCTGCTATTTCTCCGTCAATCGCCTGACGAGCCGGATAAAACGCGACTTCCAATTATCGATATCTTCCGCGCTGCGAAAAGCAAGCTGCAGCGCGGAACGATCTGATTGGGTTGTCGCGCCATTGATGCGAGCAACGTCGCCGATAGAAAAGCGGAGGAAGTTGCTTCGTTCTCATGCAGACTTGCCGCATAGTCGATGAGGGATATCGCGAAACGCGCAAATGGAGTTGAAGCGAAACCCGAGGACGCATAGTATAGTGAACTCGCTGCTTGGCCTCATCCAATAACATCAACATCCGGGAAAACGCCTTAGAATGCACGCTCTATTGAGAATCGTCGGGGTTATTACCCTGGTCGCCGGACTGGGCTTCATGGGACAGGGCTTCCGGTTTTACAACCTTCCCGCCGATAGCATCCTCGTCAGGCATACCGAATGGGTCTATTACGGCGCAGGGATGGCCGTAGTCGGCTTTTTGCTCATCATTTTCTCGCGGCCCTCTGAGGAGCCGTAGAATTCAGAGGAGCCGTAGAATTCAGAATGTCGCATGGCAGGTCGATGGCATTTCGCCATCGTCCTTCCGGCGACAGTCTCCACCGGTCGCCGTTACTCGTGCGGCGTCGGCCCCCAAGACATTAGAGGGGGAGCGTCTGGGATGGCTACCCGTAAGCATGCCAGCCCCATCTGCGGCTGACCGCGAAATGCCGAGCTTGAGAATGCTTATTGGCCGCGGTCCGCGACCAGCGCTGTTCGAGATGCTGAAATCCGATATTGGCTGACAGCCAAACAGAATCTCCGCGGAGCCACGCGAAGGCGAGCGCATCATCTACTCTGAATCAACCTTGTTCGAGCGATCTGATTGCGTAGGCGGTCAGCAGCTTCGTCGTGGCAGGAAGAGCTTGTCGAGGCTTTGCAGCTAGAGCGTTTCAAGCGAAGTTGATACCGGTTCGCGCGAAGAAAACGCGTCGGATCAAAATCACAGAGCCACGCTTCTGATTCATCTAGTCTAGCTCTTTGAGCTGAGCCTTTGGCCGCTCTTATTGCTGTTCAAATGGCGCGGCGTGTGTGGTCGTCGTGCTCCCATGGAGCATCTTCCTGGAACGCGAGATCGGATTGGCTGTGTCGCCGATGCCGGGACCTGTCGTTTCTAATCCATTTCGAGCCAAGTATATCCTCGGCTGACCCGACGATGGATACCGGTTCGCGCAAAAAAATGCGTCAAACCAAAACCGAGAGACTTACGGTTTTTGTGAAACCGTAAGTCTCTCGTTTGTTCACCATATCAGCAGGCTAGAGGAATCGCTCACATCAGGCGATGCAGCTCTGGAATCCTTCAGCGATCTTCTCTTCCGGCAGGTTGCGGCCGATGAAGACCATGCGGCTTTCGCGCTTTTCGTCCTCTTTCCAGGGGCGCTGATGGTCGCCGTCCAGAATCATATGCACGCCCTGAAATACGAAGCGCCGATCTTCATCCTTGAAAGCAAGGATGCCCTTGCTTCGCAAAATGTTCGGACCTTCGACCTGCACCAGATCCTCGATCCAGGCAAAAAATTTATCCGCGTCCAGCGGTTTGTCGGTCCGGAACGAAAGCGATTGCATCTCCTCGTCGTGGTAGTGCTTGAGCCCGCCGTTGTGTTCTTCGTGCTTGTGATCGTGATGGTCATGATCGTGATCATGATGGTGGTCATCGCCGTGATCGTGGTGATGATCGTGGCCATGGTCATGATCGTGGCTGTGATCCTTGGTTTCGAGGAAAGCCGGTTCGAAATCGAGAATGCGGTCGAGGTCGAAGGCATTGCGCTCCAGGATCTCGTTGAGCGGGATCTGCGCCCGCTGGGTCCTGTGCAGCTTCGCGTAAGGATTGATGCCGCGGATGCGCGCTTCGATCTCGCTGAGTTCGGCTGCAGATACCAGATCGGTCTTGTTGATCAGAATTACATCGGCGAAGGCGATCTGGTTCTTGGCTTCGGGAGCATCCTTGAGCCTGTCGTTGAGCCACTTGGCGTCGGTGACCGTGACGACCGCGTCGAGCTTGGTTTTACTTCCGACGTTCTCGTCGACGAAGAAGGTCTGTGCCACCGGTGCCGGATCAGCAAGCCCGGTCGTCTCCACGATAATGGCGTCGAACTTGCCGTTCTTTTTCATCAGGTCGGCAAGAATGCGCATGAGATCGCCGCGTACGGTGCAGCAGATGCAACCGTTGTTCATCTCGAACACTTCCTCGTCGGCGCCGACGACAAGATCGTTATCGATGCCGATCTCGCCGAATTCGTTGACGATGACGGCGTATTTCCTGCCGTGCTCCTCCGAAAGGATGCGATTGAGCAGGGTGGTCTTGCCGGCGCCGAGATAGCCGGTCAGCACGGTGACCGGGATTTTATCAGTCATTTGGTTTCTCCGCTGGTCCAGCTATATAGGCGTCCAGCCGTTCTGCATCAATTGCCGCGAGGACTCGTCTCCCGGCGTCGGACTTACCGGCTGTCGCCGCGTCGCAGCCGCCTGACCTGGTTATCGCTCTGTTTCCTGCTTCGCCGCATCCGGCTGGGTGTCGTCCGCCTCCCGCGTCAGCAGCCCGGCGCCCAATAACCCGGCGATGAAAATGTCCGGACTCATGGTCGAGAGGTGGATGCCTTCCTGGAACATCCGATCGGCCACCGCTTCCATATAGGCGTGGTCGCTGAGGTTTTGTTCGTTCCAGCTTGACTCGCGCAGACGGGTGATTGCTTCGGCCGATGTGGCGGCCTCGATCAACAGCCCCTGGTTGGTACGATATCGCATTGGTTATTCTCTCCTTAAGGCCGCTGTCTCTGCCTCTCGAGCATTCCGGCTACTGCCTGTTCATGGGCGATCAGATGTGCATGGGGACCTGTTCGATCAGCGCCGGATTTCGTTGTTGTCAATCCAGCCGGTTTCCCGATGCCTTGCCTGCCGCGACTGACGATAACTGCAGCCGTTGCTATGAAGAAATTCGGACCCTGTCGACTGAAAATATGCCCTCGCCATTGCTGATCGCGCGGATCTTGCGCGTCAGGCACCGTCCGCAATCATGGTGAAGATCGTGTCGAAGCGCGCGCATCGCCATAGGCGCTCCAGACCAGTTTGACGGAAACGGGCCTTCCGCGCGAATGCGATCAATCGGCGAGAACGACCATTTCGCCTTCGATGACCTGATATTCGGCCAAAAGCTCCGGAGTGGCTTCGGAATCGACCGTGATTTCCGCGTCAGGAAGGCACTCCTTGACGGCTCGCAGAGCCTCGGCCTGATCGGCGATGGCGACAAGGATGAATTCGTGGCGCATTGCACCACTGGCCCCTCTGCCGGGTCTTACGGAACTGATTTTCCAACCTTTTAGCATAGCTTCCTATGGCATGGATTTTTGCCGGCGTACACATTCGATTTGACGACCATCGCCCGTTCCGCGCCGCTCCGCGGCTTCGGTTTCAAGAACGACGAATTCTCGATGGCAGCCGCTGGTCAAGTACATTGCGGTGCAACATCGGGCCACGTCGTCCGTGCGCGAGCCGTTATGCAGTCGGTCTCCCGTCTGCAGGCAGATAGCCGGCTTCATCGTTCGCAAGCGAATGGACAAAGCCTTTTTGGAAAACGCGCTTCGAATCTGCGCATCCGTCCCGTTGACCGGCTGTTTGACGTGTGTCGCTGCAACGCCTTTATCCATTGAACCCGAGGTTTTGCGATTGTAAACGTGCGGCCTTCGAAGAGGTCATCTGATGCCGGAAACTGCACTAAGCTCACTCGTTCGCGTGTTGAATCGCCCCATCCATTTCCCGAAGTCCGGTGAAGCCGGATGCCTCGTCGTCGGGGAGGCGCCCACGCCGTTCGTGGCACCCAGGCTGGAAATCGAGGAGGGCGACCCGTCTGCCTTGGAGAAGGAGATCGTTTTCATCGAGGCCTCCGCAGCGATCGGCAAGAGCACATTGGCAAGGCAACTGTCCGCGACGCTCAAGGCACCGATCCTCGACCTGGCCAAGGTTTCCGTTTCGGCCGGCTCTCTGCGGGCAATAATGGCTGGTCTGGAAGCCGCCGACAAAAGCGATCCGCTCGCCGCATTTCACGAGGGGAAGATTCCACTCATTGTGGACGCTATCGATGAAGGAAGGCTGCTGTCGGGCGAAGCGGGAATCGAGCAGTTTCTCGCATCCATCGTCGAACTCCTGCAGAGCGACCGACGCGTTACCTCGCGACCCAAGCTGGTCTTGCTGGGGCGGTTCGAGTCGATCGAATTGGCCCGGCAGCAACTCGCCGCGCACGCGATTACGCACGTCACGGCGAACGTCGAGTTTTTCGACAAGGAGGGAGCGCGCCAACTGATCCACGCCTATGCCGCATCAGCCGCAAGGCCCGGTTCGCACTATCTGCAGCACCCGGAACAAGCGCAGGATTTTATCACTGTTTATTTTGACGCAATCGAAGCAGCGCTGGGGCTGCCGGCAGGAGAGCTGTGGCAGAACGAACGAGGCAAAGTGTTCGCCGGATACGCTCCGGTTCTTGCGGCGGTAGGATCTATCCTGGCCGTGATCGATGATTTCGCAAACGTCGCCAGGAACCTCAGCGCAAACGGCGGCCGCGAAGCCTGGGGAATGGTCGAGGCGGTTTTGTACGAAATACTGGGTCGCGAACAGGATAAGTTGCGGGATCGGCTGAGCGACCAATGCGAGTGCGCGCTGCCAAACGCGGTTTATGATGTCGAGGAGCAGTTGTCGCTGCTTGCGCAGTACATCGAGTCGAAGCCGCTCGAGGGCGCCGGCCGTGTCAGGTTGCCTCCCTCTGAGATGAAAAAATACAGGGAAATGGTCCGAACCTATCTGCCGCATCATCCGTTCCTGCGGCGGCACGAATTCGGAGATGCGGTGCTGGGTGCGGGCGCGGTGTCGCGCGCCGTCTATCACGGCGGAACGATTTCGCGCGATCGGCTGATAAGCCTGTCGCGGCAATGGCGGCAGTCCGCGCCGACGCGCCGGCCCTCGCGTTGATGGTGTAAGCGTCGGATGTGCGAAGCGACGGGTCGTCGGCGTAGGCTGACGCGCCGACCGAAGCGGCTGTTACGGTTTCAAACGGCCCGTTGCCATCAACCACCATTCCGGAGCCCGGAGCCCGGTGACGGCGTCATAGGCATCGTAGGGTTTGATATCGAGGACAGGGGTGCCGTCATAGGCGTCCAGCGCTTTCACGGTCAGAACGTTTTCGTCGCGTTTCAGCAATTCGACGACGGCGAGTCCGATCGGATTGGGCCGCTCTCGACCACGGGCGCTGAACACACCGACTTCCGGCAAATCTTCGCGATGCCGTGGATGGACTGTGAGTTGCTCGGGCGTCCAGGTGAACTGATCCATCCAAAACAAGATAAACAAATGGGACCAGTCCTCGATGCCGGTCAGGGTGCGCTCGAGATCCTCGCGCACTACGATCTCGGCGACAATGTCACGGCGGGAAATTCGCGTGTCCTTGTTTCTGTACGGGCTGCGCACCGTACCTATTGATTGCATGCAAATCGTCATGTGGGACTGCCGGGTGCGTGATGATTGAGTCTGCGATATTGTCCCGGCATGCTTTCTTGCCGCTCGGAGCGCGGACCGTAGCTCGAGTTTCGGCTATTCTGCCGAATGCCTCCCGTGAGCGTCAATGACGCCGTCCAGTGACGGGCGCTTCGCCAAGAAAATGTGTGTCGTTGCGACCTCAATTCGTCTCCGTACCGGCTTGCGCATGTGAGATAGGGAACACTGCCGCCTGAATTCAGGTTGTGCTGTCGATCACGGATTGCGATGTCGGATGTGCAGTGGAGGCATGCGATCCGCGCAGCATGAAAATGAAAGAGCGCGAAGTGTGCTGATAATCTGGTCTTAAGGCCTTCAAGTCACGCCACGATAGGCGGCGTGTTTGCGCTTCAGCAAACGGCCCTCCCTACAATGGGCCGCTCCTTCGCAAAACTGCTTTTTTCCGCCGCGCGGATCTGTGCGAGCTTCATTCCCGCGACTGTGTTTGCTGATGATTGTCATCGCCGAGGAGCGGAATTCGGTACATGGTCAAGAAAGAGTAAGAAGATTTCAGTCGCTGATTGCGCCCGAAACCAATCTTAGACTGCTCATCAACGCAACAGCTTCACGCATTGACTTGAAAATCCGGACGAGACGCTTGTTGCGTCCGCGGAGATGCAATTGATCATCGTAAAGGAACGACTTTCGTCATTGCCGCAGAGCAGCATGAACGGCGCTTGCATCTTAAAATATACTCCTTTAAGAAAACGGCCGGTACGTAACGCGCTTGTTGGGCCCGTATCGATGGCCGCCAGGTGCTGGTGCGGGTTTATGACAAGGAGCGCGAGCGGCATGAAGATGTCGAATGGCCTTGATGGCCGCCGGTTTGGCCGCCGGTTTCTGGGATTGGCGTTTGGAGTAGCGGCGGCTGCCGCGAGTGGATCGGCGTTTGCGG
>NZ_JBPPLY010000018.1:0-45805 GCF_051535215.1 Nitrobacter sp. | reverse complement strand
GTACGTTCCCACGCGTTACTCACCCGTCTGCCACTGACGTATTGCTACGCCCGTTCGACTTGCATGTGTTAAGCCTGCCGCCAGCGTTCGCTCTGAGCCAGGATCAAACTCTCAAGTTGGACTTGAAACTTTAAACCGGCTGATCACAACGTTTGACGAGGTCCCACCATAATCATTGAACGCGATTCACATCGCGGACAACGTGATCTCATTGCTGAGACCATGGTGTAACCTTTGAAACGTGTACCGCCGAAGTCTTTCGTCCGATCCCGAACTGAAAGCCGAAGCCTTCAATTGCGAGACCCGCAAGGACTCCGCCGTCCACGTTTCTCTTTCTTCATCTTCACTTGTCAAACAGCCCGGGTCCGAAGACCCAACTTCCATCGCTGGAAGTCGCACGAAGCACTCATCGGACGACAAATAACAACCGATGGCTATCGGCTGTTGATTCACTCAACCTAGTGAGGAGCTTCACAGGCGTAGCTAGATGCCTTGGCAAAGGCCAAAGCAGCGCCGCGCTCAGTGGGCGGTTTATAGTCCCACCCTCGGACGGTTGTCAACGCCCATCGTCAACAAATTGTTGCCCTGGGCAAAACTTCTTCGCAGCGCGAAAAAGCCCTGCCCGCCGCGGGACTGACGCCGTACTTGAGCCACATTCCTGCGACGTTCTCACAAGGAAATAAGTCTTGAATCGCCGATTGCTAGGGGCATCGGCCGGCGGCTTCAGAATTTCGTGGCTTCGGGTAAAGGGCGATCGGCAAAGCGCATCGTCCATCCAGACGACCGCGACGCATCAAGGGGTTCAGGCGCCATTGATGTTCGCGACTCTGCTCAGCACGACGTGCACGCGAGTCTCGGACGAGCATGAAAGACCCGCGGTTTCTATCGCGCCCTCCTGCGGGAGGCGCCGGAGTCCGCGAGGTGCAGGAATTTAGCCGGTCGCAGGCGGCCATCGGGGGACAACGGTTTGAATACGGCACGCGGTGGACATGGCGGACGCGAGACCGGGATCATCGACCTCGGCCACGAACCGCCGCTTTCCGCCGATGGATCCGAAGCAGCCGTGATCGATCGCCGCCGCATCTCCGTGCAGTGGTTCAGCGGCACCATTCTCACAGGCCTGTGCGGCGCGGCCCTCATCGGCGGCGCCGTTTTCGCGTCGCTTGATGGCGAGACCACCTTCGCAAGAATGCCAGAGCGCGTGGAAGGCGCGCTGCGCGGTTCGGTCGGCGCCGGCGACCATCAAACAAGCCTGCACAAGAGCGACCGCCTGCCACCGCCAAGCGAGGCCGCCGCCGCAAGGCAGGTCATCCGCGTCTCGACCGTGACCCGCGCCGGCAACCGCGACGTGATGCGCGTGCGACCGTTCGTTCGCGTGTCCGGCAACCTGTCGATGGCGACCAGCGATCTCAGTGCGAAAATCCCGCCTTTCAACGCCCAGCGGCTGCTGTCCGACGTCGGAAGCCCCGCGCGAAGCGGTTCCGACGATGCCGATGCCGCCGCCGCGGCCGAACCCGACGCCGAAGTCTCCTTTGTTACCCGCGACCTCGCGCCGCTGCTGCCGAAGGCGAAGATCGCAGCCACGATTCCGCTCGATGAAATCATGGTGCGGGTGCGCGATGCCTCGAACTGGCGCGGCAACAGCGGCGTGAGATATACCATGGCCGATGCGACGGCCGACGCCGCCGGCGCGACGTCGAGCATCAAGATGGCCTATGCGGGCGAAGGCGGCGTCGATCCCTATGCCGGATTTGAAGCCCGCATCGTTCCCGAAAACGTGACGCTGCTGCCGAAAACCAAGGACCAGCTCACCGGCGGCAATCCGGTCGGCGAACGCGTGCATCTGGTCAAGAAAGGCGACACCGTCGTCTCGGTGCTGCGCGACCAGGGCGCGACGCCGGAGGAAGCGAGATCGATCGCCGCGACGCTAGGACCGCGCGGCCGCGACGGCGGGCTCAGGGAAGGCGAGAGACTGCGCATCCTGATGGCGCCCGCGGGCCCCGGCCAGCGGCTTCAGCCCTATCGCGTGATCGTGGCGAATGACTCGACGATCGAGGCCGTCGCCGCGCTTTCGGATCTCGGCAATTACGTCGCCGTCGACGTCACAAGCATGAATTCTGGCGGAGAGATTGCCGACAGTAACGACGACGATGACGACGACGGCAGCGGCGTCCGGCTTTACCAAAGCATCTATGAGACCGCGTTGCGCGACAAGGTGCCACCCGCCATCATCGAAGACATGGTCCGCATCTACTCCTATGACGTCGATTTCCAGCGCAAGGTCCAGCCCGGCGATTCGTTCGACGTCTTCTATGCCGGCGACGACGAGGCAACGCCGACGACCGAGAAGAACGAGGTGCTTTACGCCTCGCTCACCGTCGGCGGCGAGACCAAAAAATACTATCGCTTCCAGACCCCCGACGACGCCGTCGTCGACTACTACGACGAGACCGGCAAGAGCGCGAAGAAGTTCCTGGTCCGCAAGCCGGTCGCCAGCGCCATCATGCGGTCCGGCTTCGGCATCCGGCGTCACCCCATCCTCGGCTACGTGAAGATGCATACCGGCGTCGACTGGGCCACGCCGTACGGCACGCCGATCTTCGCGACCGGGAACGGCGTGGTGGAGAAAGCCGAATGGGAAGGCGGTTACGGCAAGTACGTCCGCATCAAGCACAACAACGGCTATGAAACCGCCTATGGTCATATGTCGGCCTTCGCCAAGGGCATGGAGCCCGGCAAGCGCGTGCGGCAGGGCCAGGTGATCGGGTTCGTCGGCTCGACGGGCCGTTCCACCGGAGCGCACGTCCACTACGAAATTCTGGTCAACGGCCGCTTTGTCGATCCGATGCGGGTCAGGCTTCCGCGCGGGCGATCGCTGGAGGGTCCGCTCCTCGCCAGTTTTGAGAAAGAACGCGACCGGCTCGAGGCCATGATGAACAGCCGCAATGCCGGCGCCCGGGTCTCCGACGCGGCAGGCACCCCTGCCCTGCCCCAGGCACGACAGGTCTCCAACCGCTGAGGCGGAGTGATCAAGCCGGGCGAAGGATCCGCATGTCGGCTTAACGCGAGGGTTGCTCACATGCGCGCAGCGTCGTGACGTGAACGCCCACGGGATGGCCCAGGATGTCAGACAGGGTGCGACAATGTCCGTCCGCGCACAGCCGCCACTCGCCGGCCAGGCCGGAATTTCCGAGCACGAGTTGCGGCATCGGAGCGCGCTGCGGCCGCCACTGAAACCAGCCGTCGATAAGCCTTGCTTCCGGCGGCGGCTCCATGCCGGCGCCCGATCCCTTCACGCGCGCTTCCACCAGTTCGAGGCCATTTGGCGTGACGCGCCAGTCTTCCTGCCAGCCGGTCTTCTCGATCGAATGGGTCCACGCCAGCGTGAATGCCGCAAGCGCCAGCGCCTTGGTGACACCCGCGGAGATCAGGCAAAGGCTCATGTCGCAGCCGCCGCGGAACGGGATCGTTGCCGCCACTGCCAGAGCAGGATCGCGAGCGCCAACGCGTAGCCGACCCAGTCGCTGTACTGGAATTCACCGAGCAGACAGAGCGCGGCGACGAACGCGATGACCCGTTCGGCCGGGGTCATGCGAGTAAACAGATAGCCGATCGCGACCATCCCGAACAACCCGATCGCCACCAGCGCCTTGACGGTGGAATAGGCTACGGCGCCGTAGAAGCCGAGTTCGGCTGCCATCGGATCGCCCGCCTGCAACATCAGCGATGGCGAATACACCGCGATGAACGGAATCACGTAGCCCGCCAGCGCGATCCGCATCGCCTCCCAGCCGATCTTGTCCGGGTTTTCCTTGGCGATCGGTGCGGCCGCCAGCGCCGCCAGCGCCACCGGCGGCGAAAGGTCGGCCATGATGCCATAATAGAATGCGAACATATGGCTCACGATCAGCGGCACGCCCAGTTTGGCGAGCGCGGGCGCGGCCAGCGAGGCCGTGATGATGTAGGTCGGGATGGTCGGAATACCGGTGCCGAGCAGGATCGACAGCAGCATCGTCATGATAAGCGCCAGGAACAGGCTCCTGGCGCCAAGACCGATCACCCAGCCGCCGAACACAGTGCCGACGCCGGTTTGCGTCATCATGCCGATAATGGTGCCGACGATGGCGCAGGCCATGCCGACGGCAAGCGCCGACTTGGAACTCTCGGCGAGCGAGTCGCGGCAGGCCACCAGCGTGGCCCGTCCCCCGCGCGTCAGCAGACTGAGCACGGCCAGCCCCGCAATCACATAGGATACAAATACGATATCGAGACCGTTCCGCGACAACACGCCGACGATCAGCGCGAGTCCGACCCAGAACACATAGCGCAACGCTTTATTGGGCAGGCCGAGTACGATGCTGGCGCCAAGGATCAGCGTCACCGTCAGCGACAGGCCGATGATGCCGGCGTAGAGGGGCGTGAACCCCTCGAACAGCATGTAGACCAGCGCGGCCAGTGGCAGCACGAGAAACCAGCGATCGACCAGCGCCTTCCAGGCGCTTGGGATCTCCGCCCGCGCCATGCCGACCAGCCCGTTCTTGCCGGCTTCGAGATGCACCATCCAGAACGCGGAGGCGAAATAGAGAATGGCCGGAATCACGGCGGCCTTGACGATGACGGAGTAATCGACGCCGAGCGTTTCCGCCATGATGAAAGCGACCGCGCCCATCACCGGCGGCATGATCTGCCCGCCCATCGAGGCGGTTGCCTCGACGCCCGCGGCGAACGCGCGGCGATAGCCGAACCTGATCATCAGCGGAATTGTGAACTGGCCGACCGTGACCACGTTCGCCACGCCGGAGCCCGAGATCGTGCCCATCAGAGCGGACGCGATCACCGCGACCTTTGCCGGACCACCGCGGGTGCGGCCGAACAGCCCGAGCGAGACGTCGGTGAAGAGCTGGATCATGCCGGCACGCTCGAGGAACGAGCCGAACATGATGAACAGGAAGATGTAGGTCGCGGACACATAGATCGGAACGCCGTAGAACCCTTCAGTGCCGTAGGACAGATGAGTGATGATCTGATCGAAGGCATAGCCGCGATGATTGAACGGCGCCGGCAGATATTGCCCGAAGAACCAATAGACCATGCACGCGCCGCACATCAGCGGCAGCGCGAGACCCATCAGCCTCCGGGTGCCTTCAAAAATAAGCACGGCGAGCAAGGTTCCGACCACAAGATCAAGCGTGGTGGGGTCGCCGTCACGCAGGATCAGGTCGGCGTAGAAGATCCACTGGTAGAGGCCGCACAGAAATCCGATGCCGCCGATGAACCAGCCGAGCGCGCGGCCCGCATTACTCTTCGCGGTGAAGTTGGCCACCAGCCCGAACGTCATCAGGATCAGGAAGCCGACATGGACGCCACGCACCACCTGGCTCGGGAGCACATTCCACGCCGCGATCACGATCTGAAAGGCGGCGAAGGCGATGCCGATGGCGTAAGCAAGGTATCCCCAGCCGCCGGGACCGAACCCTGCGGGGAATCCGTGTTCGAAATTATCGAACTGCGTGACGGGCGCCGCGGCGGCGTGCGTCTGCGACATCTCGACCTCTCGGCGGACATCGTGTCCGGTCCTTGTTTCGATCCTCCGTCCGAATTCAATCGCTTCGACGAATACACAGGCGGGAGAAACGATCGATCACGTCGCTCCGCATCCGGAATAATGCCGGCGCTACTTGATAAGTCCTTTTTCCTTGAAGTAGCGGATCGCGCCGGGATGCAACGGAACCGGGCTATTCATCGCGGCGTCTTCCAGCTTGATGCCACGCGCGGCCGAGTGCGCCGCGACAAGGTCGGGCAGCGATTCGTAAACCAGCTTCGTCATCTGGTAGGCGAGATCGTCGGACACCGCCGAACTGGTGACGAGGTAGTTGACGACGGCCGCGGTCGGAACGTCCTTGTCCTGCCCCTTGTAGGTGTTGGCCGGAATGATCGCGGAGACAAACGGCGGCCCGATCTTGTCGACGATCTCCTTGGGAACCGAGACCACGACGATGTCGCTCGAATTGCTGAGATCCTTCAGCGAAGCGACGCCAAGACCGGCCGATTGCAGCGTCGCGGTAAGCTGCCTGTTCTTCATCAGGTCGACGGACTCGGCGAACGGCAGATACTCCACCTTGCCGAGATCGTTGTAGTCCATGCCGGCCGCTTTCAGGATCGCCCGCGAGTTCAGCTCAGTGCCCGATTTCGGCGCGCCGACCGAGAGCGTCTTGCCCTTGAGATCGGCCAGCGTCTTGATGCCGCTGTCGGCGGTTGCAACGATCTGGATGTAGTTCGGATAGATCGCGCCGATGGTCCGCAGCTTGGTCAGCTTGGTCTTGAAACCGGCTTCTGCGTCGCCCTCCCACGCCGCTTTCAGCGAGTCGCCAAGCGTGAAGGCGATCTCGCCACGTCCCTGCTCCAGCAGGTTGAGATTCTCGACCGAGGCCTTGGTTGCCTGGACCTGGGTTTTCACGTTCGGTATCTTGTCGCTGTATATTTTGCCGATGGCGACGCCGAGCGGATAGTAAACGCCGGAGGTTCCCCCGGTCAGCACGTTGATGAACTGCTGCGCGTGGGTGGCAGACGCCGAAAGGATGGCGGTGGACAAGGCAACGGCAACGATGAATTTCGAACCCATCAGATCGTTCTCCCGTTTGCTCGGAAGAAAGTGACCGGGTGGCGCGACGCGGTCAACGTGGAACAAACGAAGGTACGACGAAAACCGCTTTAGACATTGGTATGAGTGAAGGCGCCTCGAACGCGCATACGGATCGCACGCGCATATCGGAACATTGCCTCCATGCACTTCTGCTGTTGTGGCCTGTCAGCGCAACACTTGCGGCGCAGCCGATATCGTTTCGATGTCCTGACGGGGGTTTGCTTGCGGCCGAATTCGGCGGATAACGGCTGCTTGCTAAACTCTCAATCCTTTTTGCATCGGCCAAGCGCAAGATCCGAACCATGACCGAACAACGCAACCTTTTGCGCGCGATCTTCGATGCGGCTGTGGCCACCGCTCATCCCGACAACATTCTCGATGCGCACCTGCCGCGCGCGCCGAAAGGCCGCGTGATCTGCCTTGCCGCGGGAAAAAGCGCGGCCGCCATGGCCGCGGTCGTGGAGCGGCATTACCTCGACGCCGCGGGGCTCGACCCCGAACGTCTGGTCGGCGTGGCCACGACACGTCACGGCCACGGCGTGCCGACACGCCGCATCGAGGTGATCGAGGCCGGCCATCCCGTGCCCGACGAGGCGAGCCTGCGCGGCGCCGATCTCAGCTTGACGCTCGCGAGCAGCGCGACCGCCGACGATTTGCTGCTGGTGCTGTTGTCGGGCGGCGGATCGGCCAACTGGATGGCGCCGGTGGACGGCGTATCGCTCGCTCAGAAGCAGCAGGTCAACCGCGCTTTGCTCCGCTCCGGCGCGCCGATCGGCGAGGTGAATACGGTGCGCAGGCATCTGTCGCGGATCAAGGGCGGGCGGCTGGCGCATGCAGGACGATGCGCGGAGATCGTAACGCTGGCGATATCGGATGTGCCGCGCGACGAGCCGGCCGACATTGCTTCCGGCCCGACCGTACCCGACCCGACCACGCTGGCCGATGCCCGCGCGCTGGTCGCAAAGTATAATCTCGCGCTCGACGACGCCGTCATCCGCGCACTGAACGATCCGGCCAATGAGAGTTGCAAGCCGGGCGACGCCGCCTTCGCGCGCGCTCGCTTCGATATCATCGCGCGCCCCGGCGCCTCGCTCGCCGCCGCCGTCAGGCGCGCGCGCGATGCCGGCTACGAGGTGCTCGACCTCGGCGCCGATCTCGAGGGCGAGGCCCGCGATGTCGCCGCCGATCATGCAAAACTGGCGCTGAAAGCGCGCGCCGAAGGCCGGAAACTCGCGATCCTCTCGGGTGGTGAACTTACCGTGACGGTGCGTGGCAACGGACGCGGCGGACCTAATCAGGAATACGCGCTGTCGCTGGTATCATGGCTCAAGGACACGCCCGGTATCTCCGCGCTGGCGGCTGACACCGACGGCGCCGATGGCGGCGGGGGCAGCCCCTCCGATCCGGCAGGCGCGGTGATCGATGCCCGCACTTTTGCGACGATGCACGCGCAACACCTTGATCCCGTCGCCTATCTCGCCAACAACGACGCCACCGCGTTCTTCGCCGTTACCGGCGACCTGCTGCTGACCGGGCCGACCCTTACCAACGTCAACGACCTCCGCGTCATTCTGGTTGATGCCGCCTGATCGACGCGGCAACCATTGCTGGTGTCATGCGAGCCGACGCACGACGTGCCGGTTCAGGCCGCGGCTTCGTGCTCCTGACAGATCGCGCCGCTATCGGCATCAGAGAGCGGCTCGTCGAGTACGGCGCAATGATGCGGCGAAGCGGTCCCTGGCGCGGCATTGCAGCGAAAATGCCGGCAGGTGCGGCAGATGCCGAAGGCACGCCCGTTGTTGCGCGCGATCATTGCCGAGAGGATGGCCTGCAGCGTCGCCAGCAGTTCGCCGGCATCGCCGCCGGTGGCGACCGTGATGTCGTCTGCCAGTCGCCTCAGCGGATCGTCTCTCAACACGGTCTCGCCGCGCCGGGTCAGCGCCAATTCGACGGAACGGCCGTCGCGAGCGCTGGCCTGCCGCGACGCCAGCCCCTTCTGCTCCAGCGCGATCAGGGTTTGGGAGATCGTGCCGCGGGTCGAACCGGCATAATCGGCCAGCGCCGCCGGCGTGCGTGAAAAGCGGTTGGCGCGCGACAGGTAGCGCAACGCCTCCCATTGCGCGGGATTGAGGCCGGCAATGTTGGCGCCGCTACGGCTCAGCCGGTCCAGCCGACCGATCAGATAGGCCGCCTCATGTGCCGAAGATAGTAGCGACTCGCTATTTTTCATTGACTCGATCCAGATCGTCAGTCACACAGATAGGTATCGACTCGATATTATCAATCGGAGTATTCCATGCCTTCTTCGGTCATCAGATTTTCCGTGGGAACGTTCGCCGCTGCGCTTATACAAGGCGCACTGGCAACATCGTCCCTTGCCCACGACATCCACGCCAAGCCTGACGCAGCCGTGCCGCCGGCCTTCGACGTCACCAGCGCCTCCGCCTCGACCGATGGCCGGCTCGCCACCTTCGCCATGGAAGTCAGCGGCGACGCCGGGTCGCTGAAGCCGCAAAAGGTCGGCAAGCTCGCCGGCGCGAAGGTGGACGCCTATGTCTGGCCGACCAAGCTCGATCCCGCGGCGGTCGGATTTGCAAAGGGCTTGGGCATCCTGGCGCTGGCCATTACCGCGCACCCGGATTTCGACGATACGCCGCTGTTCGACGAAAACGGCGACGGCGACCCGACCAACGACGGCGCCGGCTGGCATTCGCACTGGGTCGTGCTGGCAAGCGACAAGGCCTGCGCCGGCGGCCTCAAGGTGCTGGACATCTCGCCGGGCCAGGATTTGTTGCCGGCCACCGCCCCCGGCCTGCCGCTGGCGCTGGACAGCCCCGGCATGAGCCCCATCATCAAAGGCAAGACGGTGCGCATCACCGTGCCGGTCAAGGGCGCGGAGAACGTCAACTTCGATGCCGTCGCCGCGCATCTGCAGGTCAACGAGGCCGGTAAGGCGCCGCTTTTGTGCGTTACCGGGACCTACAAGGTTGCGTCAGGCAGTCTCACGCTGCCGGGCGTTATCGTGAAGGAGAAGAAATAAGCTTCGCGACCAGGCGCTTGCGAAGCGCGTCCCGATCAATCACCGATGCGGCGATGCGAGCTACGCCGGGATCAGCACCGCCTCGTCGTCGTCGATCTGGTCGTCGAGCGGAGCGAACGTGCTGAGCGGTCTGGTCGACAGCGTGATCGGCTTGCGTTGGCCGTGCGCGGCCGGCGCCGCATGGGGTTGCCGGACTGCACGCGACAGCGCGAACAGCGTGGAGCCGACGCGGCCGCCGAGCTGGATCAGATCGCGCTCGGAGCAGCTCGAGGCGATCGACAGCGCCAGCGTATGCAGGTGGCTGCGGCGGTAGCAGAACAGTGCCAGCATCGCTCGTACATCCGGAGCGACGCTGGCGATGAGCTGAGGCAATCCATGCTCGTTGGCACGATACATGGCGCCCAACAGATCATCCTTGACTGGACATATGTCGTTCTCGAAGGTGTCCCGACTCGACCACATGGAAACTCTCCTGGATCAAGAGGATGCAACGCAATTTCCTAACGGGAAGTTAACCACCTGCACAAAGAGCGGCTGGACGACCTTGCAATCCGGTTCCGAATCAGACGGCGGCCGTGATCCGATGCGCGGAAAGCCGATCAGGCGTTGAAGGCCATGACCACCGACAGGCCGAAGCCGGTCAGATGATGGAGCGCCTGATCGACGCCGATCAGCGTCCAGAACCACGGGTGCTGGCGCTCCTGCGTCACCTCGAAGGTCGAGGAAATGAAACCCTTGGCGCGGTCCACGACGATATGGATCGCAAAATCGACGAATGCGAGAAACCAGAAACGCGGCGCGATCACCAAAATCAGCGCCAGCGCGAGCGCCAGATGCACGAGGCAGTGCGCAAGCAGCGGTAGCGCCCAGCCGGTCTTTTGATCCTTGCCGATCGCCATCCACGAATTTTGCAGCACGAAATCGGCAATCACGTGCTTGACGGTCAGCACAAACATCCAGCCAGCCAGCGGACCGACTGCAATCGTCGACGACAATGAGGGAAGCAGCACCCGAACGCCCCTTGTTAGTGACACGGTTCTAGCATTCGCATCCGTTTCTTGCGAGTATCCTGGCCAAGTCGGGCTCTGAAGAACTACAGCTCAGGCACCAATTCCGTCTGCGGCCCGCTCCCTGATACCCGCAATGACGCGCTTCAAGGTTTCCTGCCGCGGGTCCGAACTCACCGCTGCGCGGGCCTTTGTTATGGCATCCGCCAGATCCGGGCAGGACAATGCGCCCTCGAGCGTCGGCTTGATGAGATCGTCGACGATCAAATTCCAGTCCTTCAGACTCTGCACGTAACCATCGCCGTGTCCCCCCACTATCTCGGCTGTCGCGACCACCGCGGCGACTGCGGCAGGCTGCTTCGTCAGGCTGCGATCGATGATGTGCAGCCAGCGCTCGACCCAGGCGCGCTCTCTGGCGTAGCGGAGTGAGGACAACCGCCATCGCTTGAGCGAGGCCTCGATCCGGAGGCGGCGACGCCGCAAGCGGCTTGCCGCGCTGAACCGCATCGTGACCGACAGGTGCAGCCATCCCGGATACTCCAGGACCCAGAGCGCATAATCGGCCACCGTTTCCGGCAGCAACAACACCAGTTCGTCGAGACGCAGCTTGCGGATATCGTCCGGCGGAACGCCCCGCCTTGCTTCGGCCTCGGCAAGTTTAAGCTGCGC
The DNA here is from genome assembly GCF_051535215.1 of Nitrobacter sp. Lineage (NCBI taxonomy): Bacteria > Pseudomonadati > Pseudomonadota > Alphaproteobacteria > Hyphomicrobiales > Nitrobacteraceae > Nitrobacter > Nitrobacter sp. The sequence continues at coordinate 34,446 of NZ_JBPPLY010000018.1, read as the reverse complement.
CATCCGGATCGCGTCATCATATGCCATGCGCAGGGCCAACAGCCGCGCAATCTCGGCAAACAGGGCATCATCGACATTGCGCCGGCCGATGAAGCGCCTCAGTCGTGCGACATAGAGTTGCGCATAGCCCGGTCCCTGATAATCGATCAGCCGGTTGACGGCTTCGGTTGCGACCGCCGCGACTACGTCGGGGAGGCCCGCGGGCAGTTCCGGATTCGGATCATTGTCGTCGCCGAGGACGTCCGCGAAGATCGAACGGATTGCATGGAGAAATCCGACGACTTTGGGAACGCCGAAATTCATGCCAGCCCGGGCGTCGCGACGGCCGGCGCCTGACGTTCCGCAAGCCGCTCCTCCAGCTTTCCGATGTTCTGAAACAGCCGCGCGCTGGCCAGCCGCAGGAAGTAGAATCCGAATTCGGGATTCTGGACGTAAAGCTGCTCCACCTGACGATAGCTGACACTGAGCACCGTGCCGCTCTCGATGCATTCGAGCGACTGGGTACGCTCGTTGGTAGGAGACAACATGCCGAGTTCGCCGACGATCGCGCCGACCGGAAGCTCGATGCCGGACTCGACCAGGCGATAGCGGCCGCTGACGATGTAGAGCATCGTCTCCGCTTTCTCGTTCTTGTAGAACAGCATTTCGCCGGCCTCACATTTGCGCTCGGTCATGAAGGGTTTCAGCCAATCCATCGACAGGTCGCTGTTCACCGATTTCTTCACGTCGCGTATGAGCTGCAACATCTGGTGCAGGCGGTAGCCGTTAAGACAGAACAGCACGGCGTGAAGCCCGAATTGCAGGAAGCTGTGAAATGGAATCGCCGTGATCATGAGAACGAGATTTGCCAGCATGCCGAACACACGCAGCGGAATCATGGTCCGCATCGTGTAGGTGGCAACAATGAAAACCGAAGCCGCCAGACTGCCGACGGTGCCGACGTGTTCGGCTAAATGTGATGTGTCCATGACGATCCAGCCAATTTCCCTGACGGTGATGAGGTGCGCAGCAATCTTCAGCCTGCCCCGGCGGCCGGGGCGGCGTGAGATATACACCGAATCATATTCAGCTTTCCGGTAAAAGCAGCGTCCTGCCAGCGCGCCGCCGCTGTCCCTTCCCGTGGGCGGGGTCGCCGCGTTGCGCACTTCCGTCGGAGATGATCGCCAGCGTTTTCGAGCGTGGCATGTCCTCAGGCTTGATCCGAGGACGGAAACGGTCCACGTGAAGAAGCGCGTCCATTTTCAAATCGGAGCCCGCTTCTGATTCTGTCGGACGCGGAAAGGAGCTAGAATTCTCCGCCCGGCGCGGCCTTGTTCGAACCAGCTTGATTGGTCTTTTGGCCAACGGACTGCAGATAGGCGACCAGATCGTGACGTGAGGGCGCATCGAGCACGCGCACCGGCATGCGTGCTCCCGGCACGAATTTCTTCGGATCGGCCAGCCAACGGTCCAGATTATCCCCCGACCAGACCAGACCGGCGTTCTGGAGCGCCGGCGAGTAATGATAGCCGGGGACAGTGCCTGCCTTGCGGCCAACCACGCCGCCCAGCCGGGGACCTGTCTTGTTGGCGTCCAACTCGTGACATGCCGTGCATCGTTCGCTGAAAAGCTGCTTGCCGTGAACCGGATCGGGTGGCGCGTTGGGCAGGAAGCGCGCGAGATTCTTGCTTTGCGACGGATTCACCGACCGGAGAAGCGTGTAGCTGAGCGTGATCGTATCGACAGCGTGGTTATCCGGATCCTCCGCGAAGGCCGGATCGACGAAAAAGACAACGGGCATCTCGATCTTCTGATGGGGGTCGAGGCGCTCTTCGTTGAAACAGAAACACTGAATTTTATTGAAGTACGGCCCGCTGGTATTCGGCGTGACATTGTAAGTCGCGTGGCCCACGATCGACTCGTTGCTCAGATTCTCGGCCGTGAAGAAAACCATCTTCTGCTCGCCGAGATGAACGGTCACGGTACGCTGCTCCGGTTCGAACTTCCACGGCAGATCCGAAGCGACGTTGGTATCGAACACGACCGTAACGGTCTTTTTGGAGGTGACGGTCGGATCCGCATATGCCCGCTGCGTCGTTCCTCCGTATCCCGTCGCGCTGCAGAACACGCGATATATTTTCGGAGAGTAGGCGACGAGTCCAAGCATAATGCCGAGGGCCCCGAGCGCGGGCAAGAGGACGTTCAGGTGCTTGCGGTAGCTCGGTTTCATTTCGATCTCTCCACGTCGATGTCTCCGCGAGGCCGTCCGGATTGATGCAATGCAAGCCGTCCACCGCGGAGTGCGGGCACATTAATGCAAAACGAGATATCGCCGACGCATTCAGTGCGGATTGACGAACTTGTGATCTCATTAGAATCGGACGATCATGTCGCTCAGATCGAGAGCACGAACCAACGACTTTGAGCTAGACTGCGTTACGCAACATTCGCTCCGGAGAATTGTCCTGGCAGACGGAGCCGGTGCGCTCTCGCATCGCTGGCGTCTTCACCAGCACCTGGGCGACATGCAATCGGGAGCCCGATGGCGAATTGGATAGAGGAATTCCGGCACGGATGGCAGGGCGTCTCCGAGCCTCCGGCGATTCTGGGCCTCGGGCTCGCGGCCGTCTGCCTGACGCTCTCAACCGCGTTCCGGTTCGGAATCTCGATGCTGCGGCCCGACGTGCCCTACAGCCCCTATCTTCCCGCTGTTTTCGTTGCCGCGGCGTTCGGCGGAGAACGGGCCGGCATTGCCGCGGCGGTTGGCGGCGCGATTCTCGGCCTCATGCTGGATTTCGGCGGGGCGGCGCAGGGGCTGGCCGCGGCGGTGCTCATCGCGGTCTATTCCATCGTCTCGGCGCTCGTCATTCTGGGCATTCGACGTCACCGTTCGCTGGTGACGCACTATCGCGAGCTCACAGCTCGCCTCGACAAGGAACAACACTATCGCGAATTCGTGGTCAGGGAGCTTCAACATCGGCTCGGGAACAAGCTCGCCACCATTCACGCGGTGATCCGGCAGGCGCTTCACGATTATCCAGCGGCATGGAACAGAGTCGACAGCCGCATGCGCGCGCTGTCGGCCACCGACGACCTGATCGCAAGCACGGACGGTCGTGGCTGCGACATCATCGATCTCTTGAAGTTGGAGCTCGGTCCCTATGGCAACGTCCGCTTCACCCTGGATGGCGATCCATTGTTCCTGCCGGCGAAACTTGCGGTCAGCCTGGCGCTGATGTTTCACGAGCTTGCTACCAATGCGGCCAAATACGGCGCATTCTCCACGACCCATGGTCTTCTCCATGTATCATGGACCGTGACCAACGACATCCTGTCGATCGTCTGGGACGAGTCGGGTGGCCCAACCATCACCGCGCCGGGAAAGCCGGGATTCGGAACCCAGCTCTTGAATATCGGCCTCCGCCCATTCAACGGCAAATCGGAGATCGCGTTTCTCCGCACCGGGCTGCACTGCATGATGCAATGCCGGATCGAGACAATCACCGACGGCCAATAACACCATCCGTTCTGCGATTGGACCTTCTACGGGCGGAGTACATCGTCCGGCGAGTACGTCATCGCAAACAGATGCATTCGCCTTTCGCTCGCCGGGAAACCGCCAGGAAAATGCCGCAGACGGGACAGCGTTCACAAGCGCGTCGCCGCGGAACGCATATGAAGGCTGCCGGTTCTATCGGGTGTTGCGTGCATCGACAGCGCAACGGACCAACTCGACGAGGAGTATCCCATGCGAACCTACATTGTGTCTCTGGCAGCCGCTGTCGCACTCGGCGCCGCCACTCCCGCGATGGCTTATGATTCGGGCAGTCTTCTCTCGATGCAGGATGCTCTCGCCGTCGCAACCGACATCGGCCTTGTCACCGTCTCCGATACCGAGTTCGCCGGTAACGAGTGGCAGATCGAGGGACGCGATATGTCCGGCCGCTATATGGAAGTCGACGTCGATGCCGTCACCGGCGAGGTGTTGAACGTCGACCGGTAGCGACATCATCCGCCGTTTCGACTGGCGTCCGCACGGGGCGCCAGCAGCATCGGTCCGTATCGAAGGGCGAACAGGCCGAAGCCGCCGATCCACAGGATTGCTGAAATCTCGAGCAGCGCGGGCAGCGATCCAATGGCGGCCGCAACGCGCCCGGCGGCGGCAAGGATCACAAACAAATAGATCAGCGTGGTGATCCGGTCCGCCGCAAGCGCGCGGCCGGTGTGGCCAAGCGAAACGCGGGTCATGACACCGAGTGTCATGGTGCCGATGGCGCCGGCGGTCAGCGCATGGATCGCCGCGGCTTCCGGAACATGGGAACTCATCATCGACGCGCCCAGGAAAGCAGCACCGATGACGACCCAGAGATATCCGGCATGAAGAACCGTCAGCAGCGGCTCGGACAAGGTGACGATGCCGCGCCAGCGCGCAAGCCGCCACAGATTCAATGCCGCGGCAACGACCAGCAGCCCGCCGACAGGCGCGAAATCCGGAAACACGGCCCACCCGATCATTCCCGCATGGAGGGCCGCGAGCGCAACGACATCGACCCGGCTGTGTCCGGCAGGGAGAACCGTCGTTCCGCGCTTCGTCAGCCAGTTGCGTGTGAATACCGGGATGATCCGCCCACCGACGACCGAAATCAGAACGATGATCGCCGCCAAGGCGAGGCGCCATCCGAGACCCGTTGGCACGGCGAAACCGGCTCGTTCCAGATACATCAAAAGATCAGCAACGCCGAGAACGGCGATGGGCAGTGGCATGGGCATGTTGCGCCAATTATGCCCGGCAGCGATTTCGCGGGCGCAGACCGCGCAAAGCACGAACGGAAAAGCAAGATCGATTGCTGCTGCAAGCCCGAACGGGATCAATGCCGACACAAGACATGCAATGCGGCCCGCGAGCCATAACGCTGCCAGCGCAGCGAGCGGAGAGCCGCTGATCGGCGCCCGGCCGGTCCAGTTCGGAATTGCGGTCAACAGAAAGCCCGCGATCGCCGCCATGACGAACCCGAAGAGCATTTCATGAATATGCCATGTCAACGGATCGAAGCGGCTGGGCAGCGCGATCCCCATCATGAGCATGACGATCCATCCGGCCAGCGCCGCCGAGGACCACACGCCGGCCATCAGGAAAAACGGTCTGAATGCCATCGTCCAGATCGCCAACGGCGTGTTTCTCAAGTTCTCCGCGGCTGGCATGGCCATGCGCATCTCCCCGGCGTTCTGCCCGATTATATCAGCTTCTCGGAGCGAGCGATCGCGGGCCGCGGGGAATGGTACCTTCGATACCGCTGCATGAGATTGCGCTAACGCAAATCCCGGGAGGCGGCTTCGACCGTGTAGCGAAGCCGCCTTGCAGGATCTTATCCCCGCAACACGCAGCGGACCCGATCAATGCGGGTCGTCTAGCGCTGCAGTTTGCCAGTTCGACAGAACCGAGAACAATTCATCGCGCAGAAACGGTTTCGAGAGTCTGGGCCGAGCTGAATATTCCGGCGGAAAGACCTTGTCGCCGCTGTAGCCGGTCACGAAGGCAAACGGAATTTTCAGAACGGCCAGCCGTTTGGCGACTGCAAAACTTTTTTCTTCGGAGAGACCGATGTCGAGAAGCGCAAAGTCGGGGGCTCGTTCGGCGATCATCACCAGCGCCTGCGCGACGCTCGAAGCGACCCGGACCCGCGTCACGCCGAATTCCGCGACCGTCTGCTCGAAGTCGAGTGCGATGATGGCGTCATCCTCCACGATCAGGATGTCGCCGGGCATGCCGGCTGACGTCGCCGCCGAACCACCGGGAACGATGGGCTTCATAGGTCTGATCCACTAGCTGAAATTTCCTGGACGCCGACGAGGGACTTCCCCCTCTGGTTCCCGCGCGGAACCGACCATACCGTCAAGGAGTTGTCTGTTCACTTTTGAACATAATTCATCAGCCGCTTTGGTTAGGGTCCCGGGAACAAGGGAGACGAGCATGGCCGCAATGCAGGATTTGCAGGGGAACGGGGATCGCCCGTTCAACAATCTCCTGCGCCGGCTCAGTCAGGCTGATTACAGGTTGATCGAGCCCTGTCTCACGACCGCCACCGCGGAAAGCAACGATCTGCTCTACAATCCCGGAGACAATGTCGAAATCGTCCACTTTCCCTGCGGATCGAGTCTCGCATCCTTTCTGGTTCCCAACGAAGACGGCCGCGATGCCGAAACCATTCTGGTCGGCCGAGAAGGCGCCGTCGGCGGCATCGTCAGCCATGGATTTCTGCCGGCCTATACGCGGATCACGGTGAAGGTGGGAGGCCCCTTCGTACGATTGCGCATCGCCAGTCTGGAGGCCGCTAAGACAAAGTCCAGCTCGCTGCGCAATCTGTTCGCGCGCTATGCTGATTGCATGCTGGCCCAGGTTTTCCAGTCTACCGCCTGCAACGCCATCCACTCGATCGAGCAGCGCACGGCCAAATGGATTCTCGCGGCGAGTGAGCGGACCGACAGCGAGCTCGTGCCGCTTACCCACGAACAACTCTCGACCATGCTGGGCGTCGGCCGTAGTTATGCCAGCCGTGTGATCCAGACCTTCAAGGCCGAGGGCGTTCTGGAGACCCGGCGCGGCGCCATCCTGGTGCGGAACCGGGACGCCCTGACTGTCCGCGCCTGTCTCTGCAATGACGCGGTCAAAAGCCATTTCGAGGAGGTTTTGCGCGGCGTTTACCCGACGGAAGACGCCCGAACCGCTCAGGAGTCGGTGGCGCCGGCAAAATGAGTTCCCCAAACGGCAAACGGCGCATTGTTTTTTGATGATTTCCGGCTATATAGCGTCGCAGCGAAAAAAGCCGGAGCCGCAATGTGCGCGGTTCGCATCCATCCGGCATTCCGACAACAAGTGGCGCCAATGACCTGGCCGGAAGCGACCAAACCCTGACCGCTTTTGCCGCGTGAACCGATCACGCCGCGCCCGTTCCCGTGACCTTAATTTCCCGCAGGACGAACCGCCGCCCGACACCTGGGCGACGCGCGGTTTTCCCCGATCAAGAAGAACCATTCCGATGAATCTCCGCAACGTCGCCATTATCGCTCACGTCGACCACGGCAAGACCACCCTGGTGGATCGCCTGCTGCAGCAATCCGGCACATACCGCGACAATCAGCGCGTGGTCGAACGTGCAATGGATTCCAATGACCTCGAACGTGAACGCGGTATCACCATCCTGGCCAAGGCGGCCTCGGTGCAATGGAAGGACACCCGTATCAATATCGTCGATACGCCGGGCCACGCCGATTTCGGCGGCGAGGTCGAGCGCATCCTCAACATGGTGGACGGTGCGCTGGTGCTGGTGGACGCCGCCGAAGGTCCGCTGCCGCAGACCAAGTTCGTGGTGTCGAAGGCGCTGAAAGTCGGCCTGAAGCCGATCGTCGTCATCAACAAGGTGGACCGTCCGGACGCGCGTCCAACCGAAGTGGTCAACGAGGTGTTCGATCTGTTCGCCGCGCTCGACGCCAGCGACGAACAGCTCGACTTTCCGATCCTCTACGGTTCGGCCAAGCAGGGCTGGATGGCGGACAGCCCGGAGGGGCCGCAGGACGCCGGCATGCAGCCGCTGTTCGACCTGATTGTAAGGCACGTCCCGCCGCCGCAGGTTGAGGAAGGCCCATTCCGCATGATCGGAACGATCATCGAGGCCAATCCCTATCTCGGCCGCATCATCACCGGCCGCATCACTTCCGGCGCGATCAAACCCAACCAGAGCATCAAAGTGCTGGCGCGGGACGGCAAGCTGGTCGAGCAGGGCCGCATCTCGAAAATTCTCGCGTTCCGCGGTCTCGAGCGCACGCCACTCGACGAGGCTGAAGCCGGCGACATCGTCGCCATTGCAGGAATGACCAAGGGGACCGTCGCCGACACCTTCTGCGATCCTGTTGTCGAGACGCCGATGCCGGCGCAGCCGATCGATCCGCCGACCGTCTCCATGACCTTCATGGTCAACAATTCACCCCTTGCCGGCACCGAGGGCACCAAGGTGACAAGCCGCATGATCCGCGACCGGCTGCTGCGCGAGGCGGAGGGCAATGTCGCATTGCGCGTGACGGAAGCCACCGACAAGGATTCCATGGAGGTCTCCGGCCGCGGCGAATTGCAGCTCGCGATCCTGATCGAGACCATGCGCCGCGAGGGATTCGAGGTTTCGGTCTCACGCCCGCGTGTCGTGCTGCGCAAGGATGAAACCAGCGGCGAATGGCTGGAGCCGGTCGAGGAAGTCATGATCGACGTCGACGAGGAGCATTCCGGCATCGTCGTGCAGAAGATGAGCGAACGCAAGGCCGAGATGACGGAGATGAAGCCGTCCGGCGGCAACCGGCTGCGGCTCGTGTTCCACGCGCCGACCCGCGGGCTGATCGGCTATCAGGGCGAACTGCTCACCGATACCCGCGGCACCGCCATCATGAACCGGCTGTTCCACGGCTATGCGCCCTACAAGGGCGACATCCAGGGCCGACGCAACGGCGTGCTGATCTCCAACGATCAGGGCGAGGCGGTCGCCTACGCGATGTTCAAGCTTGAAGATCGCGGACCGATGATGATCGAGCCGGGCTGGAAGGTCTATCGCGGCATGATCGTCGGCGAGCACACCCGCGACAACGACCTCGAGATCAACGTGCTCAAGGGCAAGCAGCTCACCAACATCCGTACCACCTCAAAAGATGAGGCGGTACGGCTGACGCCGCCGATCCGGATGACGCTGGAAAAGGCGCTGGCCTATATCGAGGACGACGAACTGGTCGAGGTAACGCCGAAGTCGATCCGCCTGCGCAAGAAGCACCTCGATCCCAACGAGCGCAAGCGCGCCGAGAAGACCAGGGACCTGGTGGCGTAAACATCGTCCTGCGGGCGATTATCGCCCTTGCGAGCGCGGACGGCCGCCCACGCTCATCCCGTCGCGAGGCACCAGGCCAGAATTCCCTTCTGGGCGTGCATGCGATTTTCCGCCTCGTCGAACACCACCGACTGGGGTCCGTCTATCACCTCGTCGGTGACCTCGTCGCCGCGATGCGCCGGCAGGCAGTGCATGAACAGCGCGTCCGGCCTGGCGAGCCCCATCAGCTTTGAATTTACCTGGTAGGGCCGAAGCAGGTTGTGACGGTGCTCGCCGTCCTTGTCGCCCATCGACACCCAGGTATCGGTGACGATGCAGTCCGCGCCGCGCACCGCCGCTTCAGGATCGGTGCCGAGCCTGATTGATGCCCCGCTCGACCTGATCCAGTCCTTCAGCGGCTTGTTTGGCGCAAGCTCCGGCGGCGTCGCGATGTTGAGGTTGAAGCTGAAGCGCTCCGCCGCATGCGCCCACGACGCCAGCACGTTGTTGTCGTCGCCGGTCCACGCGATGGTACGACCCTTGATCGGTCCGCGATGCTCCTCGAAAGTCATCACGTCGGCCATCACCTGACAGGGATGCGAGCGCCGCGTCAGTCCGTTGATGACGGGCACGGTCGCATGCGCCGCCAGTTCCGTCAGCGCATCGTGGCTGAGGATGCGGATCATGATGATATCGACGAAGCGCGACAGAACCTTGGCAGTATCGGCGATGGTCTCGCCGCGCCCGAGTTGCATCTCGGCCCCCGTCAGCATGATCGCCTCGCCGCCGAGCTGGCGCATGCCGACGTCGAACGAAACCCGAGTGCGCGTCGAGGGCTTGTCGAAGATCATCGCCAGCGTCTTGCCGTCGAGCGGCCTGTCCGTGGTTCGGCCCGCCTTGCGCTGTTTCTTCATCGCCACGCTGGCGTCGAGGATCGCGCGCAGTTCCGACGTCGGGACGTCGAACAGATCGAGAAAATGCCGCGGCGTCTTGCTCATTGCGCCGCTTCCTTCTTTGCACGCGCACCGGAAAGCCTGTCGCAGGCCCGCTCCAGCCGCCGCACCGACTCATCGATCTCGGTTTCGCCGACGATCAGCGGCGGCAGCAGACGCACCACGTTGTCGCCGGCGCCGACCGTCAAAAGTTTTTCCTCGCGTAGCGCGCCGACCAGATCACCCGACGGCACCACCGCCTTGAGGCCGATGAGAAGTCCCTCGCCGCGCACCTCGCTCAGCACATCGGGATGGCGATCGACAACCGAGGCCAGCTTCTGTTTCAAGAGCAGCGACATCTTTCGCGTCCGCTCGAAGAAGCCGGGCTCCAGCATCACGTCGAGCACGGCATTGGCGGCTGCGACCGCGAGCGGATTGCCACCGAAGGTCGAGCCGTGCGAGCCCGGCGTCATGCCGGACGCGGCTTCCGCGGTTGCAAGACACGCGCCGATCGGAAAGCCGCCGCCGAGCGCCTTCGCCAGCGACATGACGTCCGGCGTGACGCCGATGCGCTTGTAAGCGAAAAGCTCGCCGGTGCGGCCCATGCCCGTCTGCACCTCGTCGAACACGAGCAGCAGGCCGTGTTCGTCACAGATCTGACGCAGCGCCCGGAAGAACGCATGGGACGGCTCGCGCACGCCTCCTTCGCCCTGCAGCGGCTCGATCAGGATGCCGGCAGTCGCAGGACCGATCGCCTTCTTCACGGCGTCGATATTGTCGAGCGGCACTTGATCGAAGCCGTCCACCGGCGGACCGTACCCTTCGAGATATTTCGCCGAGCCGGTAGCGGCCAGCGTCGCCAGCGTGCGGCCGTGGAAGGCGCCCTCGAAAGTGACCATGCGATAGCGTTCCGCATGGCCCCTGGAGGCATGATAGCGACGCACCACCTTGATCGCGCACTCCACCGCCTCGGCGCCGGAATTGGCGAAGAAGACGAAGTCGGCGAAGCTCTGCCCGCACAACCGCGCCGCCAGCCGCTCGCCGTCCGGCGACTTGAACAGGTTCGAGACGTGCCAGAGCTTTGCCGCCTGCGCCTGAAGCGCGGCGACCAGATGCGGATGGCAATGGCCGAGCGCGTTCACGGCAACGCCGCTGGTGAAGTCGAGATAGCGTTCGCCGTCAGAACCGACCAGCCACGCGCCCTCGCCGCTCTCGAACGAGAGATCGGCTCTTGCGAAAACGGGCAACAGATGGGACGCCGCGGCTGTGATCATAATGGTTTGCCGGTTGATGGTGGGAGCGGATCGATCCGACCGCGCTGTGGCGATCGATCAACTGTCGGCTCCGGAAACGAAACGTGCCGCCTTTCCGGGCGGCACGTGAGGTTATTCTAGGTGTGCAGCGATCACTGTCAATATTTCCCTTGCGCGGCGGTGATGCGTGAAAGTCGCATAAAGCACCGATTTTTCGATTTTTTGGTAGAACATGTGGACGCTGCCGGGCCGGACTCTTGCGCGTGAGTCACGCCATATTGTAGCGTTAGAGCCGTCGGATACGACATCTCGTGCGGCGTTTTTGATCCTCGAAGGTCCCTGTTCTCGGCGTAAGCGTCCTGGCGATTTTTCCGCCCGGCGAGGGCTAAGGGATTCTGCCCACACGGGTTTTCAGGGGAACGCTTTCAGGTGCGGCCTTAGCGCAGGCACGCGTGACACAAGGGAAACGTGCGATGACGGTGATAACCTGGACCGACGACCGCGTCGAGCAACTGAAAAAGCTTTGGGAGGCGGGTCTCTCCGCAAGTCAGATCGCCGCCGAACTCGGCAACGTGACGCGCAATGCGGTAATCGGCAAGGTACACCGGCTCGGTCTGTCGGGCCGCGCCAAAAGCCCTTCATCAGCGGTTCCACGGCCGCGCAAGGCCCGTCCGGCCCAGCACATGATGCGGGTGTCACGTCCCGTTTCCCGCGGCAACACCGCGCTCGCGCATGCCTTCGAGGTCGAGCTCGAGCCGGATCCGATCGCCTACGACAATGTGGTGCCGATGAGCCAGCGGCTGTCGCTGCTCGAACTCAGCGAAGCCACCTGCCACTGGCCGGTCGGCGATCCCTCGACACCGGATTTCTTCTTCTGCGGCGGCAAGGCGCTCTCCGGCCTGCCCTACTGCGCGCACCACTCGCGCATCGCCTATCAGCCGGCCGCAGACCGGCGCCGGCACTCGCCGAAGGCGCGGTAAACGGCTTGCATGATGTCTTCCCTGCCTGAACGCAGGGACCCATGAGCACTGCCGCCGTTATCACGACAGCGCTGATCGCCTCCTATCAAAACAGAGATGTTCCCGGCCTATGCGTTCGCAGTGGGAGACGGCGATTTACTCAGCCGCCTTCGCAAACTGCTCGTCCAGCGCGTAGCCAGCGCCGCGCACAGTGCGGATCGGATCAGGCCCGCCATCGGGATTGAGTAGCTTGCGCAGCCGGCCGATGTGAACGTCCACGGTGCGCTCGTCGATGTAGATGTCGCGGCCCCAGACGCTGTCGAGCAGTTGCTCGCGGCTGAACACCCGGCCGGGATGCTCGAGGAAGAATTCCAGCAGCCGATACTCGGTCGGACCGAGATCGACCTGCCGGCCGGAACGCCAGACGCGGTGCTTGTCGCGGTCGAGTTCGATGTCGCCAAAGCTCAGGATCGTCGCGAGCCGCTCCGGGCTCGCGCGCCGTAACAGCCCCTTCACCCGCGCCAGAAGCTCGGGCACCGAGAACGGCTTGACGACGTAGTCGTCGGCGCCGGTCGCAAGCCCCCGCACCCGCTCGCTCTCCTCGCCGCGGGCAGTCAGCATGATGATCGGAAGCTGCCTGGTCTCGGGACGCGCCCGCAGGCGGCGGCACAGTTCGATGCCGGACAGACCCGGCAGCATCCAGTCTAGCACCACAAGGTCGGGGATGCGCTCCTTCAGCCACGTATCGGCTTCGTCGCCACGCGCCACCGCTTCGACCTCGTAACCCTCGGCCTCGAGGTTGTATCGCAAAAGCGTGGTCAGCGCCTCCTCGTCCTCGACAACCAGAATGCGTGCAGTCATTGGTGTCCGCCTGCTGCCGTTTCAATTTCCCGAAACCGACGCAAATCCCGTCATATCGCCCTTGGGACGCTTGTCGAGCATCTGCTGGCCCTCGATCATATAAAAAACGGTCTCCGCGATATTGGTGGCGTGATCCCCGATCCGCTCGATGTTCTTGGCGCAGAACATCAGGTGGATGCATAACCCGATATTGCGCGGGTCTTCCATCATGTAGGTCAGGAGTTCGCGGAACAAAGAGGTGCAGATGGCGTCCACCTCCTCGTCCCCCTTCCAGACCGCCATCGCCGACGGCAGGTCGTGCGCCGCATAGGCGTCGAGCACCGATTTGACCTGGGACTGCACGAGGTCGGTCATGTGCTCCAGACCGCGGATCAGCTTCAGGGGATGGAAATCGCTGTCGAGCGCGACCACGCGCTTGCCGATGTTCTTGGCGAGATCGCCGATCCGCTCCAGATCGATGGCGACCCGCATGGCGCCGACGATCGCGCGCAGGTCCACCGCCATCGGTTGCCGCCGCGCGATGGTGCGTACCGCACGCTCCTCGATCATGCGCTGCAATCGATCGATCTCGGCGTCGGTGTCGACGACGCGCGCGCCGAGCGCGGTGTCGCGACGGATCAATGCATCCACGGACTCTACAATCTGCCGCTCGGCAAGACCACCCATCTCGGAAACGAGCCGCGTCAACTCCTGCAGATCGTCGTCGAAAGCCCTGGCGGTGTGTTCGAAAGCCATTTCAATTCTCCCCGCGCATGCGCGCGTAGCGTCAGCCGAAGCGGCCTGTGATGTAATCCTGGGTGCGGCGGTCGGCAGGCGACGTGAAGAGCTTGTTGGTCGGTCCGAACTCGACCATTTCGCCGAGATACATGAAGGCGGTGGAATCGGAGACGCGCGCCGCCTGCTGCATGTTATGGGTGACGATCGCGATGGTGTATTGATCCTTGAGTTCGTCGATCAGTTCCTCGACCTTGGCGGTGGAGATCGGATCGAGCGCCGAGCACGGCTCGTCGAACAGGATCACCTCCGGCCGCACCGCAACTGTCCGCGCGATGCACAACCGCTGCTGCTGGCCGCCGGAGAGGCTGAGCCCGCTGGCGTTGAGCTTGTCCTTGACCTCGTTCCACAAGGCGCTGTTGCGCAGCGCCCTTTCCACCCGACCATCCATCTCCGATTTCGGCAGTTTCTCGTACAGGCGGATGCCGAACGCGATGTTTTCATAGATCGTCATCGGGAACGGCGTCGGCTTCTGGAACACCATGCCGACCCGCGCGCGCAGGAGATTGAGATCGAGCCTGGGGTCCAGGATATTGGTGTCGTCCAGCAGCACCTGGCCTTCGACGCGCTGGCCCGGATAGAGGTCGTACATGCGGTTGAAGATGCGAAGCAGGGTCGATTTGCCGCAACCCGAAGGACCGATGAAGGCCGTGACGCGGTTGGCGGCGATCGACAGGTTGATGTTCTTCAGCGCATGGTGCTGGCCGTAATAGAAATTGAGGTTACGGACGGCGATCTTGGCCGCAGCGTCGAGATCGATAAACGATGCCGGAGCGGTCGCACGCGTGGAGATGGCAGCGGAAACGTCGGTCATTTTGCGGTCCTCTCAGAGCCGATCAACCTCGCACCAATATTCAGCGCCAGCACGGCCAGCGTAATCAGCAGCGCTCCGCTCCACGCCAGATCCTTCCAATAGGCGTAGGGGCTTTGCACGAAATTGTTGATGGTGACAGGAAGGTTCGCGATTGTGTGAGTCAGATCCACGCTGAAGAACTGGTTGCTCAGCGCCGTGAACAATAATGGCGCGGTCTCGCCGGCTACGCGTGCGGTCGCAAGCAGCACTCCTGTGATCAGTCCCGCCCGCGCGGCACGATAGGCGATGCGCCTGATGACGAGCGAGCGCGGCAGTCCAAGCGCGGAGGCCGCCTCGCGCAGCGAGTTCGGCACCAGGTTCAGCATATCCTCCGTGGTGCGCACCACGACGGGAATGACGATTACCGCGAGCGCGAGCGAACCCGCGAGCGCCGAGAAGCCTCCCATCGGCACCACGACCGCGCCGTAGATGAACAGGCCGATGATGATCGACGGCGCACTGAGAAGGATATCGTTGATAAAGCGGATCACCGGCGAGAGGCGATCGTGCCTGCCGTATTCGGCAAGATAGGTGCCCGCAAACATACCGACCGGCGCGCCGACGCCGACCCCGATCACGGTCATGATGACGGAGCCGACGATGGCATTCAGGAGCCCGCCCTCGGAAGCGCCGGGCGGCGGCGTGTTCTGCGTGAAGATCTGCCAGCTCATCCCGGCCAGGCCATTGTAGAACAGCGTGAACAGGATGAACCCGAGCCAGGAGACGCCGAAGGCAGCGGCGGCAAAGCACAAAGCGCGGACGACGATGTCCCGGCGGCGGCGGGACACATAAATCGGATTCATGGCTTCACCCGAACAGTTGCGATCTCTGAACAAACGAATTCGTTCGTCCGGAAAGGCCGCTTTTCGTTTTCTCGGATCATGCCTATTTCCCCGCCTTCTTCTCCAGCCGCAGCAGCATCAAGCGCGCCACCGTGAGCACGAAGAACGTCAGCACGAACAACAAGAGGCCGAGCAGCATCAGGCTCGACTGATGCAGGCCGTCGCTTTCGGCAAACTCGCTGGCGATCGCTGCGGAGATCGTGGTGCCCGGCGCGAAGATCGACGGCGTAATGCGAAACGAGTTGCCGATGATGAACGTCACCGCCATCGTCTCGCCGAGCGCGCGGCCGAGCGCCAGCATGACGCCGCCGATGACGCCGACGCGCGTATAGGGCAGCACGACGTGACGCACGACTTCCCAGGTGGTGCAGCCGACGCCATAGGCCGCCTCTTTCAGGACCGGCGGTACGGTTGCGAACACGTCGCGCGAGATCGCGGTGATGAACGGCAGCACCATGATCGCGAGGATCAGCGAGGCGTTGAACAGGCTCAGATAGGACGGCGGACCGCCAAAGATCGAGCCGAGGACGGGCACGCCTGCGAACACGTCGATGAAGAAGGGCTGCACCGTATTTGCGAGAAACGGGCCGAGGATGAAAAAACCCCACATGCCGTAAATGATGGAGGGAATGCCCGCGAGCAGTTCGATCGCCATGCCGATCGGCCTGCGCGCCCACAGCGGGCACAGTTCGGTGAGGAAAATCGCGATGCCGATGCCGACCGGAATGGCGATCGTCATGGCGATGACCGAGGTCAGGATCGTGCCATAGAGCGGGCTCAGCGCACCCAGCACCGGCGACTCGGCGGACGGCGCCCAGCGCTGAGTCGTCAGGAACGCGCTTCCGAACTCCACGATTGCGGGCCATGACCCGACCATCAGCGAAACAATGATCCCGCCGAGCAACAACAGAACCAGAATCGCGCAGATCCGCGTGGTCCAGTAGAACGCCTTGTCGCCGAGCCTGAAGGCGTTTAGCGCGCTGGTGCGGTCATGAAAGCCCGCCTGCTCTATCGCGCTGCCATGAACGGTCATTTCCGCCACGCCTGTCCCCTATTTCCTGCTATCCATGACATCCGGCAGACGTGGAAACATCGTCGTGCAAGGGCTCCTGAAAAATGGAGGAGCGCCATGGCACTCCTCCACAGCCTAGATCAGCTCTTGATCTCGGAGGTCCAGGTTGTCTCGATCTGCTTGACGACCGACTCCGGCATCGGGATGTAGTCCAGTTCCTCGGCCATCTTGCCGCCCTTCTCGAACGACCATTTGAAGAACTTGATGGCCTCGGCGGAGGCCGCTCTGTCGACCGGCTCCTTCTGCATCAGGATGAACGTCGCCGCGGTGATCGGCCAGGAAGCCTCACCCGACTGATCGGTCAGGATCACGTAGTAGCCCGGCGCATGGGCCCAGTCGGCGTTAGCGGCCGCGGCCTGGAAAGAGGCAACGGTCGGCCGCACCGTCTTGCCGGCCTTGTTGATGAGTGAGGCGTAGACCAGCTTGTTCTGCTTGGCATAGGCATACTCGACATAGCCGATCGAGTTCCGGGTCTGGCCGACATTGCCGGAGACGCCTTCGTTACCCTTGGCGCCGACGCCCACCGGCCACTCGACCGCGGTGCCCTCGCCGACCTTGGATTTCCACTCGGCATTCACCTTGGACAGGTAGTTGGTGAAGTTGAACGAGGTGCCCGATCCGTCTGAACGATGTACGACGGCGATCGCAGCCGAGGGCAGCTTGAGTTTCGGGTTGAGCTTTGCGATCGCAGGGTCGTCCCACCTGGTGACCTTGCCGAGATAGATGTCGCCAAGCAATTCGCCCGAAAGCACCAGTTCACCGGGCCTCACCCCTTCGACATTCACGACGGGGACGATCGCGCCCATCACCATCGGCCACTGCAAAAGGCCGTCCTTGTCGAGCTTGTCGGCTTTCAGCGGCGCATCGGTCGCGCCGAAGGTCACGGTCCTGGCGAGGATCTGCTTGATGCCGGCGCCCGACCCGATCGACTGGTAGTTCAGGCCGTTGCCGGTCTCTTTCTTGTAGGCATCGGCCCATTTCGAATAGACCGGGAACGGGAAGGTCGCGCCCGCGCCGGTGATGTCAGCCGCCCTCGCCGGAAGCGAAAAGGCGGACGCCGAGGCGGCAACGAGGCCGGCGGCGGCGATGGCCTTGAAGAAATTCATGTGTGGTCTCCATCGTATCGAGCAGAGCGCAGATGCGCTCATGACGTCCGTCTAAGCGCGGTCGATGCTGCTTTTACGAAGGTTTGACGACAGCCGGATGACAGCGGCAAGCCGTTGCAACCATTGACCTTCAGGCGGGGGAAATCGCCGGCGCCAGTGGAAAACCCGCCGTGAACGTCGCGCCATGGCCGGGCACGCTTTCGATCAGCAGGCGGCCGTGATGACGGTTCAGGATATGTTTCACCAGAGACAGGCCGAGGCCAGTGCCGCCCTGAGCGCGGCTGTCGCCGACATCGACGCGATAGAAACGTTCGGTGAGGCGCGGCAAGTGCTCGGGTGCGATGCCGGGACCGAAGTCCCGCACCACCACCCGGAATTCCGGGACGCCGTCGGGCGCCGCATCCATCATCGACGACACCACGATCTTGCCGCCCGACGCGCCGTACTTCAGCGCATTCTCGATCAGATTCTCGAACAGCCGCAGCAACTCCTCACGATCGCCGGCGATCATCACCGGCGTGTCGGGCAATGCGACCTCGATGTCGACCTGACGCTCCACGGCCAGCGGCTCGAGTCCGTCGACGACCTGGCGCACGATCGGAATGAGATCGACAAGCGCGTCCGGCCGCACATGCGCCGACAGTTCGACCCGCGACAGCGACAGCAAATCGTCGATCAGCCGCGCCATGCGCGTTGCCTGAGCGTGCATGATGCCGAGAAAGCGGTCGCGAGCGCCTGGGTCGTCGCGTGCCGGGCCCTGCAGCGTGTCGATGAAGCCTGACAATGCCGCCAACGGCGTGCGCAACTCGTGGCTTGCATTGGCGACGAAGTCGGCGCGCATTTCCTCGACCCGGCGCAACGGCGTCTGATCGTGGAACGTCAACAGCATGCAGTGATCGATGCCGCCGAACGCGGTCGGCACCGGAACCGGCGTGATGATCAATTCCATCCAGCGATCGACCGGAACATGATTGAGATAGGTCGCCCGCCGCGTCTCCCGTGTTGCGATCGCCTCACGCAACGCCGTGACGATCTCAGGTGACCGCAGCGCGAATTGCGCGAGCTCGTTCTTGCGCAGCGCCGGCACGAGCTGCGCCGCCGCGGCATTGAGATGGATGACGCGGCCGGCCCGGTCCAGCAGGACATTGGGGTCCGGCATGCCGGCAATGATGGCATACGCCGCCGCGGTCTCCACCGGATTGGCGCCGAGTTCGGTTTCGCGCGATGCGGCCGGATCGTGAACCTGCCAGGGCACTAATGCCGCAGCGGCAATGCAGACAAAAGCGGCGATGGCGCGAGAGGGCTGCAGGCCGCCGAACAGGACAAGCGCGGCGAGCACGAGCCCGGCGACCAGCAGAATAAGCGCCGCGCGGCGCAACCGATCAGCCCAGGGTGCAGATTTCGCAACGGACACAGCCATCCGCGAAGCGGCTCCTTCCGCGGCCGCGTGAATGCTGTCAGGCGCCGGAGTCGCCATGCTTCCCCAGGCAGGACACCTTAGCCGCTGGCTCGACGCTCGGCGCCGGCTGCGCATCACGCGCGCGCTTCATGCGCGAGCTGATGACAACCTCCCGGAACGTCAGCAGGATGAGGGAGATAACGAAAGGCACAATGTAATAGAGCAGCCGGAACAGCAGCATGCCTGCCAGCAAATCCTTCTTGTCCATCTGCCAAAGACCGACAAGCATGGCGGCGTCGAACACGCCGAGCCCGCCCGGCGAATGGCTGGCGAAGCCCAGCAGCGTCGCGGACACGAAAATCACGGCAACAAAGACGAAGCCGACATTGGGCTGATCCGGAACCAGCACGTACATCGCGAGCGCGCAAAACCCCAGATCGACGATTCCGATCAGGATCTGCAGCAGCGTCAGCGATCCGCCCGGCAGAACCACCGTCCACGCTCCGGCGCCGACACGACGCGGCCGGATTCCAACCCAGACAATGTATCCGACCAGACCGAGAATTATCGCGATCGCGATCAGCCGATTGAACCAGGCAGGGAGCTGATCGACGCTGGTCGCGGCTTCCGGATGATAGGCGACGCCAAGCCCCAGCACGGCGGCATTGCCGAGCCAGAATGTGAGACCGGCCAGAAAACAGACCTTCGCGACGTCGACCGCGTTCAATCCCCAGGCGGAATAGATGCGATAACGCACCGCGCCGCCGGTGAAGACGCTGGCGCCGACGTTGTGGCCCACCGAATAACTGGTAAAGGCCGCGAACGCCGCGGTGCGGTAAGGAATATGCGCGACGCCGATCGCCCGAACCGCGAACAGGTCGTAGAACGTCAACGTGAAATAGCCGGCGGCGACAAACAAGCCCGATAGCGCGATCGAGCGCGTCTCGGTCCGCCGGACAGCTTCCATAACCTCGTCGAGATCGATGTCCCTGAGGATATGGACCAGCACGTAAAACGCGACCACAATGATCGTGACGCTGATCGCAACACCAAGCTTGTGCAGGATTTGGTTCCGGCGCAGAATCGAGATCGCTCTGCGTATTGATCCTAGCATCGAGAACCTCGAATTGCGGTCCACGACGAAACAATCGCCATTCCGCATTCATTCACGTGGACAACGTCGTAACCTGTACTGGTTCCTAGTGGAATTCCGCCGGCGTTAACAAAGCCTTTTATTTCAACAAATCAGAATATTGTTTCAACAAATCAAGAGCGTCCCGGCGGTTCGCCGGAGGCTGCCTGGCGCGATACAACCCTGTCGCGCAGCCACGACCCTATCGCGCATCCCACAAGATAGGTTCCAAACATTACCAAACCAAGGTCGAGCCAGTAACCGAACCGACCGGGAACCACATGCGTCAGCGCCGCGACGACGAGCGCTGCGACTAATATGGACAGCGCCTGCGCGACCCGCTTCGAGACCGCCCGGCCGCGATGGACTACCGCGATCCAGCCCATGGCGAAACCAAGCAGAAACGATCCAGCGAGCCAGCCCCAGTGAAACTCCGCCAGATAGACCATATCCTTACTGCCTCACAATGAAGTCAATGCGGCGATTCTTGGCCTTGCCCTCTTCGGTATCGTTGGTGGCGATCGGCTGCGTGCTGCCGTTGCCGATCGGTTTGAAACGATCGGAAGGCATTCCGGCCTTCACCAGATAGTCCACGACGGCCTGCGCACGACGCTCGGACAGCGTCTGATTAAACGAAGCATCGCCATCGCTGTCGGTATAGCCGACGATCTCGATTGTCGCCGTCGGACAGCGCAGCGCGGTTTCCGTCAGCCGGTCCAGCAGGCCGATGGAATCCGGATCCAGCGTGGCCTGGCCGGTCTCGAACTGGATCGTACGCTTGCCCAGCAGGTCGGCGAACAATTGCTGACAGACCGCCGGATCGACCGGAGCCGCCGCCGGTTTGACCGACACTTCGAGCTTCGCCTGCCAACCGCGCGGCAGGTCCTTGGGCAAATCGGCGCGGAGCTGCCTTGCCGCCGCATCGTACAGCGCGTCCCCGGAGAGCTCGACGTCCCGGTCGGAGACGACAAGTCTTCCCGTCGACAGCCGCGACAACGATCCGAGCGCTCGCGTAACGACGGCATCAAACCCCGCCGGCGCGCCGAGACTGGCCTTGAGCTTGTCGACGACCTTCTCGCCGAACTTGCGGCCGGCGGACGCGACGATCGCGGCATGAACGGTGTTGTCAGGCACATATCCGGTCAAAGTCAGCGTCGCGGCGACCGGATCCTTGTTGGCCTCGAAGATATATGGCGGGGCATGAATGTCGTTGGTGACCGAATATCCCTCCGGCAGGTTTTTCAGCGCCGCCGCGATCGCCTCCCGACCGCCGAGTTCGCGCGCCATGCCCGACAGGTTCACCGCCATATCGGACATCGTGGCCTTGCCGGTCTTGAGCTTGCCGATTTCGCCGATCAGTAACGCGGCCGCCGTTTCGAAACGCGGCGGGGCGCCGCGCGACAAATTCATGTGGTCGGCGATGTCGATGCCGGAAAACGTCGTACGTGCGGCATCCAGCAGCTTATTTCTGACGACCGGCAACGGTGCGTTGCCGCTGAGCGTCACCTTGCCGACCCCACGTTCGATGGTCCAGACGAACGGCTTGGCCTCGGCAACGAGCGCGGTGCGGTCGTTGACGAGCCGCACACCCGGCACGGCCTCGACCGAAGCCACCGCGTTGCTGCGCTCCTGATCCGAAAACGCCTCGGCCGAGAACGTGATGTCCCGGCCGGCCGCGCTGATCGTGGTCTTGTCGAGAACGCTGCCCTTGAGCGCGGCGTCGGCACGCGCGCTCAGATCGGCTTCCAACGGACCTGTGGTCGTCCAGGCGGCCAACACCCAAAGGATGACAAGGGGAATGACGCCCGGCCACCATTTGCTGCTCCACCTGAAAAATCCGCGCATTCGATATCCTGTGTCGCGCAAAACTTGCCCGCTCAGGGGCGGACCGGATCACGCGAGCCGAGCCAGCATCTGAAGCGCTCACCCGGCAAGGCCGGCCGCTGATTCGGCCGGCCGCGTGCTGGAAATGAAGAGAAAACAAACCCTTGCCGGGCTGTCAAACCGGAAATAGGGCGGAAGTCTCGTCGCCGCGGCCCCGAGGTTCGGATAACCGTTTCTTCAGCCGTTTCCCGCTAAAGACGTCATCGACAATAAGGTCGGCTGATCAACTCGATGAAGCAGCTTCGCGACGCCGTCATTCGCACCGGGCTTGAGGCGCTGTATTTCAGCGGCGCTCATCACCTGCTGCGACCAATGTTCGCGGGCATCGGAACGATTTTCATGCTGCACCACGTGCGGCCGCGCCGAGACAATCCGTTCCAGCCCAATCGTCACCTGGAAGTGACCCCTGAATTCCTGCGCATGACGCTCGCCCATGTCCGCTCGCGCGGAATCGATATCGTGACCGCCGACGAGATGCATCGCCGCTTGAGCGAACGCGATTTCTCGCGACGGTTTGCCTGCTTCACCTTCGACGACGGCTATCGCGACAACCGCGACTTCGCGCTACCAGTGATGCGCGAATACGACGCGCCTCTCACGGTCTATGTCGCGAACGACTTCGCGGACGGGACTGGCCGCATCTGGTGGGTCACGCTCGAACGGATCATCGCGATTTCCGACCGCATCGACAGCACGATCGGAGACACCTCCATTCGTCTCGACACCCGCACGGTTGAAAACAAAAAAGCTGCATTCATTCAAATTCACGATCTGCTCCGCGCCCTGCCCGACGATCGCGACATCGCGCCCGCGATCAGCGAATTGTGCGCACGCCATGGCGTCGATGAGTCCGCTGTCAGCCGGGAGTTGTGTCTATCCTGGGACGAGTTGAGGCCCTTCGCCGCCGATCCGCTGGTCACCATCGGCGCGCATACCGTCAGCCACTGCAACCTCGCGAAACGAAACGAACAGCAAGCGCTTGATGAGATCGCCGTCAGCCGGACGCGGATCGAAGCGGTCTTGCAGCGTCCTGTCGCCCACCTCGCTTATCCCTATGGCGATCGCCGCGCTGCAGGGCCGCGTGAGTTCGCCTTTGCCAGCGCGACCGGCTTCAAGACAGCCGTCACCACGCGACCCGGCATGATCTTTCCCGAAAATGCAAAGCATTCGACGGCGCTACCGCGGATTTCCCTCAACGGAAATTATCAGACCGCGCGCGTGCTGCCGGTGCTGACGTCGGGCGCCGCCACCGCCATGTGGAACGGCTTCCGCCGCATCGACGCCACGTGACGACCGGCGGGCGGACGTGCAGGCCATCCGCCGCATGTATTACGCTGCGGGGGCCGCTTCGGAGCCGCTCCAGGGCCGTCCCGGCGAGGCGAGACCGATCAACTGCCCCTGGATGTAGTCGCAGCCCCAGTCACGCAGCATGACGGCGGATTGCTCGTCCTGAACCCATTCGGCCACCGTTTTGATATCGAGCCGCCGCGCCAGATCGATCAGCGTCTGCACGAAAGCCCGATCGTCCGGAGAGCCTGCAATATTCTGCACGAACGCACCGTCGACCTTGACGATGTCCACCCCGAGCTTGCGCAGGTTGCGGAACGAGGTGTAGCCGGCACCGAAATCGTCGATCGCAATCTGGCTGCCGAAGCTCTTCAGCCGCTTGACGAATTCCCTGACGCCGTCGATGTCCTGAATCGCAACGGTTTCGGTGATCTCGACGATCAGGCGTTCGGCAACGCCGGGATGCGCGCCCATCAATGATTCGATCGCCGCCCACCAGTCGGCATCCATCGTGGTCTCCGGCGAGATGTTGATGCTGAGCCGGACGCCGGGCGCTGCGGCAAGTTCGGCGATCACAAGCTCGAGCACGCGATGGTCGACCAGGCGGATCAGGCCGAGCTTCTCCGCGACCGGCACCACGTCTGGCGCGAGAAGGAATTGGCCGTTTTGCTGGCGCATCCGCACCAGGCACTCATAGAACGCCGGTTCGCGCGTGCGAGCATCGACCACCGGCTCGAATGCGGTGAGGATGCGCCGCTCGTTCAGCGCGGTGACGATCTCGTCGGTGACCCGGATGTTGGTCCGCCGCTGCGCATCTCGGGCGACATCCGGCCGCCATACTGCGAACGACCCGCTGCGACGGCTTTTGGCGGCTTCGAGAACTTCCTGGGCGCGATTGATCGCTTCGTCGGCAGTGCGCGCGTAACGCGGGGCGAGGACTGCGCCGATCGAGGCGGTCACCGAGACCGGCCCGGACCTGGTTGGCACGATCTCATCGCGAATGCCGGCCAGAAGCCGCTCCGCGGCGACATTGATGTCGTCGCTCGTGCAGTTCATCAGGATCAGTCCGAACTTGTTCCCGGAGAAGCGGCCGAGCACGTCGCCGCCGCGCAGGCGCGTGCGAATACGCTTCGCGACGTCGCCGATCACCTCGTCGGCGACATCGAAGCCGAAAGCGTCGTTGATGCGCGCAAGATGGTCGATGCCGAGCAGCAGGAACGCGAACGACGACCGATAGCGCGCCGCCTCCTCGATCGCAGCGGCCAGCGCGGCCGTCAGATGCGTGCGATTGAGTTCGCCGGTCAGGGCATCGTTCTGCGACAGCCTGACAAGCTGCTCGTCGCGGGCGCGGCGCTCGTTCTCGAGCCGCACGATGCCTTCGACGCGCACCGCCTTGCCGTCGGCTCCGGCGAACCAGCGGCCGGATTCCTCGATCCAGAGCATCGGCGCCGAGGCGCTGGCGCGCACGCCGTATTCGATGCGGTAGACCGCGGCCTCCTCCGGCCGCCGCTCAGGAACTGTGGCCCGCAGGATGTCAGCCCGGACCGACCCCGACGGCTCGATCAGCCGGGCCAGCCCGGCGCCGGTTGCGAGCGAAGCAGGCTCGATATCCCTGAAGATCGATGCCGCTCCCTCGGTCCAGGTCATGACATCGCTGGGCACATCCCAGACGAAGGCAGCCTGACCGAGCGCGGCGAGAATAGACGAGACGTCAGGCCGGCCGGGCGGCCCATCAGCAATCTGCGGCGTGCTTGCGCTGGATGGAGACTTGGCTGCCGGTGAGGTCGCGGATGTCACGGTCGCCTCATTTTGGGACGCAGACAGGTGATTCCATTGAAGCATAGGACCTCCCTGCCGCCAGTCAAAGCTTATAAACGCCAGAAAAGCCGGTCATTTACCAGGGGAACCGGTCGCGCCAGCTCCCCGGCATGACCCTTGCGAGGTCCATCTCAAAGGCGGATGTGGTGTCCCGAAACAGCACACCCCGGGTGGGATACCAATGAAGATCACGCAAACCGACCGTATCGCCGCAACGGACGTCAATGCGCGGAACGACGACTTCGCGACGAGACGAGCAGGCGCCGCGGGGGTAACGGAAACAGCGGAGGTAAAGGAAATAACCGTCATCGCGCCGGCCGAGCATCCGCCGGTTTCGCGGCCCCCGGCGCGTCATGACGCGTACTTCGTCACGCAACTGATCGCCATGGCACAGCACAGCCCGCAAACGCGGGTGTTGCGCCGAGCCGAGCCGCAAGTTGCTCGCTCTGCCTACCACTCCACGAACGAACAGAAACAGGACAACGCGCAAACGGCGCCGCGGCTGCTGCGCGTCATTTGAGATCGCGCGGACGCTGGATCCAATCGATCCGGAATCGTGATCCGTCCGCGCCCTTCTCTATTGGCCCGATCCTTCAGAGCAGGTTTGGCTTGGATTTGGGCGGCTCGCCGGAAGGTGTCGGCGTCCCGCTGCCCGGCTCGACCTCAGCCGTCGGAGTGTCAGGAGGCCTGTCCACGGCGCTCTCCAGATGAACGACCACTGTCTCTGGCGTGGTGTTCGCAACCGGTTCGGCGACGGACGCGATCGTTGGACCGCCGGACGTCGGAAGCGAAGCAGATGCGGGCGTGGAAACGGGCGGGTCGAAACGCGGCTCGGACGCCGGGACCTCGGTCGCTTGCTGCAAGGGGGCGGCCTTCGCGCGGGCCGGCCGCCGCGTCCGCAAGGCGATACCGGACAGAAAATCGACCAGCGCCAGCAGTGTCAGCATGAAATAGGTCGATGAACCGAACTGCGGCAGCATCACGAATTCGGCTGCAGCGGCGCCGAACACCACCAGCGCCAGCACATGGTCGGTGAGGTATTTGCCGCCCGCACGAGAGCTCTTGATGATCTCGAGCAGCAGAAGGACGATGCCGAGCGCAAGCAGCACGTCACCGAGCGTCACCGGCAACGCCACGCCAGACACCAGCGCCAATGTGAAAACGGGCTCCGTCAACAGGACGCCCGGCATCAGGAAGACGATGATGTTGCAGATCGCGAGAGGAATAAGGAGCAGCGGGAAACCGATCATGGACATCGGCAAGGCCTCCTTCATTCAAGCGGGAGGGTCGAATTCGCGCCGAATCCACCCTGCCCTTCTCGCTCCTTATCCGGGCTATTTATTTCGGGTATTTCCGGCCTGTTGCTCCGAACCCTGAGAACGTGGCCGGATCAGGAGTCGCTTCTGGCCTTCAAAACCTGACGCCCCTTGTACATGCCGGTCTTGAGGTCGAGATGGTGAGGGCGTCGCAGTTCGCCGGAATCCTTGTCCTCGACATAGGTCGGCTTTTTGATTGCGTCCGCCGAACGGCGCATGCCACGCCGCGAAGGCGATGTTTTTCTTCTTGGAACGGCCATGTCGGTGTCCTTGCAGGATGTTGTTGTCGGATTTTCCGGATGACGCCTGGTGGCCAGGCGCGCCGGCCCGTAGGCGTGGGCTGAATGCTGTAAGTTGGGGCTTATAATGGAAGGAAAGCGCCAAAGCTAGGGCTGCAAACCTTCAAAATCACCGCGAACCTCAGGAGCCACCCAAATCTCAGGAGCCGCCATTGTCGCGCCAGCAAATGCGCAGTTCGGCGGCCTTTGCCCGCACCATATAGGTTCCGGCCAGCCGGCGTACTCCGGGACCGGGTTTCCGGGCGCTGCGCCTGACCGGATTGGGCAGGATCGCAGCCATGAGAGCGGCTTCCCGGGCCGTCAGGCTGGCAGCGGAGCGCCCAAAAGCATAGCGGGAACCGGCCTCGGCCCCAAACTGCCCGTTTGGACCCCATTCGGCGATATTCAGGTAGATTTCGAGGATCCTTTGCTTTGGCACCACGGCGTCGATCCACATCGCCAGCGGAAATTCCAGCGCCTTGCGGATCAGGCTGCGTCCCGGCCAGAGGAACAGATTTTTCGCGACCTGCTGCGTGATGGTCGACCCGCCGCGCGTCACCTCGCCGTCCCCGGCATCGTCGATCACCTCCCGCAACGAGTCCCAGTCGATGCCGTGGTGGCTGCAGAATTTGGCATCCTCCGACGCGATCACCGAGCGTGGCAGCGCCGGCGACATCGTCGCGAAATCGATCCACTGACGTGACATCGGTGCGCCGGACAGCTTGCGCCATATCATCAGCATCGAGACCGGATGGCCGGTCCGGTACAGTGGCGTCAGCAAATAGGGCAAAAGCAGCAGGCCGACGACGGCCAGCAGCGTGAAACGGATCGCCCGCCGCATCAGGCCGCAACGCCTTCGACGATGGACCGGCACACGGATTCAGCCGGTCCGCCACAATGCATCAGACCGCGGATGACGGCAGCGCAGCCGGCGAAAGCTGGCATCGAAAACTCCTTTCTGCCGGATCATATCACGGCCAAACCGCATACTGCCGGATCGGACGGAATTGACGAAGCCGGTGTCATGGACGATTGTCCGGCCCGATCGACCAAAAAGGGCTGTTGAGCCGAGTTGTCATTCAAAGCCGCATCAGCGGCTATCGGGAATCCAGTAACACGAGAAGAATTCGTGAATACTGGATTTGGGGTGCGTCGCTTCGCGCCCCCCGAAATGGCACAGGAAAGAGACCCAGATCGTTTTTTATTCGTGTTCTATTGGAGCTCTTCTTGATGACGTCCGGACTTTCAACCGCCGATTTCGCCAAACGCCTGGACAGGACGGCGGACGAGACCGAGGCACTGCTGGGCAAGCTGCTGGCCGACACGGTGTTGCCCGACGAGATCGCGCGCCCGAAACGGCTGATGGACGCCATGCGCTATGCCTCGCTCGATGGCGGCAAACGGCTGCGGCCGTTTCTGGTCGTTGAAAGCTCGGCCGTGTTCGGAGTTCCGCGCGACGCCGCGCTGCTCGCCGGTGCGGCACTCGAATGCATTCATTGTTATTCGCTGATCCATGACGATCTGCCGGCGATGGACAACAGCGACCTTCGCCGCGGACGGCCGACCCTGCACAAGACCACCGACGACGCCACCGCAATCCTCGCCGGCGACGGACTGCTGACGCTCGCCTTCGACATCATCACCCGTGACGAGGTCCACGAGAATCCCGCTGTCCGCCTAGCGCTGACGCGTGCGCTGGCGCGCGCCGCCGGCATTGGCGGCATGGTCGGCGGACAGATGCTCGATCTTGCCGGCGAGGGGCGCTTCGGAGATCGCGAGCCTGTGGATGTGGCGCGCTTGCAGCAGATGAAGACCGGCGCCCTGCTCCGCTTCGGCTGCATCGCCGGCGCGTTGCTCGGCCAGGCCTCACAGAAGGACTATCAGGCGCTCGATACCTACGGCCGCGCGCTCGGCGAAGCCTTCCAGATCGCCGACGACCTTCTCGACGTCGAAGGCGACGCGGCTGCGCTCGGCAAACCGGCAGGTGCCGACGCGGCGCTGGGCAAAACCACTTTCGTCACCCAGCTCGGCATCGACGGCGCAAAGCAGCGCGTCCGCGATCTTCTGGCGAAGGCGGACGAGGCGTTGTCGGCCTTCGGCGCGCGCGGCGATGTACTGCGCGCTGCAGCGCATTTCGTCGCCGACCGCAAGAACTGAGGGCGGCGATGGCAGGCAAGGATACCGACGAGGAATTCTTGCTTCGCTTCAGGAAGATGCCGGCGCCGGTGCGCGTGGTCTATGCCCGCCCGCGCACCTTCATTGCCCTTGTCATCGGCATCGTCGCATACCTGCTGCTACCGCATTCGCTGCGGCTGGTGACCCGACTGCTGATCGGGTGGGACGTTTTCGCCGCGTTCTATCTCATCCTGGTCTTCACTGTCGTGTTCAGCAGCGGCCTCACCCACATCCGCCGCAACGCACGGCTTCAGGACGACGGCCGCTTCGTGATCCTGCTGGTGACCGCGACCGGCGCATTCGCCAGCATTGCCGCGATCGTGTTCGAGCTCGGCGACCACAACCACAGCGGACCGGAACTGGGGCTGGCGACGCTCACCATCGCGCTGTCATGGGCGGCGGTACACACCACCTTCGCGCTGCACTACGCGCACGAATATTATCGCGGGACCCAACCCGGCGGTCTGCAATTTCCGAGCGGCAATCGGCACGAGGATGCCGACTACTGGGATTTTGTCTACTTCTCCTTCGTGATCGGGATGACGGCGCAGGTGTCCGATGTCGGCATCACCGACAAGATCATCCGCCGCACCGCCGCGGCGCATGGCGTAATCTCGTTCGTCTACAACACGGCGCTGCTGGCGCTGATGGTCAACATTGCAGCCAGCGCGATCTGACCGCTCGCTTAGAGCGTTTTCGAGCGAAGGGAAAACCGGTTCGCGTAAAGAAAACGCGTCGAATCAAAATTATAGAGCCCCGCTTCTGATTCCATCGGAAGCGGAACGGCTCTAGTGGCAAATCTCGACATTGCTGCCACCGCCAAGAACGCCACCGCCCTGCGCGGTGGTGCGGAACTCGATCCGGCAGCCGCGCTTGATCGGATGGCAGGTATGATCGTCGCAGACAACGCCGCCTTGCTCCGGCTTCGCGCTCGCGCGGCTCGGCAGCCTGGGCGCGGCGGCTTGCGGCGCATCCAGTTCGTCGTTGAAGCGGCTACGGCCGGCGCGGCGGGGGCGACGATTATCGCGCTCGCGCGATGCGGAAGGCACCTTGCGTTCTTTCCGCGCGACGCACTCGTTGTCGTCGTTGAGCACCTTGCCCTCGCCGCAGGTGATCTTGGCACAGGCATCGCCATCGGCCTTGTAGCCATGACGGCAGATCAGCGGGCAGACCCGCGCCGTCTTGCTTTTGATGACACCGAGCGTATCGAGACTGGCGACCTTCACGTCCAGCTTCGCATCGGCATGGCGATTGAAATTTTCGAGCGACAACCGGGATGCCTTGCCCCATTCACCGTCGGCCGATCCGTTGAAGCAGCCGACACGCCGCAATTCGATCTGCACCGATTTATTGATCTCAACGGCCGACAAGGCCGGTTGCGCGACAGGCTCCGCGGCCGGGGACAGCGAGGCGGTCTGCTGCGCCGGCGCCTGTGAAGCCGACGGCGCTGAGGACGATGCAGGTGCGCCGGCCTGACTGGGGCCGCGGGCCTGCATGTTGGAGGTTGCCGCTTCCGCTTTGGAAACCTGTGTGTCGGCGGCGCGCTCCGCCGCCTCGCGCGACTGCTCCGCCGCATCAACTTTCGCCTGCTTGATCCGCTTCGCCTGTTCGGCGGCGATCCTGGCGTCTTCCGCGGTCTTGGCAACGGCTGCGGCCTTGGCAATTTCGCCCTGTTTCGCGCCTTCGGCTGCCAGGCGGGCTTTTTCCTCCGCGGTCTCGCGCGCCTTCGCGGTCGCGGCAAGACGCGCATCTTCCGCACGGATCTTGTCGATCTGACCTTTGGCGAGATCGGCATAGAAGCCGGTCGGATAGCTCTTCAGGAACGTGTCCCATGCAGCACGCGTCCCTAGCTGCAGCGACAATTCGTAATCGCGGCGAACGTCGACGCGCGCGTCCGCGACAGGAGCGACGGCGGAAGGCGCAGCCTTGACCGGCACCAGCGGCACGTCCTCACCGCCAAGCGAACCGTAGACGTAGGGCTCCTGCCGATTGTTGGTGACCTTGAGCACGTCGTCGCGCACGAAGCCGAACGCCTTGCGCACGTCGAGACCGGGGGTCGCGATATGACGCACCAGAGCATCGGTGAACGGGCTGTTCTTGTTGTCGCCGTCGGCGGCAGTCGAGCCGGCCTTGGCCGCATAGGCGATCAGCGTATTCGGCGAGGTCGGCTCCACCTTGGCGAGGCCGCGGCCGACCGAGCGCATGCTGACCTTTTTCATGGTCTTGTTGAACGGATTGTCGCGGCACGCGTCGAGAATCACCAGCCGCAACTGCTTGGCGGATTCGACCGCGACCAGCACGCGATCGAGCGACACCGCCTCGTCATAGACATCGGTGTCGCGCTGAAGCGCTGCGTCGACAGGAATCAGATAGTTCGTGCCCTCCACCTCGATGCCGTGACCGGCATAGTAGATCACCGCCATGTCGGCGTTGCGCGCCTTGTCGCCGAAGTCGCGCAGCGCCCGCCGCATGTCAGCCCCGGTCAGATCGTGGCGCGCATCGACCACGTCGAAGCCAGCCTGTTTCATGGTCTGGGCGAAAGCGGCTGCGTCGTTGTCAGGATTGGCGAGTTGCGGAACGTTGCGGTATTGGGAGTTGCCGATCACCAGCGCCACGCGGGTCGCAGCCGAGGCCGCTTGACAGACCAGCCCCGAGACCGCGACCAACAAAAAACCGAACAAACCAAGATATCGTCGCAAGCCCATGGCGGCACGTCCTGATCGTCTATTCATATCACACTCGCCGCTTTACCTGAAATCCTGGCCCGGCTTTGTGAACCAGGTCACAATCGACAGACAGGTACATCCTCCAGGTCGAGTCTTTCCATACCGAATAAGACGCGGGCAACCCGCAAAACGTTCAAGCGGCGCGCGGGCCGAACAATGTCTTGCGTGGCACCACGTTTACGCGGAGCGGCAAGGTTGCTATAGGCCGGCCAAGGGGCGGGCAGGATGCGGCAAGGGCGCAAATCGCAAGGCTGGATCGGGGTCTTTACGGCCTTCGTGTTCGCTTTTCAGGCGTTTCTTGCCACCGCCGTCGCAACACAGATGGCGGCTACCGCGTCGACTGACCCGTTTGCGATCTGCCATACCCTCCCCGAGGGAACAGGCGATCAGCCGGCAGGCACCACGCACGCCGCCCATCACCCGTGCATCATCTGCTCGTTCGCCTCGATAGGCGGCCTGTCGCCGTCTCCCGTCACGATCGCCCTCGTTCGCCCGAGCAAAACAGTCGTTGCCGTCCAGGCACGCCCGGCGCGCGTCGTCGTCAGCAAACAACGCTCTGCCCACCTCCCTCAGGGTCCTCCCGGGATCGCGTAGCTCACGACCTTTCGTCGTTTTGCTTACGTCATCATCTGGAGGACTTGTTATGTCACGCCTTACGCGTGCGCTGTGCGCCGCGAGCACAGTCGCGCTTGTTGTATCCGAAACCGCTTTCGCCCAGTCGCAACTGCCGCCCATCGTCGTCCAAACCGCGCCCAAAACGACAAAGCGGATGTCGGCGACGCCCCGCGCGCCGCACCCGGCCGCCGCGAAGCGTGCGACGCTGCAAGTAGCTTCACGGCCGCCCGTTCCATCCGCCCCCTCGGCGGGGGGCGGCAGCCTGACGGTGCCGACCACCGCTGAGGCGACCGCAGCCATAGAGCGTACGCCGGGGGCCGTCGCGGTCGTGCCCGATTCCCGATTCAAGGACGGGCCGGCGAACACGATCAAGGACGTACTCGACTGGGTCCCCGGCGTCGTCACGCAGCCCAAGTCGAACATCGACAACCGGGTGTCGATCCGCGGCTCCGGTCTGACGCGCAACTACGGCAATCGCGGCATCAACGTTTACATGGACGGCATCCCGATCAATACCGCGGACGGCCTGTTCGACCTGTTCGAGATCGATCCCACCGCCTATCGCTATGCCGAGGTTTACAAGGGCGCCAACGCGCTGCAGCTCGGCGCCAACGCGCTCGGCGGCGCGATCAATTTCGTCACGCCAACGGGCCGGAACGCGAGCGCCTTCGACGCGCGGTTCGACGCCGGCAGCTTCGGCTATGTGAAATCGCAGTTCAGTACGGGCGGCGCCAGCGGACCATACGACTGGTTCGTCAACGGATCGGCGCAACGCGAAGACGGATTCCGCGATCACAGCAGCGGCAATATGGAACGCGGGAGCGGAAACTTCGGCTACCGTTTTTCGCCGGACGCCGAAACGAGGTTCTACATCAACGCAAACACATGGCGCCAGCGCCTGCCGGGCGAGTTGACCAAGGCCGTCGCGCTGAACGCGCCCCGGAGCGCGGATTCGGAATTCGTTCGGCAAGACCAGCAGCGCAACATCGATTCGGTTCGCCTCGCCAACAAGACCACATTGCGCTTCGGGCCCACCACCGTCGACTTCGGCGTGTTCACGCAACAGCGCCGCGTCGACCATCCGATCTATCGATATCTCGACTACCACGTATCCGACTATGGCGGTTTTGCCCGGGCGACCGACGATCGGATGATCGCCGGATTTCGCAACCGCCTCATCGCCGGCGTCAATCTTCAGGCCGGCGTCATTGACTACAAGGAATACGATAACCCAGGCAATGCCGTGAAGGGCGCGCTGCTGACATCCGCGCTGCAAAAGTCACAGAACCATTCGATTTATGCGGAGAACAGCTTCTTCATCGTGCCGAGCGTCGCC
Organism: Nitrobacter sp.; assembly: GCF_051535215.1. Taxonomy (NCBI): domain Bacteria; kingdom Pseudomonadati; phylum Pseudomonadota; class Alphaproteobacteria; order Hyphomicrobiales; family Nitrobacteraceae; genus Nitrobacter; species Nitrobacter sp. The sequence goes on along the minus strand of NZ_JBPPLY010000018.1, from coordinate 1,006 downwards.
CTGATCGCGGGTGGCCAGTTCCTGCACGCGGTGCGCGATCAGGAGGATCGCTTCCTGTCGAATGGCGACCAGTCCGGCGGACGCACATGGGACATCTTCAGCCCGAAGGTCGGTGTGCTGTGGGACGTCGACCCGGCGTGGCAGGTGTTCGCAAACGCCTCGCGCAACGCCGAGGTGCCGACCTTTGACGCCAATACGTTTACATCGCCGGCGAGTTCGGACGTCACCGCGCAGACCGCGACGACCTTCGAGATCGGAACTCGCGGCCGGCGCCCGGATCTGACATGGGATATCGCGCTATATCGCTCGGAAATCCGTCACGAGCTGCAATGCCTGAGAACGTCGCCGTACAGCCTGTGCAGCGTCGTCAATGCCGACAGGACGGTGCATCAGGGCGTCGAAGCCGGGCTCGGCGCCGCGTTCCTCAAGTCCGTCTTTTCGCCGGAGGATCGCTTGTGGTTCAATCTCGCATATACCTATAGCGATTTCTTTTTCGACGGCGACGCGCGCTGGGGCAACAACCGCCTGCCGGGCGCGCCGCCGCACGCCGTCCGTGCTGAGGTTCTCTACAAGCATCCGGGCGGTTTCTATGCCGGTCCCAATGTCGAGTGGATGCCGAAGGCCTACTTCGCGGACAACGCCAACAGCCTGACGATCGACCCTTACGCGCTGCTGAACTTCAGGATCGGTTACGACCCGGGTCCCGGCTGGTCCGGCTATGTCGAAGCGCGCAACCTGCTCGACACCCGTTATATCTCGAGCACGATGACCGCGGATATCGCGACCCCCGCCTCCGCTCTGTTCAATCCGGGCTACGGCCGAGCCATCTATGGCGGTTTGCGCTACCGGATGTGACGACACGGCTGACCGGCACCATGGCGGTCGCTGCGATTGCTGGGAGGGATGCAAACAGGATTGAACATGAGCGTTTGGAGCGGGTCATCGTGAGAACCTGATGGGGACGGCGAGCGTGATGGAGCCGCCGCCGATGTTGGGCGGCGGGGCG
>NZ_JBPPLY010000017.1:0-58190 GCF_051535215.1 Nitrobacter sp. | reverse complement strand
CCTGCAAGGCGAGCTTGGCACCATCCTCGACTGGATCGACCGCACCGGAAAACCAGGTTACAAACCCACGCCCGACGCCGCATCAACCCGATTGTCGGCATCGGTCAAAGCTCGGGCTTGACCCGCGCATCCATCTCGTTTGATGGATTGCCGGATCAAGTCCGGCAATGACGAGAAAGCCATGTCCACCGCCATTTCCCCCCTCGCCCCGACCAATATTCCGGACATGCCTGCGATCCCGGGCGTTCGACTGGCGACCGCCGAGGCCGGCATCCGCTACAAGGGCCGCGCCGACGTGCTGCTGGCGCTATTGGACAAGGGCACCACGGTGGCCGGTGTGTTCACCAGATCGAAGTGTCCGTCGGCGCCGGTCGAGTGGTGCCGCGCGCGACTGAAAGACGGTAAATCCTCTAAGGGAGGACTGGCGCTGGTCGTGAATTCCGGCAATGCCAACGCCTTCACCGGCAGGACCGGACGCCAGTCGACCAGGCTGACCGCTGACATCGCGGCAGAAGCCGCAGGCTGCAAGACAAGCGACGTCTATCTGGCATCGACGGGTGTGATCGGCGAGCCGCTCGACGCGACGAAATTCAACGGCGTGCTGGAGACGCTGGCGCGCGACGCCACGCCGGACCGCTGGATGGATGCGGCCCGCGCCATCATGACAACCGACACCTTTCCCAAGGTCGCGACCGCGCGCGTGAAACTCGGCAAGGCCATCGTCACCATCAACGGCATCGCCAAGGGCGCCGGCATGATCGCACCCGACATGGCCACCATGCTGTCGTTCGTGTTCACCGATGCGCCGATTTCGGCGACGGCGTTGCAATCGCTGCTGAAAAGCGGCGTCGAGGATAGCTTCAACGCCGTGACCATCGACAGCGACACCTCCACCTCCGATACGCTGCTGGCGTTCGCGACCGGCGCCGCGGCCGCGCACGGCGCGCCAAAAATCTCGCGCGCGTCCGATCCACGCCTGAAGTCTTTCGCCAAGGCGTTTCAGGGCGTGCTCGCCAATCTCGCCGAACAGGTCGCGCGCGACGGCGAAGGCGCCCGCAAGCTGGTCGAGGTCATCGTCGAGGGCGCGACCTCGAAGCTGTCGGCGCGCAGGATCGCCAAGTCGATCGCCAATTCGCCGCTGGTGAAAACCGCGATCGCCGGCGAGGACGCCAACTGGGGCCGCGTGGTGATGGCGGTCGGCAAGGCCGGCGAACCGGCCGATCGCGACAAGCTCTCCATTTCGTTCAACGGCATCCGCGTCGCCACCCGCGGCGCGCGCGATCCGTCCTACGAGGAAGCGGAGGTCTCGGCGGCGATGAAGAGCCCGACCATCCGGATCAACGTTGCGCTCGGCCTCGGCAAGGGCCGCGACCGGGTGCTGACCTGCGATCTCACCAAGGAGTATGTCGCAATCAACGGCGATTACCGGTCTTAGCGACGGACATTCCAACGAGGCGCCCATGCTCTCGCGATTTTCTCCCCTGCACGCCGGCTCATTGATTGCCGTCATGTTAGCTATGGCGGGCGACGCTATCGCTGAGCCCGTTCAGCGGACTGCCCTGAATGCCACGAGCGGAGAAGACACCGTCATCCGAATAGGCGTTCGCTTCGACAGCGAATGCAACATTATCGGCGTGCCGGACTTCGTGCTCGAACAGCCACCAAGCCATGGCCATGTCTGTATCCGCGAGGGAGATGTCACTCCGACTAATGCCATGCACGGAAAGTATCAGTACTGCCTGAACCGGCGGGTGAAAGGCAGGCAATTGATCTATCGCTCGCAAACCAGATTTTCAGGTTTCGACAGCCTGGTCTATCGGATGATCCTGCTGGAAGGTACGCGGCTCACTCAAACGACAATAAAGGTACAGGGTCCGGCATTAACCAGCGGCGAATTTCCGACCTCCTCATTCACGCCGCAGAACCCCGGACCCGTGCCGGAGTGCACGGATCATCCGGGAATCTCGTGAACGAGACGAAGCGATGAAACTCACTCTCGTCGTCGCCTGCGCGCTGATCGACGCCGACAACCGCGTGCTGATCGCGCAGCGCCCGAAAGGCAAGCAGCTTGCCGGCCTGTGGGAGTTTCCGGGCGGCAAGTTCGAGCCCGGTGAACGCCCCGAAGAGGCGCTGATCCGTGAGCTGCGCGAGGAGCTCGGTATCGTCACGCAGGAAAGCTGCCTCGCACCGCTGACATTCGCGAGCCACGCCTATGAGAGTTTCCATCTGTTGATGCCGCTCTACATCTGCCGGCGCTGGCAGGGCGATGTGGTCTCGAAAGAGGGGCAGGCGTTGAAATGGGTTCGCGCCAACCGCTTACGCGACTATCCAATGCCGCCGGCGGACATTCCATTGATCCCGCCGCTGATTGATCTGCTGATGTAGCCGGCTCCCCGTCATGCTCGGCTTTATGCCGGGCATCCACGTCTTCTTTTTTCGAAGACATGGATGGGCGGGACGAAGCCCGGCCATGACGAAACCTTATTCCCGGCCCGGCTTTTCTTTTGAACTGTTTCTTACCGCGTCCTCCAGACTGGCCTTGGCCGACCCCGGCTTTAACGGCTTCTGCTGGCTCTCATGCGGCGCCCAGCCCGACAGCCATACGATATCGAAGGTGGCGCGGATGCGGCCGTCGGGATCGGCGAAGCGCTCATGATAGATTTGCGCCATCCGCAGCAGCGTTGCGCGGCGCAAAGGCGTGCGCCGCCGCTCGGCCATGATATTCGTTGCGCCCATGCGGCGGAGATCGTGCATCAGCGCGAAGGCATCATCGTAGCGCACCACCACGCGATCGACGTCCGTCACTGGCAGCGCGAAGCCGGCGCGCTGCAACAGCGCACCGCTATCGCGCACATCCGCGAACGGCGCGACGCGCGGCGAGATGCCCCCCTCAAGCTCGGACTCGGTGGCAGCAAAGGCTTGACGCAGTTCGGTCAGCGTTTCGCCGCCGACTGTGGCCGCGAGCAGAAACCCGTCAGGCTTCAGCGCGCGTCGTATCTGCGTCAAAACGCCCGGCAGGTCGTCGACGAACTGGAATGCGAGCCCTGAGACGGCGAGGTCGAGCGATTGCGGCGACAACCCCAAGGCTTCGCTCTCATCGGCAGGAAGCTTGACGGGCGCGAGTTCGGTGACGCGCGCCGCCAGCGCACCGCGCACCTGATCGCCCGGCGTGCCGACGTCCACCCCATGTTGAAACGTGCGCAGCACGGCCTGCAGGCGCTCCGCCATATCCTCCGCGACGCGCTCGAGCAGAAACGGCGCGACCCCCATTTTGGCCGCGCGCTTCTGCCGCACGCGCAGCAGAGCGCGGTCGAACAGAACGGGCGGAGATGGCGGGTTCGCGGCCATACGGCTTGGTACGCCGATCATCCCGTTGCTGGCAATCCGCGGCGACGCGATTGTGTCCCGGGCGCGGTGCAGCGCCACTTCGGCGAATGCTCCGCAGCACCGGGGCAAAAGGACTCGTTCTGTCCGGCTTGAGCACCGCCAGATCGCGGGCTAGCCTTCCGTTCCATGGACGCTTCAACGGACAGTCAGACTTCAGCGCCGCGAGCCAACCCGCTGTGCGGCGCGTGGCAGGCCTGTTCCGGCGTGTTGTCTCGCGCTGCGCGAACGGCGCTCGATATCGCGCTGCCGACGCTCTGCGTCGCCTGCCGCGAACCGGTCGCAGGCGTCGGCGTTTGCGCGGAGTGCTGGACGAAGCTGTCGTTCATCGAGCGTCCCTATTGTCCCCGCCTCGGCATCCCGTTTGTTTACGATCCGGGTTCCGACATGCTGTCGATGGAGGCGATCGCCAATCCCCCGGCCTATCAGCGCGCCCGCGCCGCGGTGCGCTACGACGATGTCGCCAAGGTGCTGGTCCACGCGTTGAAATATCAGGACCGCACCGACCTCGCGCCCGCGATGGGACGCTGGATGGCGCGCGCAGGCACCGAACTGCTCGAGGCTGCCGACGTTCTGATTCCGGTGCCGCTGCACTGGCGGCGCGGCTGGAGCCGCCGCTACAACCAGTCCGGCGCGCTGGCGCGCGTGATCGCCGCACAATCCGGCGTGCCGGTCACGCCCGACGCGCTGCAGCGCATCCGCCCGACCCGGCAACAGGTCGGCTTGTCGCGAACCGACCGCGCCCGCAACGTCCAGGGCGCGTTCAAGATCGCGACCGAACGCATGAGCGAAATCCAGGGCCGCCAGGTCGTCCTGATCGACGATGTCCTGACGTCGGGCGCGACGGTGGACGCGTGCGCGCGCGTGCTGCTGCGCGCCAAGGCTGCACAGGTGGACGTGCTGGTGTTCGCCCGGGTTGTCGACACCATGAAAGCTCCCATATAAATTGAGCTTCGAACCCGGAGCCTCGTTCCTGTTCGGGCGAAAGGCAACGACATGAACACCGAGACCACGTTCGTCGCGGCGATGATCCAGATGCGCAGCGGTCTGTTGCCGAAGCCGAATCTCGATGAGGGCGCAAGGCTGATCCGCGAGGCGGCGGCGCAGGGCGCGAGCTTCATTCAGACTCCCGAAGTCAGCAACATGATGCAGACCGATCGCATCGCGCTGTTCGAAAACCTGCAAAGCGAGGATGATGACCGCTCGCTCGCCGCTTATCGCGATCTGGCGCGCGAACTGAGGATCCACCTCAACGTCGGCTCGCTGGCGTTGCAGGCCACGCCCGACAGAGCCGTCAACCGCTCGTTCCTGATCGGACCGTCCGGCGATATCCTGGCGCGCTACGACAAGATTCACATGTTCGATATCGATCTCGGCGGCGGCGAAAGCTACCGGGAATCAGCCAACTATCAACCAGGCGAAACTGCCGTCCTGGCGGAGCTGCCCTGGGGCAAGCTCGGCATGACGATCTGCTACGACGTCCGCTTTCCGGCGTTGTATCGCGCGCTGGCCGAAGCGGGCGCGTCGTTTCTCACCGTGCCCTCGGCTTTCACCAGAAAGACCGGCGAGGCGCACTGGCACACGCTGCTGCGCGCCCGCGCCATCGAAAACGGCTGCTTCGTGTTTGCCGCGGCGCAAGCGGGTTTGCACGAGAACAAGCGCGAAACATTCGGCCATTCGCTGATCGTCGATCCCTGGGGCACCGTGCTGGCGGAAGGCGGCGCCACCGAACCCGGCATCGTGCTGGCGACAATCGATCCGGCCAAGGTCGCAGCCGCGCGCAAGACCGTGCCGTCGTTGCAGCACGGGCGGCGCTTCTCCCTGGTCACCCAGGATTCGGCGACCAATCACCTGCATCTCGTGCGAGGCTCGGCATGATCCGCTACAATCTGCGCTGCGAGCGCGGCCACACCTTCGAAAGCTGGTTCCAGAGTTCCGCGTCCTACGACGCGCAGGTCAAACGCAAGCTCGTGACCTGCGCGGTCTGCGGCTCGGCAAAAGTCGAGAAGGCGATCATGGCGCCGCGGCTCGGCGGCAGCAAGAAGAAGGGCCCACGGCGGATCGCGGCCGCTCCCGCATTCACGATCGACCCTCCCGAGGGAGGTTCGGCATGATCCGCTACAACCTGCGCTGCGATCGCAATCACACTTTCGAAAGCTGGTTCCAGAGCTCGTCTGCCTACGATTCGCAGCTCAAGCGCAAGCTCGTGACCTGCGCGGTCTGCGGCTCGGCGAAAGTCGAGAAGGCAATCATGGCGCCACGGATTGTCGGTGCGAAAAAGCGCGGATCGCAAGCGCCTGCTGACCCATCCACGTCGGCAATGATGGCGGAGGAGCGCGAACTGCGCGCCGAACTCAAACAGTTGCACGACCATCTGGTCAAGAACGCCGACGATGTCGGCGCGCGATTTCCCAACGAAGCCCGCAAAATGCATTACGGCGATATCGAGCCTCGCCCGATCTACGGCGAAGCGTCGCCGGAGGACGCGAAATCGCTGATCGAGGAGGGCGTCGCGGTGGGATCGCTGCCGGTGCTGCGGGACGACCGGAACTGATGAGCACACAGGCCCTTGCGAGCTGGCAAGCCTGGGCGGTGTTATCAGCCGTGTTCGCGGCGCTGACCGCCATTTTTGCCAAAATCGGCGTCGAGGGCATCAATTCCGACCTTGCTACTTTCCTCCGCACCATCGTTGTCCTCCTCAGTCTCGGCCTGATCCTGTTGGCGACGGGACAGATCCGTCACTCCGGTCCAATTCCGATCCGAAGCTGGATTTTTCTCGTGCTGTCGGGACTGGCCACCGGAGCGTCGTGGCTTTGCTATTTTCGTGCACTCAAACTTGGTCCGGCGACGCTGGTCGCGCCGATCGACAAGCTAAGTGTCGTGCTGGTGGCCCTGTTCGGCGTCATCTTTCTTGGCGAGCGCCCATCGCTGAACGGCTGGATTGGAATCGCCTTGATCGCAGCCGGAGCGGTCGTCATTGCCATCAAACGCTGACTCTGACTGAAGCCTTTCCCGCTTCCGATGGAAACCAGAAGCGATTCCATGATTTTGATGTCTTCACGGAACCCGGTGCAGCCTCCTCGTGCTCGAGGGCCCGCTTCGCTCGAAAACGCCTTAAACCGCCACCAGCAGCCCGACGCCGATCACGATCAGCACGATGCCGCCAGCTTCACGCAACGAAAGCGGCTGCTTGAACGAATAGTATGACACCGCCTGCGCGAACAGCACCTCGATGAGCGCCAGCGTGCGGACGTTGGCGGCCGCGGTGAGCGCGAACGCCAGGAACCAGAATTGCGAGGCGAACGCGCCCATAAAGCCCGCCAACATCGACGGCCGCCACAGGCCGAGAATTCGTTTCGGCACGTCCGGCGCGCGCAGCAGCAGATAGGCCGTCAGCACCGCCGTCTGCACCAATAGCCCGAGCACCAGCGTGCACGACGCCGCGGTGACGAACGATACGCCCGGCACCGCGATGATGGCGCCGCGAAAGCCGACCGCCGACAGCGCGAAGCAGGCGGCCGCGACCAGTCCCAGCACCATCGGCTTGAGGTCGGCAAAGCTCTTGGCGCCGGCCGGCCGGAGCGCGGTGAAAATGACGCCGAAGGTCACGATCAGGATCGCAATCACTTTCAGCCAAGTGAGATGATCGCCGAGAAAAACAAATCCGAAGATCGCGGTCTGGATTGCTTCGGTCTTGAGGTACGCGGTCGTCACCACGAATGAGCTGTCGTTCATCGCGAGCAACATCAAGCCGGTGCCGACGATCTGGCTGAGCGCGCCGAGCAGCAGCCACAGCCAGAAGGCGGCGGCAGGCCACGGGATTGGATCGCCGGTGAACGCCATCACCAAAGCGAAGAAAATCAGCGAGAACGGAAGGCCGAACAGGAAGCGGATGTTGGTCGCACCCCAGGTGCCGAGCGGACCGGTCAGCGACCGCTGCATCGCGTTGCGCGCGACCTGCCCGAGCGCGGCCGTGACCGTGAAAGGTATCCAGAGCGAGGCAACGGTGAACATGAAAGATTTTTTTCACCCGCCCCTGGAGCAAGTGGGTTGAGTGAACCTCACCCCACCGCCTCCGCCACCACCATGTAGTTGACGTCCAGGTCCGACGACAGGTTCCATTTGTCAGCGAACGGGCTGTAGACCACGCCGCTCTGCTCGGTGATGCCGAGCCTGTTGCGCTCGAGATGACCTGCGAGTTCATCGGGGGTGACGAACTTGTCCCACTGGTGGGTGCCGCGCGGCAGCCAGCGCAGCACGTATTCGGCCGCAACGATGCCGAGCGCGAAGCTCTTCCAGTTGCGGTTGAGCGTGGAGGCCACCATCATGCCACCCGGTTTCAGCATCGCGGCGCAACGATCGATGAACAGGCCGACATCGGCGACGTGCTCCACCACTTCCATCGCGAGGATGATGTCGAAACGCTCACGCACATCCATGTCTTCCACGGTGGTGCAGCGATAATCGATCGACAGGTGGGCTTTCTCGGCGTGCAGTTTCGCCGCGGCGATGTTGGACGCGGACGGATCGACCCCGATCACCTCGGCGCCGAGCCGCGTGAAGGGTTCGCACAGAAGGCCCGCGCCGCAACCGATATCGAGCAGCCTCAAATCCGCCAGGCAGTTCAGGCTGCGCGCGCTGCGCTCGAACTTGCGGCAGGCGGCGTCGCGGATGAACTGGAGCCGCAGCGGGTTGATCTTGTGCAGCGGCGCCATTTTGCCGTTGGGATCCCACCACTCCTGCGACAGTTTGGAGAACTTCGCGATCTCGGCCGGATCGACCGTCGATCCCGACGCGGCCGAAGAATTCGCGGAAGGGTTGACTGGCATGGCCATGGTTGTACGCGGCTCCTATCGTGCCGTGATGTGACTGCGGAACGCCAGCGGCGAGGCGATCGTCCTGATCCTCTCGGCCCCTTCGCCAACCCCACGCACCGTCACGTCGCCGTAGTTGAGAATACGGCCGAGAATACTCTGATTGACATCGACGCTCTCGACCTTGTCCAGACTCATCTCGAAAGTACGCCGTTTGATGAAGCCGGTCTTGTGCACAACCCGCAAATTGGTCACGTCGGTCTCTGTGGTCCAGCGGTGAAACCACGCCCGCAGCATCCAGTATAGCGCCACCAGCGCCGCTATTACGGCCAGCGACAGGCACAGCAGCATCCATGTCTGGCTCACGAACGCCTGCGAACCCGCGAAAAAGGCGAGCGCCACGATCCAGGCGGCGATGGCCGGCAGATAGAAGATCCAATGCACGTTGGTCGAATACAACACCTTCTCGCCGGGTTGCAGAATATCATCGATATAGCGTCCCATCGGCCTGCCTCGCGCGCCCTGCCTGGATCATCCGACCGCCCGTGGAGCGGCCGGAAGCCGGGTTGCCTGCCCGCAACCGCGCCGTTATGTATACGCGCCTTCTCGCCCGTGCGCCCGCTTTTCGCACGATATTCTGTTCAACCAGCCTCTATCCGGTTAACCCCTCAATCCAGATCGCCTTGGGAACGCACCATCCGTCATGAGCCGGCTTGTGATGAAATTCGGCGGCACCTCCGTCGCCAATCTCGACCGCATCCGCAACGTCGCGCGGCATGTCAAACGCGAGGTCGATGCCGGCCACGACGTCGCGGTGGTGGTATCGGCGATGTCGGGCAAGACCAACGAACTGGTGGCCTGGTGCAGCGATGCGTCCGCAATGCACGATGCGCGGGAATACGACGCGGTGGTGGCGTCCGGCGAGCAGGTCACGTCGGGGCTCCTGGCCATCGCATTGCAGGCGATCGGCATTCAGGCGCGCTCCTGGCAGGGCTGGCAGATTCCGATTCACACCTCGGACGCGCACGCCTCGGCGCGCATCCTCGGCATCGACGGCGGCGAACTCGTCAATCGCTTCAGGGAGCGCAAGGAGGTCGCGGTGATCGCCGGCTTCCAGGGCATCAGTCCGCAGACCGGCCGCATCACCACGCTCGGCCGCGGCGGCTCCGATACCTCGGCGGTGGCGATCGCGGCCGCCATTCGCGCCGATCGCTGCGACATCTATACCGACGTCGACGGTGTCTATACCACCGATCCGCGCGTGGTTCCAAAGGCCCGCCGGCTCGACAGGATCGCGTTCGAGGACATGCTGGAACTGGCGTCGCAGGGCGCCAAGGTGCTGCAGGTCCGTTCCGTGGAACTGGGCATGACCCAGAACATGCCGATTTTCGTCCGTTCCAGTTTCGACAAGCCGGAGGACATCGACCCCCATGGCACGCCGCCGGGTACGCTGATCTGCAGCGAGGAGGAAATCATGGAAAGCCACGTCGTCACCGGCATCGCCTTCTCCAAAGACGAAGCCCAGATTTCGGTGCGCCAGATCGAGGACAAGCCGGGCGTGGCCGCCTCGATCTTCGTCCCGCTCGCAAACGCCAATATCAACGTCGACATGATCGTGCAGAACGTCTCGGAAGACGGCAAGACCACCGACCTGACGTTCACGGTGCCGGCCGCCGACCATGCCCGCGCCCGGGAGACCATCGCCCAGGCCCGGGACACCATCGGCTATGCGCGCCTCGACAGCGCCACCGATGTCGCGAAAATATCGGTGATCGGTTCGGGCATGCGCAGCCACGCCGGCGTCGCTGCACAGGCGTTCAAGGCGCTGTCGGACAAGGGCATCAATATCCGCGCCATCACCACGTCCGAAATCAAGTTCTCGGTGCTGATCGATACCGCCTATACCGAACTCGCGGTGCGCACCCTGCACACGCTTTACGGTCTCGATCACGCCTAGAGGTCCTTCCGAATCTGATGGAATCAGCGGGAGCGAATCAGCCGCGTTCTATGATTTTGTTTGACGCGTTTTCTTGCCGCGAAACCGGTATCCACTTCGCCGGAAAACGCTATAGATCACGACGATAATCGATCCAAATCCAGCAGTTGAGAAAGGATGCGGACGGAAGCCGCCACACTTGTCCTTGTCCCGCTCGGGTATGCACTCCGAGCGTCCTTTTCGCCGGGCCGGCGAAAGCGGGCCGTGGTCTTACCCGTCGCCGGCGTCGGCGTTGCAGATTTTCCAAACCATCCGCCCCTTTGCGGGAGGCGTTTTGCTTGGCAAACCGGATAGCGATTGGTTATACGGCCCCCTAACGTGACCGGTGTGACCGGCGCTAGGGCTTCAGACAATCATTCGGTCGTGAGCCGCTGCGCGGAGCTTTCGGACGCGTTAAAGTCATTGTTTTTCTGAGGCTTATCAAAACGCGGCCTCGCAGGGAGGATACCGGGACATGCGGAGCGCGTCGAGCGGCCCCCGCGTCTTGTTGAGACGGCTCCGCGAAGTCATGGCGGAGCCGGTCAGCGCACAGGAGCGCCTCGACAAGATCGTGGTGCTGATCGCCGCCAACATGGTAGCGGAGGTGTGTTCGACCTACGTGCTGCGCGTCGACAATACCCTGGAACTCTACGCCACCGAAGGTCTCAACCGCGCCGCCGTGCATCGCACCGTGCTGACCTCGCATGAGGGTCTCGTCGGCCTCGTCGCCAGCGAAGCGACGCCGCTCAATCTGTCGGACGCCCAGAGTCACCCGGCGTTCTCGTTCCGCCCGGAGACCGGCGAAGAAATCTACAATTCCTTCCTTGGCGTGCCGATCCTGCGCGCGGGCAACACGCTCGGCGTGCTCGTGGTGCAGAACCGCGCCAGGCGCACTTATGTCGAGGAAGAGGTCGAAGCGCTTCAGACCACCGCGATGGTGCTGGCCGAGATGATCGCCTCGGGCGAACTGGCAGCCCTCGCCCAGCCCGGCCTCGAGCCGGTCTCGCGCCACTCGATCCGCCAGACCGGCGCGATCCTGTCCGACGGCATCGCGCTCGGCCATGTGGTGCTGCACGAACCGCGCGTCGTTATCACCAACTATATCGCCGAGGACCTCCCGAAGGAAATCAGGCGGCTGGAGTCTGCGCTCGCCAAGCTGCGCGCCGACCTCGACCGCATGCTGGAGCGCGGCGACGTCGCCGACGGGGGCGAACATCGCGACGTGCTCGAAGCCTACCGGATGTTCGCCAATGACCACGGCTGGTCGCATCGGCTGCAGGAGGCGGTCGCGACCGGCCTCACCGCCGAGGCCGCCGTCGAGCGCGTGCAGTCGGACACCCGCGCGCGGATGCTGCGCTCGACCGATCCCTATCTTCGCGAGCGCCTGCACGACCTCGAGGATCTCGGCCATCGCCTGATGCGGCAACTGGCCGGGCAGGACCATGCGCCTTCTCGTGAACAACTTCCCGAGAACGCCATCCTGATCGCGCGCGCCATGGGGCCGGCGGCCCTGCTGGACTATGACCGCAAGCGGCTGCGCGGTCTGGTGCTGGAGGAAGGCACCGCGAATTCACACGTCGCAATCGTCGCGCGCGCGCTGGGGATACCGGCCGTGGGCGAGGTGCCGAACGCGCCCGGACTCGCCGATCCCGGCGACGCCATCATCGTCGACGGCACGTCGGGCGCGATCTACGTGCGGCCGTCGGCTGAAATCGAATCGGCCTATGCAGAGCGCGTGCGTTTTCGCGCCCGGCGGCAAGCGCAATACATCGCGCTGCGCGACAAGCCGTGCGTCACCCGCGACGGCCAGCCGGTCGATCTCATGATCAATGCCGGCCTCCTGATCGACCTGCCTCATCTCGAAGACACCAATTGCTCGGGCATCGGCCTGTTCCGGACCGAGCTGCAATTCATGGTCGGCCAGAACCTTCCGCGCAGCAGCGAACAGCTTGCGCTGTACCGCGCGGTGCTGGATGCCGCCGGCGACAAGCCGGTGACCTTCCGCACCCTCGACATCGGCGGCGACAAGGCCGTGCCCTACATGGAAACCATAGCCGAGGAAAATCCGGCGCTGGGCTGGCGTGCGATCCGGCTCGGGCTGGATCGCCCCGGTCTGCTGCGCGGACAGGTCCGCGCGTTGCTGCGCGCCGGCGGCGGACGCGCGTTGCGCATCATGTTTCCGATGATCTCGGAAGTGGCCGAATTCGATCAAGCCAAGGCCATCGTCGAGCGCGAGCTCACCTATCTGCGCCAGCACGGCCACGCGCTGCCGGAACGCGTCGACGTCGGCACCATGGTCGAGGTGCCGGCGCTATTGTACCAGCTCGACGAACTGCTCGGGAAAGTCGATTTCGTCTCCGTCGGATCGAACGATCTTTTCCAGTTCATGTTCGCCGTCGATCGCGGCAACAGCAAGGTATCAAACCGCTTCGACACGCTGTCCGCGCCGATTCTGCGGGCCCTGCGCGATATCGTGATCAAAGCCAGGGCCGCGGGGAAAAGCGCCTCGCTGTGCGGAGAGATGGCATCGCAGCCGTTGGGCGCGCTGGCCCTGATCGGGCTCGGCTACCGCTCGCTGTCGCTGTCGGCCACAGCGCATGGTCCCGTCAAGGCCATGATCCTCGATCTCGATGCGCAGAAGATCGAAGCGGCGATCATGCCTCTGCTGGACGCCCCCTCCGGCAGCCTGTCCATCCGCGACCGGCTCAAGGACTTCGCCGATGCAGAAGGGCTAGCGTTGTGAGCAACATCTTGAGTCGCGTTTCACCACGCCCGAGCTTAACCCCGTCCCTGCCCCTCCCCCGCACGGGGAATAACGAGCCATTGCGCGCCTGATCATGCTGCCCGAAGCCAAACTCGACCTCATGCTGGCCCGCCACGCCGCGCTCGAAAGCGAACTGCTGAGCCAGGTCAGCGCCGACAGATACGTGCAGATGACGCGCGAACTGGCAGAACTCAATCCTGTCGTCGAGGCGGTGAAGAACTGGCGCGCGGTCAGGGCCGAGATCACCGGCATCGACGCCATGATCGCCGATCCCGCCACCGACGCCGAAATGCGGGCGATGGCGGAAGCCGAGCGCCCGGCGCTGGAAGCGCAAGGCGACGAACTCGCCCAGAAGATCCGAATTGCCCTTCTGCCAAAAGATGCAATGGACGAGCGCAACGTGATGCTCGAAATCCGCGCCGGCACCGGCGGCGACGAAGCCTCGTTGTTCGCGGGCGACCTGTTCCGCATGTACGAGCGCTTTGCAGGCTTGCTGGGCTGGAAGGTGGAGGTGGTGTCGGCGAGCGAAGGCACGATGGGCGGCTACAAGGAAATCGTCGCCGAGCTGCGGGGCCGCGGGGCCTACGCCAAGCTGAAGTTCGAATCCGGCGTGCACCGGGTACAGCGCGTGCCCGATACCGAAGCGCAGGGCCGCGTCCATACTTCGGCCGCGACGGTGGCGGTGCTGCCGGAGGCCGAAGAAGTCGATGTCGAGATCAAGCCTGACGATCTTCGCATCGAAACCATGCGCGCGCAGGGCGCGGGAGGCCAGCACGTCAACAAGACGGAGTCCGCGATCCGGATCACCCACATCCCGACCGGCATCGTCGTCAACATGCAGGACAGCCGCTCCCAGCACAAGAACCGCGCTTCGGCGATGAACATCCTGCGCTCGCGCATCTACGACGCCGAGCGGCAGCGCATCAATGCCGCGCGCTCCGCCGACCGCAAGGATCAGGTCGGATCGGGCGACCGGTCCGAGCGCATCCGCACCTACAATTTTCCGCAAGGCCGCGTCACCGATCACCGCATCAACCTGACGCTCTACAAGCTGCCGCAGGTGATCGCCGGCGACGCGCTGCACGAACTGATCGATGCGCTGACCACCGAGCACCAGGCGGCGCAGCTCGCAGCCGAGAATGGCAGCGCGTGAAACGACACGGCGTATGGGTCCCTGCCTGCGCCGGGACGACAACGCATGGGTCGGAGACGAGTGGATGACCGATTCATTAGCCGGACAAAGCATCGAGACGGCGCGCCGCGCGCTGACGACGCGATTCGAGTCCGTGGGGATCGACAGCGCCGCACTCGACGCCCGAATGCTGACCGGCGCGGCGCTGCAGCTCGATCTTACGGCGCTGATATCGGCCGCCGCACGACACCTGACAACGGACCAGGCCACGCACCTGGAAGCGTTTTCAAGACGCCGCCTCGCCGGCGAGCCGGTGGCGCGCATTCTCGGAACGAAGGAATTCTGGGGGCTGCCGCTCAAGCTGTCGGCGGAGACACTGGTGCCGCGGCCGGACACCGAAACCGTGGTCGAGGCTGCGCTCGACATCCTGCGCGCCGAAGGCCGCGCGAAGGCACCGCTCCGCATCGCCGATCTCGGCACCGGCAGCGGCGCGATCCTGCTCGCGTTGCTGACCGAACTGCCGAATGCCACCGGCATCGGCACCGATCTGAGCGCGGCTGCGCTCGACACCGCGAAAGACAACGCGCAAGCCCTCGGTCTTACGCCGCGCGCAGATTTCATGGTCAGTGACTATGCGAAGGACCTGTCAGGCCCGTTCGACCTGATCGTCTCGAACCCGCCTTATGTCCGCACGGCCGATATCGCATCTCTCGCGCCGGAGGTACGCGATCACGATCCGCATCTTGCGCTGGATGGCGGTGGCGACGGGCTCAAAGCCTATCGCCGGATCGCGCCGCAGGCCGAAAGGCTGCTATCGACCCGCGGCCTCCTCGTTCTGGAGGTCGGACGGGGCCAGGCCGATGATGTCGCCAAGCTGATGGTAACCGCAGGGTTAACGGTCGCGGGATCCCCCAAGGCCGACCTCGCGGGCATTGGCCGCGCCGTCATAGCCCGAAAATCGCCCTCGTAAAGCCCGATTGGGTCGTAAAAAACCACTTGGAATATCCCTCGGGAGCGACTACCTTCAAATCAACATGGTCCCGGGTTGCTGGCCCCGCAGCGTTCCTGCAGGCGAGCCTGGAGTTCTCGAACGAGAACCGACCCGAGTGACGGTTTCTTAAGGGCAGGTCATATCAAGCGCGTTGGCAGAGAGCTGCGTTGCTTGCGACCATGAAACGAACGAAAGCCTGATACTGCATTTGAAGACTCACGAGAGAAAACCGGAGTTTGGCGTCTCTGGCTAAATGGTGTGGCCGTGCCGGTGCGATGCGCCTGCCGACCGACCCAGAGGCGCATGTTTACTTAACGCGGCGATTGGCGGACCGATATGGGAAGTGGTGCGTGCGCTGCGCAGGCCACGTCGATGGCACAATAAGAGTCGGTGGCACAATAAGAAGTGACAAGACAATTCCTCAAGGGTGAAACTTCAAGGCTGGTAACCGAAGGCGGGACATGAGAAACGGTCAGAATAACAACAAGCGGATGCGTAACCGGAATAACAATAATAACAACAATAACAACCGACGCAGCCAGAACCCGATGACTCGGGTTTTCGAATCCAACGGCCCCGACATCAAGATCCGCGGTACCGCCTCTCACGTCGCCGAGAAATACGTCCAGCTCGCCCGCGACGCCCGTTCATCCGGCGATCCCGTCGCCGCCGAGAATTACTATCAGCATGCCGAGCATTACTTCCGACTGATCGCCGCGGCGCAGGAACAGTTTCGCCAGAGCCAGCCGCAGCAGCAGCCGCGGATCGACGTCGAGGCGAGCGATGATGCGGGCGACGACGAGAGCGAAAACTACTCGAACTTCGGAGCGGAGCCCGGCTTCGTTCCGGTTCAACAGCCGCGCGACAATCATCAGCGCGATCCGCAACCCTTCCAGCGCGACCAACAGCAACCCCGCGAACACCGTCAGCCGCAGCCGCAATATCAGCCGCAACCGGCGATGCAGCCCGCAGACAATGGCGGCGTCGATCGCCTGCCGTCGTTCATCACGGGATCGCAGCCCCAGGCGAATGGCGGCCGGTTCGAAGGCAACGGCCACCAGGGTGGTGAGCGCAATGACCGCTTCCCGCCGCGCCGGCGCCGACGTCCCCATAGTCCGCGTCAAGACAGCATGGCGCAACCGTCCGTCTCCGGCGAGGACTTCAACCCCGGCAACGAATAGAGCATTTTCGAAAGAAGCATGCTTTTCGGGCTCGAGCCGAGGATGGATACCGGTTCGCGTCAAGAAAACGCGTCAAAGCTAAATTATAAGCCTCGCTTCCGATTCCCATCAGAGGCGAAACTCCAGCGCCGCGCCTCATCCCTTTTAGCTCCGGAGGGATGGACGCGCCGGAAACCGCCATCTGATATCACTCGTCTGATATCACTCGTCGGTACTGCAGGATGACGGCGCGAGCACCGGGGGCAAAACCGGGATCAGCCGGCTGTGCTCCCGCTTCGCGGCGATCGGGCGATAGACCTGCTTGGTCGCCTCTACGATATGAACGCCGGCGAAAGGCAGCGACAGCGCGGCACCGACGCGCTCCCACGCCGCCGCCGAACGCAGAAACCAGCTGCCATTGATCGGCGGGACAAACAGTGCCTCGCCCCAGGCCGACGGCGTGAACCATGTCTGGCGCAGCAGTTGAGTGATCTGCGAGCGCGAATAGGGCCGGCCGTGGCCGAACGGCGTGGTATCGGTGCGGGTCCAGATACCGCGGCGATTGGGAACGATCGCCATCATACGGCCCGACGGCGAGAGAACGCGCCAAACCTCCCGCAGCAGATTTTCCGGATCGTCCGACATTTCCAGCGCATGAACCAGCAGGATGCGGTCCGCCGCCGCGTCCTGCAGCGGCAATGAAAACTCGTTGACTAGGCTTGCCAGCGCCGGCCGCGCCGTTGGCCATTTCAACACCCCCTGCGCCGCCGGCATGAAGGCGATACACCGTTCGCAGTCCTCCCGGAATAAGCCGAGATAAGGGGTCGGATAGCCCAGGCCGACCACGCACTGACCTTCCATGTTCGGCCAATGCGCCTGAATACCGCGATTGATCAGCCGCCGAGCCACGATGCCGAGGCGCTGCGAATAGAAATCCCGAAGGTCAATAACGTCGATTGCCATGGCCCTATCTACCATGTTGCGGCAGGACCGGCACCCCGGCCCGGCCTGGATTTGTGTAATTATAACCCGGCGTTAACGGCATGTTTCACCGCATACAGGGGTATGCTAGGGTCCCATTCAACGACGTTGAACCGGACTCCAGCCTTAATTTTTGATCGAGCATGATCTTATCCGAAAAGCGGTTTCCACTTTTCGGGATCATGCTCTAGCTTGACCGTCTCGGACTCACGGAGACGACATGACCGCCGAAATTCGCCTGTTCACCTGCCTCACTGACAATTTCGGCGCCCTGATTCACGACCCAGCCACCAAGGCGACTGCCGCGATCGATGCGCCGGAGGCCGGACCGATCATCGAGGCCCTGGAACGGAACGGCTGGAAGCTGACCGATATTCTGGTCACCCACCATCACGCCGATCATGTCGGCGGCATCGCGGAGCTGAAACAGAAATACAACTGCCGGGTCGTGGGGCCACACGACAAGGGCGCCACGATCGCCAATGTCGATGTGCGGGTCGGTCAGGGCGACATCGTCAAGGTCGGCACGCTGCTGGGACGCGTGCTGGAAACGCCCGGCCACACCCTGGACCACGTCAGCTACGTCTTCGACGACGAGAAGGTGGTATTCGCCGCCGACACCCTGTTCTCGATCGGCTGCGGCCGGGTGTTCGAGGGCACCTATCCGATGATGTGGGATTCGCTTTTGAAACTGCGCGCACTGCCGGACGATTTCCGGCTCTATTGCGGGCACGAATACACCGCATCGAACGTGAAATTCGCGCTGACCATCGAACCGAACAATCCGGTGCTCAAGGCGAGGGCCGAGGAAGTCGCGCGGCTGCGCGCCGAGGGCAAGCCGACGGTGCCAACCCTGATGGGCGAGGAGAAGAAGGCCAACGTGTTCCTGCGCGCCGACGATCCTGCCGTGGCGGCCGGGGTGCACATGAAGGGCGCCAGCGGCGTCGACGTTTTCGCCGAGCTCCGCGAACGCAAGAACAAGTCGTGAGTTTATGGCACGATCAGATGGCACTTTCCGCCACTGATATCATCGCGCGGCTTGATCTCAAGCCACACCCGGAAGGCGGTCACTATCGCGAGACTTTTCGCGACACCCAAACTGACGAGCACGGCCGCGCCGCGTCAACCGCGATCTATTTCCTGCTGGCGCGCGGCGAACGCTCGCGACGGCACCGCATCGATGCGGCTGAGGTCTGGCACTACTATGCCGGCAGCCCGATGGTGCTGGAGATCCATGAGGGCGGCGTTAGGCGCACGGTGCGCCTCGGCGCGAATCTTCCGGCAGGCGAAGCCCCGCAAGCGGTCGTGCCCGCTCACGCCTGGCAGACGGCAGAAAGCGGCGGCGACTGGACTTTGGTCGGATGCACGGTGGCGCCGGGGTTTGAGTTCTCCGGCTTTGAGATGGGTTAGCTAAAGCTCTCGATTACACGGAATCAACCGTTCCGGCGTCATGCGCGGTCTCGGGCCCGAGCATCCATCTTCTCTGGAAGATTGATGGAAAGCCCGACCATGACAGATAATCGAGGTGCGTCCGTCAAAATGTGAAGCACTTTAAAACAGCGTGCGCTGCCGCATCGCGGCCGACAGCGTCCCCTCATCGAGGTAATCGAGTTCGCCGCCGACCGGAACGCCGTGGGCGAGCCGCGTCACTTTCACGCCGGCATCGCCAAGCAGGTCGGTGATGTAATGCGCGGTGGTCTGGCCATCGACGGTCGCATTCAGCGCCAGCACGATTTCCGTCACGCGCGGATCGTGCGCGCGCGACACCAGCGCATCGATGGTGAGATCCTGCGGGCCGACGCCGTCAAGCGGCGACAGCGTCCCGCCGAGCACGTGATAAAATCCGTTGGATGCGCCCGCGCGCTCCAGCGCCCAGAGGTCGGCAACATCCGCGACAACGACGATGATAGAGGGATCGCGCCGCGTATCCGTGCATACGGTGCATGGACTGGGCGTGTCGATGTTGCCGCATGTCTCGCAGACACGGATCCTGTCGATCGCAACCTGAAGCGCGCTTGCGAGCGGCGTCATCAACGCCTCGCGCTTCTTGATCAGATGCAGGGCCGCCCGCCGCGCCGAGCGCGGGCCAAGCCCCGGCAGCCGCGCAAGCAACTGAATCAGGCGGTCGATCTCAGGGCCGGTGACGGACGGCATGTTTCTAGAGCTTCTCCGCTTCCGGAATCAGAAGCGAGGCGCGATGATATGTTGACGCGTTTTCTTCACGCGAAGCGACATCCATCCTCGGGTCAAGCTCCGAGGACATGCTTCGCTCGAAAACGCTCTGGTGGTCCGATTCCGACACGCACATTCCGCTTCACCGATCAGGTGAAACCCAGGCCCGGAGGCAGACCAAGTCCCCCGGTCAGCGCCTGCATCTTCTCCTGCATCGCGGTCTCAGCCTTGCGGCGCGCGTCGGCAATGGCCGTCACCACAAGGTCCTCGAGGATTTCACGTTCGTCCGGCTTGATCAGCGACGGATCGATCGAGATCGCCTTGACGTCCATCTTAGCGGTCATCCGTACCCGGACGAGACCGCCGCCGGACGTGCCCTCGACCTCGACATGCTCAAGCTCGTCCTGCATCGCCTTCATCTTGGATTGCAGTTGAGCCGCCTGTTTCATCATGCCAAGAAAATCAGCCATCACGCGTTCCTTTTGCTATTCGTCGCCACCGTCGAAGCCGTCGGCCAAATCTTCGGAAACGACATCCGAATCCGGCGGCGACAAAGCGAGCTTTCGCACCTCGATCACCTTGGCGCCGGGAAAACGCTCCAGCACGTCCTTCACGCGCGGATCGGCCTCGGCGGCGCGCTCGCGTTCGTTCTTTTGCAGCAGCGCCTGCGAACGCAGCGTCGGCTGGCCCGGCTCGTTGGAGACGATCACGGTCCAGCGCCGGCCTGTCCACTGTTCCAGCTTGCGCGCAAGATCGTTCACCAGCGTGCGCGCCGCGCTGCGTTCGAGCGCAACCTCGAGCCGGCCGTCTTCCATGCGGACGAGGCGCATATCAGCCTCCAGCGCGGCCTTGACGATCAGGTCGCGCTTTTCGCCCGCGAGCGCCACGAGTTCGGCGAAACTCTCCAGCCGCACCGCGGGTGCCGCATCCGCCGGATCGGCCATCGCCGCCACCGCCTGCGGACGGAACGCAGGCTCCGCAGCGGCGCGCGGCGCCGACACAGCGCGGACGGCGGATGATTGGACGGAAGACGCCGATGCGCCGGACGTTTTCTGCGATACGGCGCTGTTCGGGGCGACAGGCGATCCGTCGCCGTTCCGGTCCAGCAACCGGATCGCTTCGTCCGGTGTCGGAAGGTCAGAGACATAGGCGATGCGCACCAGCACCATCTCGGCCGCCGCCGCCGGCCGCGTCGCGCCCTGCACTTCGGTGATGCCCTTCAGCAGCATCTGCCACATCCGCGATAGCACGCGCATCGACAGCTTCGCGGCGAAATCGCGGGCGCGCAGCCGCTCCGTCTCGCCGAATGCGACATTGTCGGCGAGCGCGGGGACGATCTTGATGCGGGTCACGAAGTTGACGAACTCGGCCAGATCGCTGAGCACCACGACCGGATCGGCGCCGGTATCGTACTGATCGCGAAATTCGCCGAACGCGCGCGCGATATCGCCGCGCGCCAGCGATTCGAACAAATCGATCACCCGTGTGCGGTCGGCAAGCCCCAGCATCTGCCGCACGGCGTCGGCCCGCACCACGCCGGCGGCGTGCGCAATAGCCTGGTCGAACAGCGAGAGCGAATCGCGCACCGAGCCTTCGGCCGCCCGCGCCACGATGCCGAGCGCTTCCGGTTCGACCTCGACGTTCTCTTTCGCCGCAATATTGGCGAGGTGCGACACCAGGACGTCCGCATCGACGCGCCGGAGATCGAAACGCTGGCAACGCGACAGCACTGTCACCGGGACTTTGCGGATCTCGGTGGTCGCGAACACGAATTTCGCATGTTCCGGCGGTTCTTCCAGCGTCTTCAGGAACGCGTTGAAAGCCGCTGTCGACAGCATGTGGACTTCGTCGATGATGTAGACCTTGTAGCGCGCGCTCGACGGCGCATAACGCACGCTGTCGTTGATCTGCCTGACGTCATCGACGCCGGTGTGAGACGCGGCGTCCATTTCCAGCACGTCGATATGACGGCTTTCCATGATCGCCTGACAATGCACGCCGAGCGTCGGCATCCGGATGCTTGGTCCGCTCACCGAGCCATCAGGCAATTCGTAGTTCAGCGCGCGGGCGAGAATGCGCGCGGTGGTGGTTTTGCCGACGCCGCGCACGCCGGTGAGAATCCAGGCCTGCGGGATTCGTCCGGTCTCGAAAGCATTGGACACGGTGCGCACCAGCGCTTCCTGTCCAATGAGATCGTCAAAGCTCGCAGGACGGTATTTCCGTGCCAGCACACGATACTCGGCGCCGGACTCGGATGCCCGCGCACCGAGGTCGAAGCCGGTCTGGCCGGCGGCGTCATCGGAGGGCGTTGAGGAATGGCCAGCGTCGGTCATTGAGCGATCCGCAATTTTGTCTCTCGAAGCCGGCTTGCGGAGCAACGAGCGATCTTTCGGGCCGCGCCCGATCCGGCGCCGGCAAAAGTCCCGAAAAACATGGCTCGCCAAAAACAGGTAGGAGACTGACGAGCGACCCGATCCGGACCTCGTTAGGGCTGCTTCCTTCCGGACCTGACCCGGTTGGCGAGTGGCTCGTCCACCGCCAATCTCCCGGTCTCTATTTGGGGCCAAAAGAACCGGAAAGCAAGCGGCCGCGGCATTCCGTTCCGGGCCATTGACCTTGGTGGATCGCCGGGCCAGTTTGCCTCGGCCCTCCTCAAAAAAAGTGGCCGCAAACGATGTCCGAAGCCTGGTCGCTTCACCCGCAACTCGACAACGACGCGGTCGGCATCGGCGACCTGCCGCTCAGCCGACTCCTGCTCAGCAAGGACGCCAACTACCCCTGGCTGATTCTGGTGCCAAGACGGGCGGGAGCGGTAGAGATCATCGACCTCGATAGCGACGACCGCGCCAGCCTGATGACCGAGATCGGTCAGGTCTGCGAAGCGCTCAAGGACGTCACGGGTTGCGACAAGCTCAACGTGGCCGCACTCGGCAATCAGGTGCCGCAGCTTCACGTCCATATCATCGCGCGCCGCAATGGAGACGCCGCATGGCCGCGCCCGGTGTGGGGGGCTGCGCCCGCGCTCGAATACGACGCGGCGGAACTTGAGGCATTCATGGGTGCGATCAGGCGGAGGACAGGATTCGGTTAGATCGTTTAGGATGCGGTTTGCGGAGCCGACAAGGGAACCAGCGATGAACTTTCGTGACGCCGCGCCCAAGCGCCTGTCCCACATCCTGTGCATCGGGATACCGGTGCGCGATATGACCTTCCACGTGCAGGGCCTGCCGGAACGCGGCTTCAAGATCGGCGCCGAGCGCTTCGAGGAAATCGCCGGTGGCAACGCGCTCAACGCGGCAATCGCCATTTCCCGGCTCGGCGGCCGCGCGGCGTTCTGCGGCCCCATGGGCGATGCCGGCGAAACCTCCAGCCGCTATATCTTCGACAAGGCGGCGGAACTCGGCATCGCGATGCAGGACATCGTTCACATGCCGGGCCTGGTGACGCCGATCTCCAGCGTCATGATCGACCCCGGCGGCGAGCGCACCATCATTACCTTCCGCGATCCCGAATTGTGGAAAGTGCGCCTGCCCGACACCGAGCGGCTGCTCACCGACTGCGACGCCATCCTGGTCGAGAGTCGCTGCGCCCCCTTCTGTACGGATCTCTGCACGGAAGCGCGCCGGCGCGGCATTCCCGTCGTGGTCGATATCGACAGCGCCATGCCGATGCGCGGCGGCCTGCTGACCGCATCGTCGCATCTGATTTTCTCCAGCGAAGCACTCCAGGCCATGGCCGGCACCGACGACGATGCGACGGCGCTGCGGACTCTTGCCGGATCTACCTCGTCCTTTCTCGCCGGAACGCGTGGTCCACAGAGCACGTTGTGGCTGGATGCCAACGGCGAACTTCGGGAGACCCCAGCCTTTCCGGTCCCCGCCGTGGACACGCTGGGAGCCGGAGACGTATTTCACGGCGCATTCGCCCTCGCCATGACCGAAAACCAGGAAGTGCCGACGGCACTCCGATTCGCCTCCGCCGCCGCCGCGATCAAATGCACCCGTTTCGGGGGCGCTTTTGCCTGCCCGCAACGTCCTGAAGTGGAAGCGTTTTTGAGAGAAGCAGCTCCGGCCTCGGCTTAGTCCGGAGCGATCGCCCTTGCATTGGAATATTTTTCTATATATGAGGTTGAACAACTTACATATTGGAACAATGTTCTAATCATGAGCGATCTCGCCCTCCAGCCGCCCGAGTCCGGCCGTCGTCTCGACGCCATCGACCGCAAGATCCTGACCGTGCTCCAGGAGGATGCATCGCTATCGGTAGCCGAGATCGGCGACCGGGTCGGGTTGTCCTCGACGCCCTGCTGGAAACGAATCCAGCGGCTTGAAGCGGACGGCATCATCCTGCGCCGGGTGGCGCTGGTCGATCAGAACAAGATCGGGCTCGGCATTTCGGTGTTCGTCTCAGTGGAGAGCGGCGACCATTCGGATGCCTGGCTGACCACGTTCGCCAACGCGGTCAGCGCCATGCCCGAAGTGATGGAACTCTATCGCATGGCGGGCGATGTCGATTACATGCTGCGCGTCGTGGTCGCGGACATGGCGAGCTATGATCTCTTTTACAAGAAGCTGATCAGCGCCGTGGCGCTGAAGAACGTCACCTCGCGATTCGCGATGGAGAAGATCAAATCGGTGACGGCGCTACCGGTGCCGGCGGTAAGCGCAGCGTAGCGATTTCAATCGTCATCCGCGGGCTGACCCGCGTATCCATCACCTGATGGATTTGCCGGATCAAAGTCCGGCAATGACATCCGTGTTAAATCTTCTGATTGTATTCGCCGACCTCGGGATGGGTGCGCAGCACGCTGTCCATCGCCTCGAACATGTCGCGCATGCGCTGTTCGGAGACGGGGCTTTCCACAACGACCACCAGTTCGGGCTTGTTCGATGACGCCCGCACAAGGCCCCAGCTTCCATCCTCCGCCGTCAGCCGGATGCCGTTGACGGTGACGAGATCGCGGATCGGCTGTCCCGCCACCTTGTCGCCATTGGCCCTGGCGGTCTCGAAATGTTTCACCACGCTGTCGACGATGCCGTATTTCGCCTCGTCGGCGCAATGCGGCGACATGGTCGGCGACGACCATGTCTTGGGCAAGGCGTCCTTCAGGTCGGCCAGCGATTTTCCCGGAGCGCGATCGAGCATCTCGCAGATTGCGATCGCCGAGATCAGGCCGTCGTCATAACCGCGGCCCATCGGCGCGTTGAAGAAGAAGTGGCCGGATTTCTCGAAACCGGCAAGCGCGCCGAGTTCGTTGGTGCGCCGCTTCATATAGGAATGACCGGTTTTCCAGTAGGTCACGTTGGCGCCCTGCTTCTGCAAGACCGGATCGGTGACGAACAGGCCCGTCGACTTCACGTCGACCACGAAATGCGCATCCTTGTGGATCGCCGACATATCGCGCGCCAGCATCACGCCCACCTTGTCGGCGAAGATTTCCTCGCCGGTGTTATCGACGACGCCGCAACGGTCTCCATCGCCGTCGAAGCCCAGACCGGCATCGGCCTTGTGTTCGAGCACCGCATCGCGGATCGCGTGCAGCATCTTCATGTCTTCGGGGTTCGGATTGTACTTCGGAAAGGTGTGATCGAGTTCGGTGTCCAGCGGGATCACCTCGCAGCCGATCGCCTCCATCACCTTCGGCGCGAAGGCACCCGCGGTACCGTTGCCGCAAGCAACAACGACTTTCAGCTTGCGCTTCAGCTTCGGCCGCTTGGTCAGGTCGGCGATATAGCGTGCCGGAAAGTTTTCGTGAAACTGATAGGAGCCTCCCGCACTGTCGGCGAAGTCGGCACCGAGCACGATCTCCTTCAGCCGGTTCATCTCATCGGGTCCGAAGGTCAGCGGCCGGTTGGCGCCCATCTTGACGCCGGTCCAGCCATTGTCGTTGTGCGAGGCCGTCACCATGGCGACGCAGGGGACGTCGAGTTCGAACTGCGCGAAATATGCCATCGGCGTCATACACAGTCCGATGTCGTGAACCTTGCAGCCGGAGGCCAGAAGGCCGGAGATCAATGCGTATTTGATCGATGACGAATAGCTGCGGAAGTCGTGCCCGGTGACGATGTCCTTCTTCTGGCCGAGTTCGCCAATCAGCGTGCCGAGCCCCATGCCCAGCGCCTGAATGCCCATCAGGTTGATTTCCTTACCGAACAGCCAGCGCGCGTCATATTCGCGAAAGCCGGTCGCCTTCACCATCGGCTCGGATTCGTAGGCATAGGTATTCGGCGCCAGAACGGGTTTCGGCTTCGGAAACATGCAGATGGCCTCGTCAGGATAAGGGCAGGAACATTAGAAACAAAATGCAGCCCTGAATGCCATGGCTGCCGGAAATGTGGGAGCGGGTTTGTGAAAGGCAATTGCGGCATAATTCGCAGCGCCACAGCGGAGCGCGTCGCCTGCAATCTCGATCGACGGCGGCGCCTGCCTTATTGTTCCAGCACCATGCGCCCGTTGGCGAATTCGAAGCGCCTGAGTTTGGACAGAAACGACAGGCCAAGCAGGTTTTCCGACAGCGCCTCGTCGGGCAGCACCATGGCGTCGACATCCCGTACAACGAGGCCACCGACGTCGACCATGGCGAGCCGGGTTCGCGCCGCCTTGACCTTGCCGTTGGCGGTGGTCACCGTCGCATCATAGTCGTTCTGCGACGGCCGCACGCCGATCCGCGCGGCTGAACTTTCATTGAGCGCAATCACCGACGCTCCGGTATCGACCATGAAGCCGACGCGCTGGCCATCGATCCGGGCTTCCGTCTGGAAGTGGCCGCGACCATCGCGAGCGATGCTGACGCTGCGGCGACCGGCCTGAGCGCTATCCTCGAACGTCGCCTGCTGCGCGGGTGTCGTCGCGCGCGCCGCCGCGGTTACGGTCATCTTGTCGGCCACCTGCGCCATGTAGGTGCCCGCTCCGATCAGAAGCGCGGCAAAGATCATCAGATTACGCATGGCGCACACTCACTGACAGACGGAACGGCGGCCGCGATCTTACGCGTGGCCGTCGGCCGGCCATAACCCGCAACGGCCGTGTGGCTCTTTATTTGGGAAAAGGATGAGCGAAGCGTTAATACGGGCCTGGAGCCTTTTGACGCGTTTTCTTCACGCGAACCGGTCTCCACTTCGCTCGAAAATGCTCTAGCGGCCGTCTTCCGTGCTCAAGGCAAACGCCTTGATCTCATAGCTCTTACGGATCAGCACCAGCAGGTCCGTCGGCCGGACCGATCGCTCGGCGCGTCGCCATGAGACATCGAACGAACAATCGATCGACCCGTCATCATGCCGTTTCAGTTCGGCGAAGCGGGCGTGATAGCCAAAGCCTCCGATCAGGCGCGGCAGTTCGACGATCGCTCGCACCTCTGCATCGGCTGCGACGACCACCCGGACGCGGTGCTCGCGAGGGATGACATAGTCGACCCATTGCAGCGCCCAGAGAGTCATGACCGCCAGGGCCGTCGCGGCGGCGCCAAGCACCAGTTGACCGCCACCCAGGCAGAGACCGATCACCGTGATCAGCCACAACGTCGCCGCGGTGGTAACGCCGGTGATGAGATCTCCTTTCTTGAAGATGGTCCCGGCACCGATGAAGCCGACGCCGGTGAGGATGCCAAGCGGCAAACGCATGACATCCATCTCGGCGAAGGACGCCGGCGTCTTGCCGCTCGCCGACAGCAGGATGTTGGCCTGGATCATGGCGACCGAGGCGGCGAGTCCCACCAGAATAGTGGTGCGAAATCCGGCCGCGTGTCCCCGCGCGCTCCGATCCAGGCCAACGATGCCGCCGGCGACCATCGTCAAGGCGAGACGGATCGCGATATCCGGCCAGGTCGGTTGCAGGGGCATATCCATGGAAGCCTCGGGCGAGATGTCGTGGAGCATTTTCGCATCTGATCGAATCAGAAGCGAAGCTTCAGATTATTGTTTTAACGCGTTTCCTTCCCGCGAACCGGCTTCCACCTCGTTCGAAAGGCCATAACGCCGCGGCGACGGCACCGGTTCCCGGATACGCGGGCCCTTCAGGTCCCGCGCGGCTTGACCCGACGTGTCGGCGGCGCGTTCGCCGGATCTTCTGGCCAGGGATGCCGGGGATAGCGCCCGCGCAAATCGGAGCGCACGGCAGCATAGCTGCCGCGCCAGAAGCCGGGCAGGTCGCGCGTCACCTGCACCGGACGATGCGCCGGCGACAGCAATTCCAGAACCAGCGGCACCTTGCCTTGCGCGATCGTCGGGTGCGTCGTCAAGCCGAATAATTCTTGGAGTCGCACCGCAATGGTCGGCCCCTGCTCCGCTTCATAATCGATCGCCAGCATCGTGCCGGTCGGCGCCTCGAAATGCGTCGGCGCCTCCCGCTCCAGCCGTGCGCGCAAACTCCACGGCAACAGCGCTATCAGCGCGTCAGACAGATCGCTCGCGGAGAAATCCTTCAGCGATGTCTTGTCCGACAGAGCGGGCACCAGCCAGCTTTCCGCTTCGGCTGCAAGTCCGGCATCGGAGAGATCGGGCCACTCATCGAGTCCCTTCCGACCTTCCGCCGCGCGCAGGAACATCACCCGGTCGCGCCATTGCTTGAGCGATTTCGACCACGGCAGGCGATCCGGTCCCGCCCCCATCAGACCTTCGGCGAAGATGCGTGCGGTCGCCATCGAAGGAACGATCGCCAGCGGGGCTTCAGAGAGCGTGATCGCATGCAGCCGTTTCCGGCGGCGCGCCCGCAACGCCATCGCCGCGCGGTCGAACGAGACCTCATCGTCGGCCTCGATCTGGTCGGCGAAACGCGCCTCGATGTCGGCCTGCGTGATCGGCGCAGCCAGCAGGATACGGCCATTGGCGGCGGCGCCGGTCAGTTCGGCAACCGCGATGAAGGCCTCTCGCGCCAGGCGGGAGGCCGGGTCGACCGACGCGCCGCGGCCGTTGGCGAGGACGAAGGAGCCGTTGCCGCGATTGCGCGCCACGCGATCGGGGAATGCGAGCGCGAGCATCAGACCGGTGGACGGAAGCTCCCCTCCCCCTTGTGGGGCCGAGACGGGCAAGGACGCCCGCTCTGAGGGGTTAGGGGTAGACCCCCCTCCCCGCCCCTCCCCCACAAGGGGGGAGGGAGAAGAGGTCATGCCGCGCGGCGATGATTGCACACTCTCATTCGCTTTCACCTGCGAGGCCCATCGCTCCGCGAGTTGCCTTGCGCCTGAGGCGCGAGGGGAGCGGTCGCGACGGAAATTATCGAGCCGCGCGTCGAGATCGATGCTGTCGCCGCCGAGGCCGCGCTCGGTCAGAATAGCCGCGATGTCGGCAGCCTCCCGGCCCGCGCCGAGCCGATGCGAATCGACGATCATGCGCGCGAGCCGCGGCGGCAGCGCCAGCGCGCGCAGGCTTTTGCCCTCGTCGGTGATGCGGCCGTCCCCATCAAGCGCGCCGAGTTCGCGCAGCAGGGTGCGCGCTTCGTTCAATGCCGGCGCGGGCGGCGCATCCAGGAACGACAACATCGCCGGATCGCTGACGCCCCACTGCGCGAGATCCAGCACCAGCGACGACAGATCGGCGCTGAGAATCTCAGGCTGGGTGTGGGCGGGGAGCGAGGCGGTCTGCGGCTCATCCCAGAGCCGATAACACAGGCCGGGCTCGGTGCGGCCGGCGCGGCCGCGGCGCTGATCGACCGCGGCGCGCGAGGCGCGCACGGTTTCAAGCCGCGTCAGACCGATGTCGGGCTCGTAGCGTGGCACCCGCGCCAGGCCGGAATCCGCCACGATGCGGACCCCCTCGATCGTCAGCGACGTCTCCGCGATCGACGTCGCCAGCACCACCTTGCGATGGCCTTTCGGCGCCGGCGCGATGGCGCGGTCCTGCACCGCGGCGTCGAGCGCGCCGAACAGCGGCACGATCTCGACAGATGCATCGTGAACCCGTTCAGCGAGCATATTCTGTGTTCGGCGGATTTCGGCCGCTCCCGGCAGAAACGCCAGCACCGAGCCGGCATCAGCGCGCAGCGCCATGGCGATCGCGTCAGCCATCTGCCGTTCGAGAGGCGCGTCGGGCCTGCGGCCGAGATAGCGCGTCTCGATCGGAAAGGCGCGGCCCTCGCTTTCGATGACCGGCGCATCGCCAAGCAGCTTCGCGACACGCGCGCCGTCGATGGTCGCGGACATCACCAGGATGCGCAAGTCCTCCCGCAAGCCGGTCTGTACGTCACGCGCCAGCGCAAGACCCATGTCGGCATCGAGCGAGCGTTCGTGAAACTCGTCGAACAGCACCGCAGCAACGCCGGTCAGTTCAGGATCATCGAGAATCTGCCGCGAGAAGATACCTTCGGTGACGACCTCGATGCGGGTTGCGCGCGACACTTTCGAGCCGAACCGCACGCGGTAGCCGACGGTCTCGCCGGCGCGCTCTCCCAACGTCTGCGCCATTCGCTCCGCGCTCGCGCGCGCCGCGATCCGGCGCGGCTCCAGCACAATGATCTTCTTGCCCGTGGCCCAGGGCGCATCGAGCAGCGCCAACGGCACCCGCGTCGTCTTGCCGGCGCCGGGCGGCGCCACGAGCACGGCCGTATTGCGCGCGCCAAGCGTTCGTGCGAGTTCGTCGAGCACGGCATCGATCGGGAGCGGCGTGGCAAATTCTCGGATCACCGTCTCGGTTCCGTCATCACCCAACGAAGGTGGTGTTCGCGTAAGGCAGGTTTCAATGATTTCGAAAGCGGACGTACCGGATACCTCGCCTTCGCAAGGTATGACAGCCGGTTTGTGCCCGCGGTGATCCTTCAATGGTTAATGGCCTATTCCGATCACGGTCCCCTGAAACATGGCACATTATTTGATTGGTGAAAGGAGAACGCAACCGATCCTCCTGTAAACGCGCCCGATCGCGCCGAAAAGAGACACCCGATGACCGGAAACGGCACAGCCGCACTGAAGAACGAACGGATCGACTGGGTCGACTATGCCAAAGGCATCTGCATCATCATGGTCGTGATGATGCACTCGGTGCTGGGGGTTGAGGCCGCGGCCGGCCAGACCGGCTTCATGCACCTCGTGGTCGAATTCGCGAAACCGTTCCGGATGCCGGACTTCTTCCTGATCTCCGGCCTGTTCCTGCCCCTCGTCATCAATCGCGACTGGCGTACCTATCTCGACCGCAAGGTGGTGCATTTCGCATATTTCTACGTGCTCTGGGTGACGATCCAGTTCGGCTTCAAGGCGCCCTCGTTCGCCGCCGAAGTGGGCTGGCCGGGGGTCGCCCGGCTTTACCTGCTGTCGTTCATTGATCCGTTCGGCACGCTGTGGTTCATCTACCTGCTGCCGGTGTTTTTCGTGGTCATCAAGGCCACACGCAACGTTTCGCCATGGGCGATCTGGGGCGCCGCCGCGGCGCTCGAGGCGGCGCATATCTCCACGGGGTGGACGCTGATCGACGAATTCGCCGCGCGTTTCGTCTACATCTATTCTGGCTACCTGTTCGCGAGCCATGTGTTCGCGCTGTCCAACCGCGCCCGCGCCTATCCGGCAGCAGCGCTGGCAACGCTGGCGCTGTGGGCGGTCACGAATGCCGGCCTCGTTTATACCGGCGTCAGCGAATGGCCTATCATCTCGCTCGCGCTCGGGCTGGCCGGTGCCTGCGCCATCATCACAACGGGCACGTTGCTGGCCAAAATGCGCTGGCTGGACGCCGTGCGCTATTGCGGCGAGCATTCCATCGTCATCTACCTCGCCTTCTTCCTGCCGATGGCGACGACGCGCACGCTGCTGCTGAAGACCGGCATCATCCACGATATCGGCACGGTGTCGCTGATCGTCACCATCGCCGGCGTGGTCGGCGCGGTGCTGATCTGGTGGGCCTGCCGCAATACGCGGGCGAATTTCCTGTTCGAGCGCCCGGACGCCTTCTGGATCGCGCCGAGAAAACGCCCGGCCGCGCTGCAGGCGGCGGAATAAGCCAGCGATCACGCGCAAAACCGAACGGACCCGCCGCGAATTTGCTGGCGATGGCGGCCCGCAAGGGGGTGCCATTGCGCGCAAGA
The DNA here is from genome assembly GCF_051535215.1 of Nitrobacter sp. Taxonomy (NCBI): domain Bacteria; kingdom Pseudomonadati; phylum Pseudomonadota; class Alphaproteobacteria; order Hyphomicrobiales; family Nitrobacteraceae; genus Nitrobacter; species Nitrobacter sp. Next base: position 26,814 of record NZ_JBPPLY010000017.1, on the reverse strand, counting down.
GTCCTTAAGTTGCGGCCATGCCGAAGAAGCCAGCCGCCGCGAAACCCGACCTAGCCGAGACGACAGCCAGCCCCGCTCCAGCGACAGCGGCGGGAGACGCTGGAATGCAGGGCCAGCACGTCTTCCTGGTCGACGGATCGTCCTACATTTTCCGTGCCTATCACGCGCTGCCGCCGCTGAACCGCAAATCCGACGGGCTGCAGGTCAATGCGGTGCTCGGCTTCTGCAACATGCTGTGGAAGCTGTTGCGCGATATGCCGAAGGACGACAAGCCGACCCATCTCGCGATCATCTTCGACAAATCCGAGGTCACGTTCCGCAACAAGCTCTATGCCGACTACAAGGCGCATCGGCCGCCCGCGCCCGACGACCTGATCCCGCAATTCGCGCTGATCCGCGAGGCTGTGAAGGCTTTTGATCTTCCCTGCCTCGAACAGATCGGCTTCGAGGCCGACGACCTGATCGCGACCTATGTGCGGCAGGCCTGCGAACGTGGCGCGACCGCAACCATCGTCTCCTCGGATAAAGACCTGATGCAGCTCGTCACCGACTGCGTCACCATGTACGATACCATGAAGGATCGCCGCCTCGGCGTTCCCGAGGTGATCGAGAAATTCGGCGTGCCGCCGGAAAAGGTCGTCGAGGTGCAGGCGCTGGCGGGCGACAGCGTCGATAACGTTCCCGGCGTGCCCGGCATCGGCGTCAAGACCGCGGCGCAGCTCATCACCGAATATGGCGACCTCGAAACGCTGCTGGCGCGCGCCGGCGAGATCAAGCAGCCGAAGCGGCGCGAGGCGCTGATCGAGAATGCGGAGAAGGCGCGCATTTCGCGGCAACTCGTGCTGCTCGACGACAAAGTGCAGCTCGACGTGCCGCTGGAAGAACTCGCCGTGCAGGAACCGGACGCGCGCAAGCTGATCGCTTTCCTCAAGGCGATGGAATTCACCACGCTGACGAAGCGCGTCGCGGAGTATTCGCAAGTCAATGCCGCCGAAATCGAGCCGGACAGAAAAAACGCGAGCGGCGTATCATCGGCGGCGGCCAAGGCCTCGAAGGACGCGGTCACTGGAGACTTGTTCGGAAACGACAGCGGCGCAAAAACCACGCCGGCGATCAGGGCAAAGGCGACAAGCGACACTGCGATCAAGACGCCGCAAGCCCTCGCTGCAGCGCGCCTTGAAGCCGTGCGCAATTTGCCGGTGCAAGCGGACAAGTATGAGATCGTCCGCTCGGTGGACCGGCTGAAGAACTGGATCGCCCGCATCGACAACGACGGCAGCTTCGCGGTTGAGGCGCTGGCCCCGACGATCGATCCCATGCGGGCCGAATTGTGCGGTATCGCGCTGGCGCTCGCGCCGAACGATGCCTGTTACGTGCCGCTTGGCCACAGGCAGTCCGGAGACGGGGCCGGGCTGTTCGCCGCCGGGCTCGCGCCGGATCAGATCGCGGCCGCCGATGCGTTGAAGCTCCTGAAGCCGGTTCTCGAATCCCGCGGCCATCTGAAGGTCGGCTTCAACGTCAAGTTCACCGCCGTGCTGCTGGCCCGGCACGGCATCGTCATGCAGAACAACGACGACGTCGAACTGATCTCCTATGCGCTCGATGCCGGGCGCGGCTCGCATGATCTTCAATCGCTGGCAAAGCGCTGGCTCGGCCACGGCAGCTTGGGATATGGCGAGTTGATCGGCAGCGGCAGGAGCAAACTTGCCTACGATCAGGTGCCCATCGATCGCGCCACGACCTACGCCGCGGAATATGCCGACCTCACCTTGCGGCTATGGCAGGTGTTGAAGCCGCGGCTCGTCGCCGAGCGCATGACCACCGTCTACGAGACGCTGGAGCGGCCGATGATCGCGACGCTGGCGCGCATGGAGCAGCGCGGCATCACCATCGACCGCCAGGTGCTGTCGCGGCTCTCGGGTGAATTCGCGCAGACCGCCGCGCGGCTGGAAGCCGAAATTCAGGAACTCGCAGGCGAGCCGGTCAATGTCGGCAGCCCGAAGCAGATCGGCGACATCATGTTCGGCAAGATGGGCTTGCCGGGCGGCAGCAAGACCAAGACCGGCGCATGGTCGACCTCGGCGCAGATCCTCGACGAACTGGCCGAGCAGGGCCACGACTTCCCGCGCAAAATCCTCGACTGGCGTCAGGTCTCGAAGCTGAAATCAACTTATACCGACGCGCTGCCGGAACACGTCGATCCGCAGACCCGCCGTGTCCACACGACCTACGCACTCGCCGCCACCACCACAGGACGCCTGTCGTCAAACGAGCCGAACCTGCAGAACATCCCAGTACGCAACGAAGAGGGCCGCAAAATCCGCCGCGCCTTCATCGCGACGCCGGGCCACAAGCTGGTGTCGGCCGACTACTCCCAGATCGAGCTGCGGCTGCTCGCCGAGATCGCCGACATTCCAGTGCTGAAGCAGGCGTTCCGGGACGGGCTCGACATTCACGCCATGACGGCGTCGGAAATGTTCGGCGTGCCGGTGCAGGGCATGCCCGGCGAAATCCGCCGCCGCGCCAAGGCGATCAACTTCGGCATCATCTATGGCATCTCGGCGTTCGGCCTCGCCAACCAGCTCGGCATCCCGCGCGAGGAAGCGGCCGCCTACATCAAGAAGTATTTCGAGCGCTTTCCCGGCATCCGTGCCTACATGGACGCGACCCGCGACTTCTGCCGCGAGCACGGCTATGTCACCACCCTGTTCGGCCGTAAATGCCACTACCCCGACATCCGGTCGCCGAACCCGTCGCACCGCGCTTTCAACGAGCGCGCCGCGATCAATGCGCGATTGCAGGGCACCGCCGCCGACATCATCCGCCGCGCCATGGCGCGGATGGACGACGCGCTTGCCGAGAAGAAGCTGTCGGCGAAGATGCTGCTGCAGGTCCACGACGAATTGATCTTCGAGGTGCCCGACGACGAGGTGACGGCGACGCTGCCGGTGGTGCAGCACGTGATGCAGGACGCTCCGTTCCCCGCAGTGCTGCTGTCGGTGCCGCTGCGGGTCGATGCCCGCGCCGCCGACAACTGGGACGAGGCGCATTAAAATATGCCTGCGACCTGACCGATGAGCGACATTTTTTCGGGGTCACTCGCTGCCTTCGCGCTGACCTCGCTCGTCATCGAGATGACGCCGGGGCCGAACATGGCCTATCTTGCGGCGCTGTCGCTGTCGCAAGGCATCCGCGCCGGGCTCGCCGCCGTCGGCGGCGTCGCGCTCGGACTCTCCGTTTATGGCGCGGTGGCGGCGCTCGGTCTCAGCGCGGCGATCGACAATTCGCCGCTGCTCTATGAGGTGCTGCGCTGGGGCGGTGTCATTTATCTGCTGTGGCTCGCCTGGGAGGCGTGGGCGAGCGAGGCGGAGACCGCCCCCGAAAAAGCCGGCAATCCCGATATCCGAGCCGGACAGGCGTTTCGTCGCGGCCTCATCACCAATTTGCTCAATCCGAAGGCGGCGGTGTTCTACGTCGCGGTGCTCCCGGACTTCGTTCAGGTCGGCAAGGGATCGATCGTGACGCAGACGCTTGGGCTGTCGGCGCTCTATGTCGGCATCGCCACGCTGGTCCATCTCGTTATCGTGCTGCTGGCCTCGCGCTTGCAAAACGTGGTCCAGACACCTGACAAGCGCAAAACCATCCGGCGGGTGCTGGCGGTGGCGCTTGCCGCCATCGCTGTGTGGTTCGCCTTCAGCACCGCCCGCTGATGGCGCCGCATTGAACTGTTGATGGGCGCGCGGAAAAGTGGTTCACCCTTCCGATCGTCGCTAGATTACCGTCACCCTTTCGAGCCCTGTCCGTGTCCCAACCCGCCTCCCGCACCCGCCTTGCCGAGATCATCCGCACCCGCTCGTTCGGGCGCGGCGAAATCACGCTGGCGTCGGGGCGCAAGAGCGATTTCTACTTCAACCTGAAGCCGACCATGCTCGACCCCGAGGGCGCGGCGCTGCTCGCGGAACTGAGCTTCGAGGCGCTCAAGGAAGACGGACTCGACTATATCGGCGGGCTGGAGATGGGCGCGGTGCCCCTCGCCGGCGCCATCGCACAGTTGTCGTGGCTGAAGCATCAGCCGATCGCCGCGTTCTTCGTACGCAAGAAGCCGAAAGAGCATGGCGCTCGGCTGGCGGTGGAAGGTCTTGCCAAAGACGAGAGCCTCAAGGGCAAGCGCGTCGTCATCGTCGAAGACGTCACCACCACCGGCGGCTCCGCCATCAAGGCGGTGGAGTCCGTGCGCGAGGCCGGCGGCGAGATCGTGCTGGTCTTCACCATGGTGGACCGCGAGGAGGGCGCTGCGGAAACCTTCGCGCAAGCCGGCGTGCCATTCCGCGCGCTGTACAAGGCGAGCGAATTCCTCAACCGGTAACTGCTTCGGACTCCATCAAGAACACAACCGGAACGCACGCCTGCGGCGGCGCTGCAGCGCGTTTACCACGTTCCCGACTCGGAACGTTTCCCGCTCCGTGATATTGAATCATATTCTGCCGTCCCCCGGCCCGTCGCGTATGGAGTTTGTCCGATGGCCCCGCGTGCGAACTGGAAAGGCTTTTTGCGCCTTTCGCTCGTGACCTGTCCGGTCGCCCTGTTTCCGGCGACGTCGGAGTCCGAGAAGGTCAGCTTCAACCAGATCAATCGCAAGACCGGCCACCGCATCAAATATCAGAAAGTCGACGCCGAGACCGGCGAAGACGTCGACAGCGAGGACATCGTCAAGGGCTACAAGGTCGACAGCGACACCTATCTCGAGGTCACCAAGGACGAACTCGACAACATCGCACTGGAGTCCACCCACACCATCGAGATCGACCAGTTCGTGCCCCGCGCCGAGATCGACGACCTCTATATCGTGAGGCCGTATTATCTGGTGCCCGACGGCAAGATCGGACATGACGCCTATGCGGTGATCCGCGACACCATCAAGGCGACGGGCAAGGTCGCACTGGCGCGGGTGGTGCTCACCAACCGCGAGCACGTCATCGCGCTTGAAGCGCGCGACAACGGGCTGGTCGGCCTGCTGCTGCGCTACGCTTACGAGGTGCGCGACGCATCGGATTATTTCGACGACATCAAGGACGTGAAAATCACCAAGGACATGCTCGATCTCGCGCGGCACATCGTCGAGCAGAAATCCGGTCACTTCAAACCGGATTCGTTCGAGGATCACTATGAGGCCGCCCTGCAGAACCTGATCGAGCAGAAGCAGGCCGGTCGGCCGATCGCCAAAGCGAAGATCAAGACCGAAGGCAATGTCATCAACCTGATGGACGCGTTACGGCAGAGTTTGAAGGGCGGCAAATCCGCACCGGCCGCAACCGACAAGCCGGCGTCGGCGAAAGGCAGGAAGCCCAAAAAGCGCATCGAAGGCCAGCGCGAGATGCTGTTTCCGATCGAGGGCAAGAAGGCGGCAAAGGAGTCCAAGCGGGAGCCCGCGAAGCGTCCGGCCAGGACGCGCGGCGCGAACAAGACGCCAGCCGCGAAACGCAAGGCCGGTTAGCGGGATGAGGAAAAGTGTGTAACGGTTTTCCGCCCGCATCCCGCTCCAAAATATTGGGCTCGATCACGCTCATGATTTTGGTTCGATCCAAAATCATCGTGATTTAACCGGCACGCGCCGATGCGCAAGCTGATCGCCTTCGACGACGAGACCATGACGGCGCTGACGCGTCTCGGTCGGGATCGCATGGCGACGATACAGGATCTGGCCGACGAAGCTTTCGCCGATCTTTTGAAAAAACATGACGTCCCGATCGACCTCAAGGACGCGCTACGCAAGAGCGCGGGCGTAAGACGCAAAAAATCGTAACGTCGCGGCACCCGCAAGCGTTTCCGGGCGTTGCACATCGGATGATCCAACTGGAACGACGCCGTGCCCTCCCGAAAGCTCAGCACCTACATCCAGAAGCGCGACTTCTCGAAGACCACAGAGCCGAGCGGCAAAGCGCGCGTCGCGGCTTCAAACCAACGGCGCTTCGTGATCCAGAAGCACGCCGCCACGCGGCTGCATTACGATTTTCGTCTCGAATATGACGGCGTGTTCAAGTCCTGGGCCGTGACGCGCGGCCCCTCCCTTGATCCGGGCGAGAAGCGGCTGGCAGTGGAGGTCGAGGATCATCCGCTCGACTACGGCGACTTCGAGGGCACCATCCCCAAGGGCCAGTATGGCGGCGGCACCGTGGAGATCTGGGACCGCGGCTACTGGTACGCCGACGACCCGGCGAAAGGTCTCGCCAAGGGCGACCTCAAATTCGCGCTGATGGGTGAGAAGCTCAAGGGCGAGTGGGTGCTGGTGCGCATGAAGCATGACCGCAGCGGCGGCAAGCGCACCAACTGGCTGCTGATCAAGCACCGCGACGACTATGCCAAACCCGGCAGCGGCGAGGACGTGCTGAAGCAGGACCGCTCGGTCGCGTCGGGCCGCACGCTCGAACAGATCGCGCAAGGCAAGGGCAAGGCGCCGGAGCCTTTCATGATGACCGCGCGGACCGCCGGCTCCGATGCGGTCTGGAATTCCAACAAAGGCATTGCAGCAGAAGCGCGGGCGACAAAGACAAGCGCCAAACCGGCTTCAACCCGCAAGCGAGCGCCGAAAAAAGCCACGACACGAGCGAGCAAGACACGAGCGAGCCAAGCACAAACGCACAAGACCCGCGCCATCAAGGACGATATGCCCGACTTCACCGGATTTCAGCTATGCGAAATTTCGGCGCGTCCGCCAACGGCGGAAGGCTGGGTGCACGAGATCAAGTTCGACGGTTACCGCATCCAGATGCGGATCGAGAGCGGCGAGGTGACACTCAAAACCCGCAAGGGGCTCGACTGGACCGAGAAGTTTTCCGCCATCGCAAAAGCCGCCGCGAAGTTGCCCGACGCCATCATCGACGGCGAGATCGTCGCACTCGACAGCAAGGGCCATCCGGACTTTTCCGCGATGCAGGCCGCGCTGTCCGATGGCAAGACGGACAACCTCGTGTTCTTCGCTTTCGACCTGCTGTTCGCCGGGGGCGAGGATCTGCGTCCCCTGCCGCTGCTCGCGCGCAAGGAACGGCTTCGCAAATTGCTCGGGCGCTCGGCGCAATCGAGCCGCTCGCCGATCCGCTACGTCGAGCATTTCGACGCGGACGGCGAACAGATGCTCGCATCGGCTCGCAAGTCCGGCCTCGAAGGCATTATCTCAAAGCAAGCGGATGCGCCCTATCGCGCCGGCCGAGGTGGAAGCTGGCTCAAGGTCAAGAGCCGCCCCGGCCATGAAGTCGTGATCGGCGGCTGGAAAACAACGGGCGGAAAATTCCGCTCGCTGATGGCCGGAGTCTATGAAGGCGACCGCCTCGTCTATACCGGCATCGTCGGCACCGGCTACGGCCGCGACACCGTGAAGCGCATCATGCCGGCTTTAAAGGCCGCTGCTGCCTCGAAAAGTCCGTTCTCCGGCAAGAATGCCCCCTCCGGCGGGCGTGAGGTGCACTGGCTCAAGCCGGAGCTCGTCGCCGAGATCGAATTCGCGGGCTGGACCAATGACGGCATGGTCCGGCAGGCTGCTTTCAAGGGCTTGCGCGCAGACAAGCCGGCCGGCGAGGTCAAGGCCGAGATGCCGGTCCGCACCGCGGTGCCCAAGCTCGATGCAAGGGCCGCGGCCGCAGTGCGCACGGAGACCACCACCTCGCGCCAGCCACGCGCATCTTCGGCGCGGGACCGCGCGGCGGTCATGGGCGTTGCGATCTCGCACCCGGACAAGGCGCTATGGCCCGATGCCGGGGACAAACAGCCAGTCACAAAACGGGATCTTGCCGAATACATGGAAACCATCGGCGATTGGATGATGCCACACATTCAAGGGCGGCCCTGTTCGATCGTCCGCGCTCCCGACGGCATCGATGGCGAAACCTTCTTCCAGCGTCATGCCATGCCAGGCATGTCGGACCTCGTCACCCAGGCAAAAGTGTATGGCGACCGTAAGCCTTATCTTCAGATCGATCGCGTCGAAGGCCTAATCGCGGTGGCGCAAATCGGTGGACTCGAACTGCATCCGTGGAATTGCGCGCCCGATCAATACGCCGTGCCGGGACGACTGGTGTTCGATCTCGATCCGGCGCCGGGCGTCGCATTCTCCGATGTGATCGCGACGGCAAAGCAGATGAAGCAGCGCCTTGAGGCGCTCGGACTTGAAACGTTCTGCAAGACCACCGGCGGCAAGGGTCTGCACGTGGTCACGCCACTTGCCACCGCCAAAAAGGAAACGCTAACCTGGAAACAGGCCAAGATGTTCGCGCAGGCCGTCTGCGAACAAATGGCGGCAGACGAACCCGACAAATATCTCATCAACATGTCGAAGAAGCAGCGCGAGGGCAAAATCTTTCTGGATTATCTTCGCAACGACACCAAGTCGACCGCTGTCGCGCCGCTGTCGCCACGTGCGCGCCCCGGCGCGACCGTGTCGATGCCGCTGAACTGGTCGCAGGTGAAAGCCGGCCTCGATCCCAAACGTTTCACGCTCCGCACCGCCGTTGACCTCCTGAAGAAAAGCAAGGCGTGGTCGGGTTACGACGAGGCGGCCCGCCCGCTGCAGGCCGCGATCGCTAAGCTGCTCCGATGACGGACGTCGGCGACGGAAGATTCGCAAAGGTCGCGCTGCTCGGCGTTCCCATCGACATGGGCGCCTCGCAACGCGGCACCTTGATGGGCCCGGCGGCGTTGCGCACGGCGGGCATCAAGCCGGTGCTGGAAAACCTCGGCATCGAGGTGACCGATCATGGCGATGTCTCGGTCGCTCAGGCGGTGCCGGCGACCGACCAGATTCCCGCAAACGCCAACCACTACCGGGACATCCAGGCATGGGTCCGAGCACTCAGCCCGCGCGCTTATGATGTGGCGAAATCCGGCGCGATACCGATCTTTCTCGGCGGCGACCACAGCCTGTCGATGGGTTCGGTCAACGGCGTCGCGCGCTATTGGCATGAACGGGGCCGCGAGTTGTTCGTGCTCTGGCTCGACGCCCATGCCGACTACAACACGCCGCTAACGACGATGACCGCGAACATGCATGGCATGTCCGCCGCCTTCCTGTGCGGCGAGCCCGGACTCGACGGCCTGCTCGGCGCGGAGCCGCGCGCATCGATCACATCAGCGCATCTCGACCTGTTTGGCATCCATTCGATCGACCCGCTCGAGAAGAAGCTGGTGCATGACCGCCACATCGCCATCGCCGACATGCGCGAGATCGACGAATTCGGGGTGGCGGTGCTGATCCGCCGCGTCATCGACCGGGTCAGAGCGCGCAACGGCGTGTTGCACGTCAGCTTCGATCTCGATGTTCTTGATCCAGCGGTGGCGCCCGGTGTCGGCACCACCGTTCCCGGCGGCGCGACCTATCGCGAGGCGCATCTCATCATGGAGCTGTTGCACGATTCCGGGCTGGTCCGTTCCGTCGATATCGTCGAACTTAACCCGTTTCTGGACGAGCGCGGACGCACTGCGCGGGTCGCGGTCGAATTGATCGCGAGCCTGTTCGGGCAGCAGATCATCGACCGCCCTACTCCCAGCAATACCTTGGGTGGAAGCTGACTCTCACTGTTTATCCATGCGCATTGTTTATCCATGCGGCGTCCGCCGCGGATGTTCATGCGAGCGCGGTCGTGACCGCGCGCCCGACGGCCGCCATCACCGCATCTTGCCGCTCCGCCGGAGCAGCCGCGCCGGTGAGATAGGCCGTTATGACGAACGGCGCGCGGTCCGGCGGCCAGATCACGGCGACGTCATTCGCCGTTCCCTGCTCGCCCGTTCCGGTCTTGTCGCCGACGCGCCAGCCGGCCGGTAATCCGGCGCGCAGACGCTTGCTACCGGTCATATTGGCTGCGAGCCAGCCGATGAGTTGCGTGCGGGACTTCGTCGACAACACGTTGCCCAGCGCCAGCGCGCGCAGGTCAGAGGCCATCGCATCCGGCGACGTCGTATCGCGTGGATCGTCAGGCGCCGCCTCGTTGAGTTCGGTCTCGATGCGATCGAGGCGGGTCACGTCGTCGCCCAGCGACCGAACGAAGGCGGTCAGGCCCTGCGGGCCGCCGATGCTTGCAAGCAGCAGATTGCCGGCGGTGTTGTCGCTGAGCGTCATGGCGGCCTCGCACAATTCGGCGACGGTCATGCCGATCGGACCGACACGCTTCTGCGTTTCAGGCGAATGCGCCACGAGATCAGCGTCGGTGAAATAAATCCGCCGCACGAGGCTTTCCTTCCCTGCATCGACGCTGTGAAGAACGGCGCCCGACACCAGCACCTTGAAGGTGCTGCACATCGGAAATCGCTCGTTCACCCGATGACCAACGCACTGGCCGGTGCCTGTATCGAGCAGGGCGACACCCAGCCGTCCGCTGCTTTCGGTCTCCAGCCGCTTCAATTCGTCGACAAACCTCTTTTCCAGTACCGCAGCCGCCCGGGCTGCGCAGCCCATGACGACGAGGCCGGCCAGACCCGTACCCGTCGCGCGCAACAACTGTCGTCTGCCGATCATTTTGAAGCATCCTCATGTTCCGCCGCCCCGAGACTGCCGGAAGGCACCGCGGCGACGCCTCCGTAGCTTAACCTCTTGCTGATCGAGCATGGCACTTTCTTTTCGGGGTCATGCTCTAATAGGAAGACTCGGGATTAAAAAAGGCGGCTACTGAGCCACCCTTTTTGGTTTCACAAAATTGATTGGCGGGGCTCTACTCCGCCGCGATCCTCACCTCGGGCGCCGCCGCCCTGACCTCCGCATCGACGTCATTTTCGAATCTGGCGAAGTTCTTCCGAAACATGCCGACCAGCGCGCGGGCGGTTTTGTCGAACTCGGCCTTGTCGGCCCAGGTCTTGATCGGATTGAGGATATGAGGCTCGACGCCCGGCACAGATGTTGGCACCGCAAACCCGAAATACCTGTCAGTCCGGCACTGGACATCCCGGAGCGAGCCGTTCAGCGCAGCACCGACCAGCGCGCGCGTGACCTTGATCGGCATGCGGCGGCCGGTGCCGTATTTGCCGCCGGTCCAGCCGGTATTGACCAGCCAGCAATCGACGCTGTGCTTCGCAATCAACTCGCGCAGCATGTTGCCGTAAACGCTGGGATCGCGCGGCAGGAAGGGTGAACCGAAGCAGGTCGAGAATTCAGGCTGCGGCTCGTCGCCCAGACCGCGCTCGGTCCCCGCCACTTTCGCGGTGTAACCGGAGAGGAAATGATACATCGCCTGCGCCGGCGTCAGCCTGGCGATCGGCGGCAGCACGCCGAAGGCGTCGGCAGCCAGCATGATCAGATTTTTCGGCTGACCCGCGCAGCCGGTCAAGGACGCGTTCGGAATGAATTCGAGCGGATAGGCCGAGCGGGTGTTCTCGGTCTTCGAGCCGTCATCGAAATCGGGCACGCGGGTGGATTCGTCGTGCACGACGTTTTCAAGCACCGCGCCGAAGCGGTTGGAGGCCGCATGAATTTCGGGCTCGGCCTCCTGCGACAGCTTGATGCATTTGGCATAGCATCCACCCTCGAAATTGAAGATGCCATCCCTGCTCCAGCCATGCTCGTCGTCGCCGATCAGCGTGCGCTTGGGATCGGCGGAAAGCGTGGTTTTTCCGGTACCCGAGAGGCCGAAGAAGATCGCGCTGTCGCCGCCCGCGCCGATATTGGCCGAACAGTGCATCGGCAGCACGCCTTTGTCCGGCAGCAGGTAGTTCAATGTGGTGAAAATGCTCTTCTTCATCTCCCCCGCATAACGGGACCCGCCGATCAGAATGATTCCGCGGGAAAGATCGAGCGCTACGACGTTTTCCGAGCGGACGCCGTGCCGTTTAGGATCGGCGCGAAAGCTCGGCAAGTCGATGACCGTGAGGTCGGGGGTAAATTCCACAAGCTCCGACGCGCTCGGCCGACGCAACAGCGTGCGGATAAACAGAGAATGCCATGCCAGTTCGGTGAAGACGCGGGTCTTGATGCGGAAGCTCGGGTCGGCGCCGCCGTAGAGATCCTGCGCGAAAAGCGTCATGTCTTCGACGTGCTTGAGGAAGTCGGCATACAGCGTCTCGAATTGCTCCGGCGTGATCGACTGGTTTCCATCCCACCAGACGTTCTGCTCGGTGGCTGCGTCGCGGACCGTGTATTTGTCCTGCGGGCTGCGGCCGGTGAACACACCGGTGTCCGCGCATAACGCACCGTCCGCGTTCACCATCGCTTCGCCGTTGCGAAGCGCGTGCTCGTAAAGTTGCGGCGCGCCGAAATTCCAGTACACGGCCTTGACGTTCTTCAGTCCGCTTTTCCCGGCGCCGAAGGCGTCGTTACGCACGCCTATTTCTCGCACGGAGAATTCCTCCTCGAACTCCGTATCATTGGCGCGGAAAGTGAAACCGCGCCTCTGCCACGATGCACTTAATATAACCGATCCGGCGTGGCTCCGGCGAACGGATATTGGTGAACGCCGGACGCCGCCAAGCCGATCCCCCGGCGTATCGATTTGTTCCGAAGCGGCTGACAGCGATCAAGGCTGGTTTGCGGCGCGAGCTTTTTCCGCCAGATCCTTCAAAACGACGCGAAGCTCGGTCGGCGTGACGATCCGCCGCGGAAAATCCAGCCGCAGCGCGTCATGACCATCGGCACTCATGTCCAGGCCATCGGGATCGCAGCCGGTGCAGCGCCAGTCGGCGGCCTTGGCGCCGAGCAATCGTGTCGCATAGAGATTCAGCGAGTCGCGATGATCGGCGTTCATATGATCGACCGCGCGCTGTTCGGCCTCAAGCAATTCGTCTGCGCCCTCAAGACTGGTCAGAATCTTTTCCGGTTTGAGATCCACGATCCGCCCGAAACCGGCTACCAGATGAACATTGGTCGGCCGAATCCGGAAAAAAGAGAAATCCTTGAAGTCCGCGAAAGACTCTGCGGACGGATGAACGTTCAGATACCGTCGGCGTAGCGTTGTCCTCAGCTCCCCGTCCGCCTCCTCGGCCGTTCCGCCGACCATGATCCGGGAACCTTCCAGCGGATCGCCCTCGGCGCGTTCGTCCAGCATCAGCGATACTCTGTGATCGGCGAGCAGGTTTTTCGTGTGCAGCGCCAGACGCGAAATGAGGAGAATTGGCGAGCCATCGTAATGACTTGCGACATTGACGAGCGAGCAATAGGGGTCCCCGCTGCCGGTCATCAGGGTTGCAAGCGCACCTTGCCGGCTTCGGCGCAGCAGCGATCGGGTAAGGTTGGCGGCGGTAAAATTGGCGGTCGGCTGCATGGCTTAAGTCCTCAATTCATTTGAAAAAACCGCCCTTTCGGGCTAAAATCAAAGGATCGAACAGGTACGGAACGGTGGCGTCCTTCGCGCGTTTTCCGGGAACTCGGTCACACTTCAGCCCAGCTTGCATTGCTCGTTGACTGCGTTCTTAAAGCCACTCCAAAGGCAGACGGTCGAATTGTTCGCCTCTCGCCATCCGCTTCGGAAAGCAGGCATATGCCCACAATCGCTTTGGTCGATGACGACCGCAACATTCTCACATCGGTCTCGATCGCGCTCGAAGCCGAAGGCTATCGCATCATGACCTACACCGACGGTGCGTCGGCACTCGACGGCTTCCGCACCAGTCAACCCGATCTCGCGATCCTCGACATCAAGATGCCGCGCATGGACGGAATGGAGACGCTGCGAAGGCTGCGTCAGAAATCCGACTTGCCCGTTATTTTCCTCACCTCCAAAGACGAAGAGATCGATGAATTGTTCGGTCTCAAGATGGGTGCCGACGACTTCATCCGCAAGCCGTTCTCGCAGCGGCTGCTCGTAGAACGCGTCAAGGCGGTGTTGCGCCGTGCTTGCCCGAAAGACCCGGCCGCGGCTCCCAAGGAGACCGACGCCAAGGCGCTGGACCGTGGTCTGCTGCGCATGGACCCGGAACGCCACACCTGCACCTGGAAGAACGAGCCTGTCACTTTGACCGTCACGGAATTCCTGATTCTGCAGGCGCTCGCGACACGTCCCGGCGTGGTCAAAAGCCGCAACGCGCTAATGGACGCCGCCTATGACGATCAGGTCTATGTCGACGACCGCACCATCGACAGCCACATCAAGCGGCTGCGTAAGAAGTTCAAGGTCGTCGACGACGATTTCGAGATGATCGAAACCCTCTACGGCGTGGGTTACCGTTTCAAGGAAACCTGATAAACTGCCGTTCCGGGATGTGCAGCCCCGCGAGCCGATTCATGCTCGGGGCAAGCCTTCCCGACGCGCGGTTCATATCCGAGGCAGGGCCACCGGCATGACCTCAACATCGGTCGGCATGGGCATCCTCCGCGTGAACGCGAAGTGGCGGGAATGACGATAGTGAAATGTGGGACCGATAACCGGGCAGTTTCAGTCTTTGCTTGATCGAACGCAGCCTGATCTCAATCCGGATACCACCGAGGACACCTCGCAGGTCCTGGTGACGGAGGCTCCTGCCGATCATGTCGAGCCGACGCCACGCTGGCAGCGGCCGCTGGAATGGCTGAGCCGCGCCGGGCAGTTTCTCTTCACGCTCAGTTTTTCGAGCCTGACCCGCCGCATCGTGTCGCTGAATCTCGCGGGTCTGATCGCACTGGCGGCCAGCATCCTGTATCTCTCGCAATTCCGCGCCGGACTGATCGATGCGCGCGCGCAAAGCCTGCTGGTGCAGGGCGAGATCATCGCAAGCGCCATCGCCGCTTCGGCGACGGTGGAAACCAACACCATCACCATCGACCCGGATCGCCTGCTCGATCTCAAGCCCGGCGAGAGCTACGGAGCGCCTGAGGAATTTTCCGGGCTGGATTTTCCGATCAATCCCGAGCGCGTCGCTCCCGTGCTGCGGCGGCTGATCTCGCCGACCAAGACGCGCGCGCGCATCTACGACCGCGACGGCGTGCTGATCCTCGACAGCCGTAGCCTTTTTCGTCGCGGCGACGTCATTCGTTTCGAACTGCCGCCACCGACCGAGGTCAAGCCGGGCTTCCTGGAGCGAACCACGATCGCGATCCGCACCTGGCTCAATCGCGGCGATCTTCCGCTTTACCGCGAACTCGGCCCCGAAAACGGCAACGGGTATCAGGAGGTCGCGCAATCGCTCAAGGGCGAGAAATCGAGCATGGTCCGGATCAACGATCGCGGCGAAATCATCGTCTCGGTGGCGGTTCCGGTGGAGCGGCCGCGCGCCACCATCTTCGGCTCGCTGATGCTGTCCACGCAGGGCGACGACATCGACCAGATGGTGACGGCGGAGCGGCTGGCGATTCTGAAAGTGTTCGGCGTCGCCGTGATGGTCATGATCGTGCTGTCGCTTCTGCTGGCCAGCACCATCGCGGGACCGGTGCGGCGGCTCGCCGACAGCGCGGAACGCGTTCGCCGCCGCATCAAGACGCGCATCGAAATCCCCGATTTTACTCGCCGCCGCGATGAAATCGGTCACCTGTCCGGCGCGCTGCGCGACATGACCGACGCGCTCTACAACCGCATCGAGGCGATCGAGACTTTCGCCGCCGACGTCTCCCACGAACTGAAAAACCCTCTCACCTCGCTGCGCTCCGCAGTGGAGACCCTGCCGCTTGCAAAAACCGAAGCCAGCCGCAGCCGCCTGCTCGAGGTGATCGAGCACGACGTGCGCCGGCTTGATCGGCTGATCTCCGACATATCCGACGCAAGCCGTCTCGATGCCGAATTGCAGCGCACAGACGTGGCCCCGGTCGATGTCCGACGCTTGCTGACCACGCTGACATCGGTCGCAAACGAAACCCGGCTTGGTCACGACGTCGGCGTCGACGTGCGCTTCGAGGGCAATCGGGCTGATACCTTCTCGGTCCCGGGGCACGACTCCAGGCTCGGCCAGGTCATCTCCAATCTCCTGACCAATGCGCAGTCTTTCTCGAAATCCGGCGGCCGCGTGCGCATCGTGTGCCGGCGACTGAAATCCGAAATCGAGATCGTGGTTGATGACGACGGACCGGGCATTCGTCCCGACGCGCTGGAGCGGGTGTTCGAACGCTTCTACACCGACCGACCGCACCAGGGTTTCGGCCAGAACTCCGGCCTCGGCCTGTCGATCTCCAAGCAGATCATCGAGGCGCATCGCGGGCGCATCTGGGCGGAAAACCGCCCTGGCCCGACCGACGCCCAGGGCGACACGCGGATCGCGGGCGCGCGCTTCGTGGTCCGCCTTCCCGCGACATGACCGTGTCGTCCGGTTCGACGATCCACGGCTCCGCAGTTCTGGTGGGAGATCGCGCCGTTCTGATCCGCGGGCCTTCCGGCGCCGGCAAGTCCCGCCTCGCCTTCGATCTCATGCTGGCCGGCGGTAGCGGCCTGATCCCGGCGGCGACGCTGATCGGCGACGATCGCCTTTGCCTGGAGCCGGTCCGCGACCATCTTGTCGTCAGGCCACCGCCCGAACTCGAGGGGCTGATCGAAATCCGCGGACTCGGCATTCGCCGCACCGCTTTTGTCGCAGAGGCTCCGGTCGGCCTGGTAATCGATCTTGCCGCGTCGGATGCCGAACGCCTCCCCCCGGCAAATGCGCTGCAAACAACGATATTAGGTGTCGAACTGGCTCGAATCCCGGTCGCGCCTGGCTTTTCGCCACTTCCGATGACCATCGCCGCGCTGACGACCATTCCGGGTTGCAGCGACACTCGCCTTACTGCTGATTGCCGGGGGAAATCTGGTAACCATATAAATCCCACTATAGCCACGAAGTAGACCATCGCGGCTCACGGAGCGACCGGTTTTCAGCGAAAAACCTGCCGCTCCCCCTTGCGTGAGGGCTCCGGATGGTCAAAGTGGCCCGTTCGTGCGGTGCACCAAGAGCACCCGCGAGGAGTTTTCAATGATTGGTCTGGTACTTGTGACCCACGGGCGCCTCGCCGATGAGTTCAAGGCGGCGCTCGAACATGTAATGGGCCCGCAAAAGCAAATCGAAGCCATCACCATCGGCGCCGAAGACGATGCCGATTTGTGCCGAGGCGATATCATCGAAGCCGTCAACCGTGTCGACAGCGGCGACGGTGTCGCTATTCTCACCGACATGTTCGGCGGTACGCCATCAAACCTCGCGATCTCCTGCATGAGTCGGCCCAAGGTCGAGGTGCTCGCGGGAATCAATCTTCCCATGCTCGTCAAGCTCGCCAAGGTGCGCGAGGAACGCACGCTGCCCGACGCCATCGCGATGGCGCAGGAGGCGGGGCGCAAATACGTGACGATCGCCAGCCGCGTGCTTGCCGGGAAATGACCGGGAAACCGGACGACGGAATCTCGTCGAACGATGCGCCGGCGACGGCGAGAACATCTGTGGCTCCGGGCGCGGTCTCCCGCGAAATTCCGATCGTCAACAAGCGCGGCCTGCATGCGAGGGCGTCCGCTAAATTCGTTCAGATGGTCGAGCGCTTTAATGCCGACGTCAGCGTGACGCGCAACGGCGAGACGGTCGGCGGCAATTCGATCATGGGGTTGATGATGCTGGCCGCCGGTATCGGAACAACGATCACGGTGTCCGCAACCGGCCCCGAAGCCAAAGCCGCGGTCGCCGCGATCGCCGAACTCATCGGCAACAAATTCAATGAGGACGAGTGACCGGCATCGGTCGCCAAGGCCGGTAGCGCGGAAATCTCCGGAATGCGCTTCTCGCACTTGACCCTTGCTTGCCCGCTGTGCGACCTGATGCTATCCCGCGCCCCATGACGACCTCCCCCATAGCCAACATCCGCAACTTCTCCATTGTCGCCCATATCGATCATGGAAAGTCGACGCTGGCCGACCGCCTGATCCAGATGACCGGCGGCCTGAGCGATCGTGAGATGGCGGGCAAGGAGCAGGTGCTCGACTCCATGGACATCGAGCGCGAGCGCGGCATCACCATCAAGGCGCAGACCGTGCGCCTGAAATACCGCGCCAAGGACGGCAAGGACTACGTCTTCAACCTGATGGATACGCCCGGCCACGTCGACTTCGCCTACGAGGTCTCGCGTTCGCTGGCCGCCTGCGAAGGCTCGCTGCTCGTGGTGGACGCGAGCCAGGGCGTCGAGGCGCAGACCCTCGCCAACGTCTATCAGGCACTCGACAATAACCACGAGATCGTGCCGGTCCTCAACAAGGTCGACCTGCCCGCCGCCGAACCCGACAAGGTGAAGCAGCAGATCGAGGACGTGATCGGCATCGACGCATCTGATGCGGTGATGATTTCGGCCAAGACCGGCCTCGGGGTCCCTGATGTGCTTGAGGCGATCGTCACCCGCCTGCCGCCGCCGCAGGGCGACCGCGACGCCACGCTGAAGGCACTTCTGGTCGATAGCTGGTACGACGTCTATCTGGGCGTCGTCGTTCTCGTCCGCATCGTCGACGGCGTCATGAAGAAGGGCAGCCGCATCCGGATGATGGGCACCAACGCGGCTTATGACGTCGAACGCGTCGGGTTCTTCACGCCGAAGATGCAGCAGGTGGAGGAACTCGGTCCCGGCGAGATCGGCTTCATCACCGCAGCCATCAAGGAGGTTGCCGACACCCGCGTCGGCGACACCATCACCGACGATCGCAAGCCGGTGACGGACATGCTGCCCGGCTTCAAGCCCGCAATTCCAGTGGTATTCTGCGGCCTGTTCCCGGTGGACGCCGACGATTTCGAGACGCTGCGCGCGGCGATGGGCAAGCTGCGTCTCAACGACGCAAGTTTTTCGTTCGAGATGGAAACCTCCGCCGCGCTCGGCTTCGGCTTCCGCTGCGGCTTTCTCGGCCTGTTGCATCTCGAGATCATCCAGGAACGCCTGCAGCGCGAGTTCGATCTCAACCTGATCGCGACCGCGCCGAGCGTCATCTACAGGATGAAGCTGACCGACGGCGGCGAGATCGAGATTCACAATCCGATCGACATGCCCGACGTGGTGAAGATCGCCGAGATCGAGGAGCCATGGATCGAGGCCACCATTCTGACCCCCGACGACTATCTCGGCAGCGTGCTGAAGCTCTGCCAGGATCGTCGCGGTGTACAGAAGGAACTCACCTACGTCGGCTCGCGCGCAATGGTGAAATACGATCTGCCCCTCAACGAAGTGGTGTTCGACTTCTACGACCGGCTCAAGTCCGTATCCAAAGGCTACGCCTCCTTCGACTATCACCTCACCGATTACAAGCCGGCCGATCTCGTGAAGATGCAGATCCTCGTCAACGGCGAGCCGGTCGATGCGCTGTCGATGCTGGTGCACCGGACCCGCGCCGAAGGCCGTGGCCGCGCCATGGTCGAGAAGATGAAGGAGCTGATCCCGCCGCACATGTTCCAGATTCCGATCCAGGCGGCGATCGGCGGCAAGGTGATCGCGCGCGAAACGGTGCGCGCGCTGCGCAAGGACGTCACCGCGAAATGCTACGGCGGCGACGTCAGCCGCAAACGCAAACTTCTGGAGAAGCAGAAGGAAGGCAAGAAAAAGATGCGGCAGTTCGGCAAGGTCGACATTCCGCAGGAAGCCTTCATCGCTGCGCTGAAGGTGGATAGCTGACGCTCGCATCGCCGCAGCCGATCGGCGTACGCGCCGGTTAAAGGAACCCTCGCAACGGCGGAGCGTTTCAACCCCACCGAAACGCAACCCGGAGAGGCGCCATGCCGCGCGGCGACAAATCGAGCTACACCAACAAGCAGAAGCGCAAGGCCGAGCACATCGAGGAAGGCTATGAAAAGCGCGGCGTAAAGAAGAAGGAAGCCGAGCGCCGGGCGTGGGCCACTGTGAACCGCGAAAGCAGCGGCGGCAAGAAGAGCGGATCGGGACGCGGCCGCAAGACCACGAAGGTCTCCTCCAAGCGCGGCGGCCGCATCGGCGGACCCCGCGGCGGCAAGGCTGCGGCTTCACGTTCGACAGCCGATCGGTCGCACTCAGCCAAGAAAGCGGCTGCGACCCGCAAACGCAATGCCGCGAAACGCTCCCCGGCAAAAGCAAAACGTTCTCCCGCCAAGAAAACCGCGCGCAAGCGCTAGCGGAGATAAAGTCAACAGCGCCTGTCCTTGCCGCTCTCCGGCCTTGATGCAAGCAAGCCGGCCGGCTAACGGCCGCTCCGGCGGGCAGCACGGCGGAACGACCGTTCGATTTGTGGCCGCGGCTCCGCGAAAGCGCTATAGAATCGCCGGTGATGAACGTTCGCGCGATTCTCTCCCTGCTTCTGGCGTCCGCCCTCGCTGTCCTGGGCGGCAGCGCGCCGGTGTCCGACGCTTTCGCGCAGGACAAGGGCACCCTGAACCCCAGACCGCTACCGCCATTGGCCAATCCGCACGATCCCGATCTTGCGGCCAAGCAATTGTTTGGCCGCAAGATGCTCCCGACCGCAGGCCCGCCGCACGTCATCGGTTTTTATGCGAAGGGCTGCATCGCCGGCGCCGAAGCGCTGCCGGTCACCGGGCCGACGTGGCAGGTGATGCGGTTGTCGCGCAATCGCAACTGGGCCCACCCCGCCATGGTCGCGTTGCTGGAGCGGCTGTCGGCCAAGGTGCACAGGGATGCCGGGTGGCCGGGACTTCTGATCGGGGACATGGCGCAGCCGCGCGGCGGGCCGATGATCACCGGCCACGCCAGCCACCAGATCGGGTTGGATGCCGACGTCTGGCTGACGCCGATGCCGAACCGGCTGCTGTCGCGCAACGAGCGCGAGGAGATGTCGGCCGTCATGATGGTGCGCCGTGACCGTCTCGACATCGATCCCCATGCCTGGACTCCAAGTCACCTCCGCGTCATCCGCGACGCAGCCAGGGAGCCGTCGGTCGAGCGTATTTTCGTCAATGCCGCGATCAAGAAGGCGCTGTGCCGCGAGGCCAGGGGCGACCGCAGCTGGCTCTCGAAAGTCCGACCCATGTACGGCCACGACTATCACTTCCATATCCGAATCAAATGTCCGCCCGGCAATCCGCAGTGCGAATCACAGACCCCGCCCGAGCCGACGGAAGGATGCACTGCCGGCGATCTGGCTTACTGGTTCAGCGATGCCGTGCTGCATCCCAAGCCGCCGAAAGTGCCGCCGAAGCCGAAGCCGCCGATCACGCTGGCCCAGTTGCCGCCGGATTGCGCCGAGGTCCTGGCCGCGCCGGCTGCCAGGCAATAGCAACTCCATTCTCGTTGAAACAGAAACGAGGCTCCAGGTTGCTGTTCTGGCTCGTTTCCTTGACGCCAACCGCTCCTCATCTTCAATTCGAGCCCGAGGACATGCCTGTTCGAAAATGCTACGATATCGAACGTCGCCGCACCGTAAGCGCTGGCGAGACTGCAGATCAGAGCGACTGATCCTCCTTTCCAACAGCAAACCCGCTTTCCCCAACGGCAAGCCTGCGCGCGCGACGTTGTGCCGCAGGGATCGTATCTGCGAAGGACTCAGGATGAGCATCAGCGAACGCAACCCGATCACCTCCGGCCTCACCGGTTTCTCACGAGGCCGTCAAAAACATGCCCGCCGCCAAGCCGACAGCTTGATGGAAGACTTCGGCTCCATGATTGCGGTGAACTGATATGAAACCGACGCTGTCGATTGCGCTGCTTCTGATCGCCGTAACGCCGGCCTTCGCAGCCGACCCCGAGGGATGCGACAAGTTCAAATGGCCAATGGACAAGGAAATCGCGCTCCTTACCGCGCCCTCCTTGCCGAAGCTGGCAGCCGGCGTGGAAACGCCTGCTCCGCCGGTCGCCGTCACGATGACGCTCAGTCCTATCGCCGAGGCAGTTCTGCCCAACCGCCGGAGCGCCAGCAGAAGCCGGACAGCTATGCCGGATTCGTTCGCACCAAGGTGACGTCCGCAGGACTCTACGTCGTGACGATATCGGAATACGGCTGGATCGATGTCCTTCAGAACGGCGCTTATCTCAAGTCGAACTCGTTCGGTGGAGTCACCGGCTGCGCCGGGGTCCGAAAAAGCGTGCGGTATGACCTTTCCGCAGGCCCGGTGATCATACAGGTCAGCGGCGCCGCCAAGGATACCATCAACCTCGCCCTTTCACCGGCCTCCCACTAAAAACCAACAGCCGCAGCCCTTTACGTATGGACTGCGGCTGTTATTGTCGGGCCAGCGATCTTTCCGGCTGGCCGTAAGCCGCCGGAAACTCCTGGAACGGCGCTTCCATTCGATCGTCTTGTCAATCCCTTGCACAACCTGCGCGGTCATTCGCGCCGGATCGATTTGGAGCGTCCCCATGAAGTTATTCGCCCGTTCATTGTTCGCGGCATTGCTGGTCGGTGCCTTCCTTGCGCCGGCCTCCGCCAAGGATGCCAAGCCCTCGGCCATGGCGCCCGCCGCGGCGCAGGACAAGACGCTGACCGTGTTCGCAGCGGCGTCAATGAAGAACGCGCTCGATGATGTCGACAAGGCATACACCGCCAAGACCGGCGTCAAGATCGTCGCGAGCTACGCGGCAAGCTCGGCGCTGGCCAAACAGATCGAACAGGGCGCGCCGGCCGATGTTTTCGTATCCGCCGATACGGCCTGGATGGATTACGTGAAGGACAAGAAAGCCATCAACGAACCAAGCCGCGTCAACCTGCTCGGCAACAGCATCGTGCTGATCGCACCGAAGGATTCGAAGATCGACAAGGTCACCATCGACCAGGGCTTCGATCTGGCCAAGCTCGCCGGCGACGGCAAGGTCGCGACCGGCGATGTCAAGGCCGTGCCGGTCGGCAAATATGCCAAGGCGGCGCTGGAAAAGCTCGGCGCATGGACCGCGGTCGAACCGAAAATGGCGATGGCGGAGAACGTCAGAGCGGCGCTTGCCTTGGTCGCGCGAAACGAAGCCGCGCTCGGCATCGTCTATTCCACCGATGCCAAGATCGAGCCGGGCGTGAAAATCGTCGCCACGTTCCCGGCGAACTCGCATCCGCCGATCGTCTATCCGGTGGCGGCGACCTCGACCGCTCATAAGGGCACGGACGATTACCTGGCCTTCCTGCGCAGTTCGGAAGCCAAGGCGATCTTCGAAAAGTACGGCTTTTCGTTCCTGGTCAGCCCCACGACCTGAACGGTCGCGATCATCGCGAGCCGACCGGCCTTGCGACCTCATGCAGCCCGGCGAAGCAATCCGGCGACCTCACGGCCGCATTGCTTCGTCGCTCAGGTCGGCTCGCGGATTCCTGAGCGATAGCGTTTCCGGGCGGACAGTTCTCGGATTCGCCCGCCGATCGAACGTCAAAATACAGTCCTGGAACTCCCGCTTCTGATTTCGTCAGAAGCGAGGCTCCCGGAGCGAATTGGTTTCCTCAGTTTCGTCTCAACCCCGTAGCGATAAAAATATTGCGGAACGCATGTTCGACATCTCGCCCCCCGAATGGACGGCGGTCCTGCTCTCACTCAGGGTAGGCCTGGTTGCGACACTGCTGGCGACGCCGATCGCCATCGCTCTGGCGTGGGCGCTGGCGCGATACGAGTTCTGGGGCAAATCGGTTGTCGATGCCGCCGTTCATCTGCCGCTCGTTCTGCCGCCTGTCGTAACCGGCTATCTGCTGCTTCTGACCTTCGGCAAACGTGGGCTGATCGGCGGCTGGCTCGCCGATCATCTGGGCATCGTTTTCGCGTTTCGCTGGACCGGGGCGGCGCTCGCCTGCGGCGTGATGTCGTTTCCGCTGCTGGTGCGGCCGATCCGGCTGTCGATCGAGGCCGTCGACCGACGGCTGGAGCAGGCCGCGAGCACGCTAGGGGCGTCGCCGTGGCAGGTCTTCGCTACCGTGACGCTGCCGCTGGCATTGCCCGGCATTCTGGCCGGCATGGTGCTGGGTTTTGCGAAAGCGATCGGCGAGTTCGGTGCGACCATTACATTCGTCTCCAACATTCCGGGAGAGACCCAGACGATTTCCTCGGCGATCTATTCGCTGATCCAGACGCCCGACGGCGATACGGCGGCGCTGCGGCTGGTGATCGTGTCGATCGTGATGTCCATGGCGGCGCTGGTCGCCTCCGAGGTGTTCGCGCGGCGCGCGACCCGGCGCCTGCACGGAAACTGACCATGCTGCATGTCGAGGTGTCGAAACAGCTTGGTGACTTCTCGGTCGAGGTCGCGTTTACGAGCGAAGGACGCGTCACCGGACTGTTCGGGGCGTCAGGCGCCGGCAAGACATCGCTGGTCAGCATGATCGCCGGGTTGCAGAAGCCCGATCGCGGCGTGATCTCCGTCGATGGCGAAGCGCTCGACGACACGACGAAGTCCCTCCATATCGCCGCGCATCAGCGTCGCATCGGCTATGTCTTCCAGGATGCGCGGCTGTTTCCGCATCTCGATGTGCGTCGGAACCTGGATTACGGACGCCGGATGAACCGCCTGACCCGCGATCCCGCGCAGGAAACGCGGCTCAACGACATGCTCAATATCGCTCACCTGCTGGATCGCCGCCCCGGCCAGCTTTCAGGCGGCGAGCGGCAGCGGGTTGCGCTCGGCCGCGCGCTGCTCTCACGCCCCCGGCTCCTGTTACTGGACGAACCCTTGGGATCGCTCGACGAGGACCGAAAGGCGGAAATCCTGCCCTACCTGATCCGGCTGCGCGACGAAGCCGGCGTGCCGATGGTCTATGTCAGCCACGATCCGGATGAACTGCGCCAGCTCGCCTCGCAGGTCGTGATGCTGAAGCGCGGACGGATCGCCGCATTCGGGGGGCCAGAAATTCTGCCCGCCTAATCTATAGCGTTTTCAAGCGCAGCATGCCCTCTGGCTCCCCCGGGGGATGCCGATCGGTTGCGTGAAAAAAACGCGTCAAAATTGTAAACCCCGCTTCTGATTCTTCGGAAGCGAAGGGGGACGCTAGAGCATGATCCGAAAAGTGGAAACCGGTTTTCGGAAAGGATCATGCTCAATCAAAAAGACAAGCGACGAGTCTGATTCAACGCGATTGAACAGACTCAATAGCGTTTTCGAGCGAAGTGGATACCGGTTCGCGTGAAGAAAACGCGTCAAATCAGGAATCTAGAGTCTTTCACTGTTTCCATGAAACGGTGAAAGACTCCAGCGGTCAAATCCTCGCAATCGACGACCAGGCTTTCGAGGCTTTCTGCCGGAGCGCCTCCGTCCGCGTCAGCGACGGCGGTTTCTCTTCGTCTTCGGGCAACCGGAGGCCGACAACGTTGACGCGGCCCTCGCTGATGTTGCGCGCGACAAGAACGATGGTATCGAGCGGCAAGGTCGCGCCATCCTTCGGAGCACGATCAAGATTGACGTCGAAGTAATCAGCCAGCGTCAATTGCGCGACCGCCGGATCGACGGAAATGCCGTAGATCTGCGCGATGTCCCCAAGGGTGATTTCGCCCGAGACCAGGAAGTCGCCGAGCAGATGCGGGTCCGGCGACGCCATCGGCTGCATCTCGACAAAGAAGCGATCGAGCGCCTCGGCCTTCTCCGGCGGCGCGAGCAGATAGAGGTAGTCTCCCGCCGCGATCGGCTCCGCTTCGGCCGGCGTCAGAATTTTCTCGTTACGGATCACGAGCGTCGGCTTCGACCAGGACGGAATCAGCCCGCGCCGGAGATAAAGGCTCTTCGGCCGCACCGGATAGCCGACCAACTGCTGCTCGAGCTGCCCCGGCAGATCGAGTTCGACGCGACGGGGGCCCCGTTCGGCGCGTGGCAACGCCACATGCAGCCGCCGCGCGGCCGCGGCGAGCGTCCAGCCCTGAAGCAACAGCGAGATGATCACCACCACGAACGCGACGTCGAAATACAGATAGGCCTTCGACAACCCGACCAGCATCGGGATCGAGGCTAGGAAGATCGCGACCGCGCCCCGCAGCCCGGTCCAGGCGATGAACAGCTTTTCCCGCCAGTTGAAGCGGAACGGCGCAAGGCAGAGGAACACCGCGAGCGGCCGCGCCACCAGCATCAGCACCAGCGCGACGAGCACCGCCGGCACGACGCTATCCAAAAGGCGCTGCGGCGAGACCAGCAAGCCCAGCAGCACGAACATCACGATCTGCGCCAGCCAGGTGGCGGCATCGAGAAAGGTCACGACGGAATTGTGGGCGCGGGTCGGACGGTTGCCGATGATGATTCCCGCGAGATAGACCGCGAGAAACCCGGAGGCGTGGAATATTTGCGCCACCCCGAAGATCACGAGCGCCGCGGTCGTGACGAACGGTGCGTGCAGCCCCTGGGGAAGCGCCACGCGGTTCAGCGCGGCGACCACGATCCGCCCGCCGATCAAACCCACGATAGCGCCGAGCATGGACTCCCGCAGGAACTCGAGCACCACATGCCAGACCGAGCTGTCGCCCACCGAGATCAGTTCCACCAGCATCAGCGTGAGGAACACCGCAAAGGGGTCGTTGGTGCCGGATTCCGCTTCCAGCGTGGCGCCGACGCGCGGACGCAGCCGCAGCCCTTGCGCATGCACCAGCAGGAATACCGCGGCCGCGTCGGTGGAGGCGACGACCGCGCCGATCAGCAGCGCCTCGGTCCAGTTGAGATCGAGCGCATATTTGGCGACCGGGGCGGTGACGAGTGCGGTCAGCAGCACGCCGAACGTGGCGAGCACCATCGAGGGCGCCAGGACCGTGCGGATGCTCTGGAATCGCGTCTTCAGACCGCCGTCGAACAGAATCAGGGCCAGCGCGGCCGACCCGACAAGATAGGTGTTCTGGACGTCGCTGAACGACAGGCCGCCGGGCCCGGAATCGCCCGCCAACATGCCGATGAACAGAAAGACCAGCAGCAACGGGGCGCCGAATCGCAGCGCCAACAGGCTCGACAGGATTCCGGCCATAACCAGAATCGCGCCGAGCAAGATCGCCAGACTGACCGAATCCAGAGATGCCATCAAAAGTCCGAAGCGGTAAACACTTGCATTTTCATCCTTATCGTCGCCGTCGCGTCACGCCAACCGATTTCTG
>NZ_JBPPLY010000016.1:0-69035 GCF_051535215.1 Nitrobacter sp. | reverse complement strand
CAGCAGCCACCAGAGCGCTCTTCAAGCTGTCAAACTCGCAAGGGAAAAGCCGTCGCCAAACACGCGGCGCGATTGCGGCCCAAGCCCTTGGAATTCAAGAGGGACTTCGATTTCCGACCGACACAAATGTGTCGGCAGCGTTAAAATCGCGGCTTTGCTAACATAGCGCGCGCGCAGGTGCAACATGACGGCAGCGCACGGCGATGCCTTGTCGCATGGGTGCGATCAACCCGACGGACCATTCGCGTCGCGCCGCGCGCATCCGGGGAAATTCCTGTCGCGCAGTAATTGCGATGCGCGGGGCAAGCGTCTCGTCAAACGCAGTTCATCCTGTGTCGCAGGGGCTTCCGACACTCTTTCCGGCAGGCATGACGCCGAAACGTCATGCAGTACTTGCCGAACGATTGCCGATGTCCCGGCATGACTTCCTTTTACAGTAGTAACAAGTATATTATCGTATATGACTCATAAAAATATGTATTAATTTGATTAGTGAGCCGAGGTCACTCGATCAAAAGATATTTCATCCGAAACATGAAGCAATACTCTGCCCATTTTACGCCTTAGTTGCAGGATCAACCCTCCGGCGACTCAGTGGCCATGGCTTTCACTTGTCGCAGGGGCGGCAATACTGCTCAGGGGACTTTCAATATGTTGCACTCGCAAAAGTCGACGTGGGGGATTCTAGTTCGGCCGCGCATGGCGGTCGCTATGATCGCCGCAACTGTTTTGATTGCGGGGAGCGTAAGCGAGGCATCGGCCCGCTCGCGCCATCATTACCACCACCATCATCATCAACAACATCGGGCGCACCATGCCGCCGGCCCCAGCGCCGCTGGACAGCAGTCCTGGGGACAATCCTGGGGCGCGCAGCCCTGGCTGAACGCCAATGCATCCATTGGGCGGTCTGCAGGTTCAGGGCGGTCATTCTCCGGCGTGGCTTCCTACTATGGAAGTGAATCCGGCAGCCGCACTGCGTCGGGTCAGCGCTTCAATCAAAATGCCATGACCGCAGCCCATCGCAGCCTGCCGTTCGGGACCAAGCTGAGGGTCACCCATGGCAGCCGCAGCGTGGTGGTCACCATCAACGATCGCGGTCCCTTCATCCGGGGCCGCGTGCTGGATCTTTCGAAAGGCGCTGCCCGCGCGATCGGGTTGACCGGCCGTGGTGTCGGCCGCGTGGTCGCCCAGGTGATGTAGGCGCTAACGTCAGTGCGGGCGTCTTCGCGCGAAGCGGACGCCTGGTCAGCAAACCGCCGGCACACGCTCGCGACTATAGCGGGCGAAGCATGTCGTCGGGTTTGACCCGAAGATGGATACCGTTCGCGTCAAGAAAACGCGTCAAAACAAAATCGTGGAGCCTCACTTCCGATTCCATCAGAAGCGAAGGCTTCAGGTCTGGTGTGTGGACCTGTCAGCGGGCTCACTCATTCGGCTGGCTCGGGCGGCGCGACGGACAGCGGGGTTACGTCCGTGAGCGCCTCGCGGGGTAACGGTTCGGTGCCGCCGACGCGCACCAATCCTCGGTTCTGAACGGTGAACACCCGCCGCGCGCGCCGCAGCAGCGCCGGGCGATGCGCGACCACGATGCGGGTGATATTCATCTGGTCGATCAGATCCGCGATCAACTCCTCGTTCTGCTCGTCGAGGTTCGCGGTGCCTTCATCGAGAATCAGGATCTGCGGCTGGCGATACAGCGCCCGCGCCAGCAGCACGCGCTGCCGCTGCCCGCCGGAGAGCGTCGAGCCCATGTCTCCGACGAGGCTGAGATACTGCATGGGGAAGCGCATGATGTCGGCATGCACGCGCGCGGCGTGAGCGGCAGCGACAACGCGCTCCATGTCGAGGTTCGGGTCGAAGCCGGCGATGTTTTCCGAGATGGTGCCGGACATCAGACGGTCGTCCTGGGCAACGACGCCGACGCTCTGACGCCAGCTTCGCCAGCGCTCGGGGGTGGCGCGGTGTCCGTCGAGTTCGATGGTGCCGTCGGTCGGATGGATCAGTCCGAGCATCAGCTTGAGCAGCGTGGTCTTGCCGCCGCCGGATCCGCCCTGGATGGCGACGTAGTCGCCCTGCTTGATGTCGAGGTTGACGTCTTCGAGGATCAGCGGATCGCTGATGCCGTAGCGGAAGCAGACGTCCTTCAGCCGCATGTGCCCCTGATTGACCAGCGGGCCGGGCAGGCCTTGCGTGACCTCGGAGCGCGTCGTCACGATGTCGGAGAGGCGGTCGAGATGCAGCCGCAACAGCCGGAACTGGACCATCTGGTTGACCAGCGCCATCGCGCGGTCGGTGAAGGTCTGCCGGTAGGACAGGAACGAGAAGATCATGCCGACTGAAAAGCCTGCGCCTGACAGGATGGTGACGCCGGCGACATAGATCACGATCACGGTTTGCAGGCCGGTGACGACCGATTGCAGAAAGGTCTGCGAAATCTGGTAACGGCCGACGGCGATGCCGGCATTGGTGGTCTCGACGTGCAGATTTCGCCAGGTCGCTTCCCGTATCGATTCCCTCCCCAGCAGTTTCAGCGTCGTCGCGGCGCGGATGGTCTCGATGAGGTGCGACTGCTCCTTGGCCTCGGCGACGATGGACTCGGCCATGCGGCGCTTGGTGCCGGGAAACAGCGCCAGCGTGATGCCGAGGTTGATGAGCACGCCGACAATGACGATGAGTGCGAGGGCCGTGGAATAGAAGAACAGGATGAATCCGGCGATCAGAGCCATGATGCCGTCGATGACGGTGCCGATCACGCCTTGCGTGATGGCGTCCTGCACCGGCTTGACCGAACCGAGGCGCGAGATGATGTCGCCGACGTGTCGCTTCTCGAAGTAGTCGTTGGGCAGCCGCAGCAGGTGCCGTACGAGATTGCCGGTGATCTGGAAGCTCAGGAGCTGGCCGAAGATGCGCAGCGCCCAGCCGCGGATCGCCTCAAGCCCGGCTTGGATGATGACGAGAGCGCCGAATCCCAGGGCGATCACCGTCAGCAACTGGTGGTCGGATTGCGCGAGCGCCTCGTCGACCACAAGCTGCATCTGTAGCGGCATCACGAAAGCTGCGATCTGCAGCGCGACCGACAGGATCAGCACCTGCGCAACCGCCCAGCCCCAGCCATGCATCTTCGACCAGAGCAGCGACAGCTTCATCGGCAGGCGCGCTTCGAGCGGCTCGAAGGTTTCACTCCGCGCCAGTTCGAGGATCACGCCGGTCAGATGCTTGGAGGCCTCCTCCATCGTGAAAGTGCGAAGACCGACCGCCGGATCGTGGACGGTGATGCCTTTTGACGACACCGACTTCAGCACCACGAAGTGATTGAGGTCCCAGTGCGCGATGGCGGGAAGCTGAACCTTGGGCAGCGCCGACAGTTCGACCCGGATGGCGCGCGTCGAAAATCCGAGCTGATCGGCGATCCCCATCAGGCTTTTCAGCGACGCGCCGGCCATCGACACCGCAAACCGCTGGCGCAGCGCATTGAGATCGACATCGTGGCCGTGATAGCGCGAGATCATGGCGAGGCAGGCGAGGCCGCATTCCGCGGCCTCCGACGCCATCATGACGGGAAGGGTGCGCCTGCCCAGACTGAGTTCTCGGAGAATGTTCATGCGCGGCGACCCACGGCATAGATCGGATCGAACAGCCAGCGCAGCAGGCTTCGATGCTCGAAGACGATTTCAGCCGACACCAGCATTCCCGGCTGCATCGGCACGGACTGGCCATAGGCTTCCATGGTGCTACGGCTGAGAGACACGCGAATCCTGAATACCGGTTCCTTGATATCGAGACCCGGAAAGCCGACGTCCGCCGGGCCCAGAACCGTGCTCGAGACGGTTCTCACTGTCCCGCGCACCGTTCCGAATCGCTGATAGGGAAAGGCCTGGAGACTGAGTTCGACCTGTTGCCCCGGCTGGACGAAGCCGATCGCGCGCGACGGCGCCAGCAGTTCGGCCTCGATCTCGCTTCCCGAAGGAATGATCACCGCGACCATGCCGCCCGCTGCGACCGCCTGGCCGTCGCTGACGGGAAGCGCGGCGATCCGTCCGCCGGTCGGCGCGACGAAAAACTGCAGGCGCCGCGCTTCCGATTCGGCTCGGCGCTGCTCGAGCGTCGCCCGGGCGACGTCGGCGTCGGAGCGGGCGGCTTTGATTTCCAAGGGAATCGAAACCAGCCGGCTCTTGATGTCCGCAAGTTCGCGCTCCACCGTCGCCTTCTGACGACGCGCGCCGGCGAGATCCTGTTCGATTGCCAGCGCGGCGAGCCGACGCTGATCGACTTCGCGTTTCGGCAAATATCCCTTGGCGGCGATGGCTTCCCCGCGATCCACTTCCTCGCGCGCAAGCTTGAGCCGTTCCTGCTGCAACTCGATCTGCTGATCCACCTCGGCAAGTTCGTTCTGGCTCTTGCTGATCCGAACGTTCGCCTGATCCCGCTCCAGTTCCAGCAGCGCCAGTTTCGACTCAGCCCTCGACTTCGCCGCGAGCGATTCCGATTCAAATCCCTTGAGAAGCGCATCCCCGGTATTGCCGGTTGCTGTCGCGGTCGAGACGTCAAGGATGGCGAGGCGAGTGCCCTTCTCGACGTTGTCGCCTTCCTTGACGAGGACGCTTCGCAAGGTCCCCTGCGCCTGCGAGGTGATCCGGATCATGCCCTGGTCGGGCACCAGGAACCCGCTCACGGTTGTCTTCCGCGCGTATGTCGCGGTCGCGGCGAAGGTCGCGGCTGCGAAGACGATGCCCGACAGCAACAGGCCGAGCGTCTTCAAAGAAAGCGGCGAGGCCAGGAAAACCTGGCCCTCTAGCCGTTGCGTGGCATGTTCGATGGCTTCGCGGCGGAACAGATCACTCATCGCAGTGCCTCGTTGGCTCCAGATTCATCGGGTCACCGGACTCAGTCGACGCGGAAGCCGCTTCCTCCCAGGCCTCTGCCAGATGCTCAAGGACCTCCACTGTGACTTGCGACACAGAACAGCAGATGGTGCCGGTCTCGTCCCGCCAGCTCAGCGCCGAGTATCGATTGCGCTGGCCGCGGATCGCCATCGGCGCGGAGTCCGTTTCCGGAAACATGAAGACGGAAATGAGCCGGGTATCCCGTTCGTAGACGCATGTGCCGACGGCCCGCTCTCCGACGTAATCCATCCTGGCGCCCCGTAGGCGATAGCCCCAACGCTCCACGTCGCGGACCTTCGCGGCATGTTGCGACTGACGCAGAAGCCAGGCCTCCACCTCCGCCGGATCGGATGAGGCGAATTCGATCGCGGAGCCGCCGATATCGGCGCGGATGTGGGCTGCAACCACTTCCTTGATCTCGGAGAACTCGGTGTGGATCGGGCTGTGGACGCCGGGCCGGCTGACGATGGCGATCGTCAGAGGCGCGGTGGGGTGAATCTGGCAGGCCAGCCTCACATTCGACGGTGCGTCGATCGCGCTGAGGGTCGTGGCCTCGACGGCATCAGGCGCTGGAAGCGACTCCAGTCCCTTTTCGATGCGGACCCGGCAGGTCGAGCAGCGGCCGCGGCCGCCGCAGAGAGATGCATGCGGGATGCCGGCCGACCGGCTGATCTCCAGCAGCGTCATGCCGGGCGTCAGATCGACCGCCGGACCATCGAGGTAACTGATCCGGACCGGTCCGCGCTTTGCGCTCTCGCGGCGGTAGCGCAGGAACGCAATGCCGATGGCGGTCGCGGCAAGCAGCCCGAATCCCCATCGGACAATGTCGCGCAGCGTCGCCATCGTCGCCGCATCATGGGCGTTCGGCCAGTTCGTTCGCGCTTTCAGCGCGGCGAACGCGCCCGGGTCTGACATGATATAGGTCGCGCGCATTCCCGCGACCGCGAATCCGGACAGCGCCAGCACAGGCAACAACAGGGCAATGACCAGCAGGAACGGAGCGAACCGGCTGTAGGAATCGGACAGCCGCAACCAGTAGTGGATGCCGATGCAGCCGTGGACCCAAACCAGCACCAGCAGAGTGCTTTGCAGGATCGCGCTGTCTGGCCAGAGTCGGACCAGTTCGTAGAGATAAATGTCGTTGGCACCGAACACTGCATGCGCCACGCGGGTGTTGACGATATGCGGAAACAGCAGGAACGGAATCGAAAGTCCGATGCCGATCTGCAGAGCCTCCCAGACCGGCATCCGCCAGGTTTCCCGCCGGCTCAATTTATAAAGGCCGAGGGCGACGTGGGTGATCAGCGCGAGCAACAGGATGATCGACACCGGCCATGACCGGGTAACGGCGGTCCGCAGTTCCTGCACCCGATGCATGGCTTCGAGGCTGACAAGGCCGACCGCATGATTGGCGAAGTGCGTGGCCGCGAACGCCATCAGCGCCAGCCCCGACGCCAACCGCAGACGCTGCAAACCGCTGCCCCGGAAGTAGATATGCATTCAGCCCTCGCGCGGCGGCAGATTGAATGCCAACCCCGAGGCCGTCAATCCCGGCGCGCCGTTGTACAGAGGCGGGCGTGATCTACAGCACATGGCCGGCAGGGTTGTTAAGAGTTCCTTGTGCATCTCTTTCGGATCGCCGGCTCACGCGTTGCCCGGCATGACGGAAAAGCGCTTCCAGCTAGAGAAAGCTCTGCGGGTCGACATCCACTTCGAGCTTGAGGTTACCCTTGGTCTTCGGTCCCGCGGCGAGCCACTCGCGCAGATAGCCGGAAAGATCCACGCCGCGCGCCGACTTCGCCAGCAAGCGAAAGCGATAGCGGCCTTTGATGACGGCGAGCGGCGCTTCCGCCGGTCCGAGCACCTGAACGCATTCGTCGATCGGTGCGGTCGCGGCGAGCTGGCGGGCGAAACCCTCTGCGGTCGGGCGGTCGCCTGCGGATATGATCAGGCTGGCGAGGCGGCCGAACGGGGGATAGCCCGCGCGCTCCCGTGCCTCGATCTCGCTGGCGTAAAACGCCTCGCGGTCGCTTGCGACCAGGGCCTTCATCACGGGGTGTTCGGGCTGGTGGGTTTGCAGATAACCGATTCCGCGGCCTTGCTCGCGACCGGTGCGGCCGATCACCTGGTTGAGCAGTTGGAAAGTCCGTTCCGCGGCGCGCGGATCGCCGTTGCTCAGGCCGAGGTCGGCGTCGACGACGCCGACGAGGTTCAGGCGCGGAAAATGATGTCCCTTCGCCACCAGTTGCGTGCCGATGATGATGTCGACGCGGCCTTCCGCGATGTCGTTGAGTTCGGTGCGCATCGTCTCGATCGAGGTGATCAGATCACTCGACAGCACCATGGTGCGGGCGTCGGGGAACAGCGCGGCGGCCTCTTCCTGCAACCGTTCGACGCCGGGGCCGACAGCGACAAGCGATTCCTCCGCCGCGCAATGCGGACATTGCCGTGGACGCGGCATCGAGAAGCCGCAGTGATGGCATACGAGACGCTGCCGGAAGCGATGATCCACCAGCCATGCGTCGCAGATCGTGCAGGCGAAGCGGTGACCGCAGGCGCGGCACAAGGTCAGCGGCGCGTAGCCGCGTCGGTTGAGAAACAGCAGCGCCTGCTCGCGCCGTTCGATGGCGTTTTGAATTTCCCCCGCAAGACGCGGAGAAACGAAGCGGCCGCGCGGCGGGGCCTCGCGGCGCAGATCGATCAGTTCGATCTGTGGCATGTGCTGGCCGCCGAACCGCGACGTCAGCGCGATGCGCTGATAGCGTCCCTTGCGTGCATTGACTTCGCTCTCGACCGACGGCGTCGCCGACGCCAGCACGATCGGAATTTTTGCGATATGCGCGCGCACCACGGCCATGTCGCGGGCGTGATAGTGCGCGCCTTCGTCCTGCTTGTAGGCCTGGTCGTGCTCCTCGTCGACGATGATCAGCCCGAGATCGGCATAGGGAAGAAACAGCGCCGAGCGTGCGCCGACCACGACCTGCGCCTCGCCCGCCGCGATCGCGGCCCAGTTGCGCGCGCGCGTGCGCGGCGTCAGTTCGGAATGCCACTCCAGCGGGCGTTCGCCGAAGCGCGCCGCGAAGCGGTCGCGAAACTGCCCGGTCAGCGCGATCTCCGGCATCAGGATCAGCGCCTGCTTGCCGCGGCGGATGGTTTCGGCGACTGCTTCGAAATAGACCTCGGTCTTGCCGGATCCGGTGACGCCGTCGAGCAGCGCGACGTGGAACGTGCCGTTCGCGGCGAGCGCGCGCATGGCGTCCACGGCGGCGCGCTGGATGCGGGAAAAGTCGGGAACGGCGAAATCTGGATCGGGCGGCGGTGGCGGCGGAGGAGGCGGCATCGGCTCGATCGTCAGCGTGCCCTCGTCGACGAGGCCGTCGACCACGCCGGCGCTGACGCCCGCTTCCTTCGCGGCATCGGATTTTCCGTGCAGCAGGCGATCGGACAACACCGCGATCAGCCGCCGTCGCGCCGGCGTCATGCGCTGGGGCGGCTCGCCGCTGAGTCGTACGCCGGCTCGTGCCCGCTCCGGTCCGAGGTGCTCGCCCATCCGCAGGCTCATGCGCATCACCATGCCGCGTGACGACAGCGTGTAGTTTGCGACCCAGTCGATCAGCGTGCGCAGTTCAGCCTTGAGCGGCGGCACACTGAGTTTTTCGCCAATGTCCTTCAACCGGTTGTGCAGGCGTGGATCGGGCGACGGGTTTTCGGCCCAGACCACGGCGATGACCTCGCGCGGTCCGAGCGGCACCGTGACCACGTCGCCGGGCGCGATCTCCATGCCGTGCGGAACGCGGTAGGAATAAGCCTGATCGATCGCAACGGGAACCAGGACATCGACGACGCGAGTCGTCGATGTCGATGCCGGGCGGCTGCGCGAAAAATGATCCATCCGAAGAATCGGGCTCGAGTGGGATGCGGGGCTAAAGGTAGTTGGCGTTGCAGCCGGAAGCCAGCCGCCGGTTTAGAGGCCCCTGCTTCTGATGGAAGCGGGACTCCATGATTTTGATTTGACGCGTTTTCTTGACGCGAACCGGGTTCCGTTTCGCTCGAAAACGCCATGGGTTAGCGAAGGATAAACGAAGCAACGCGATATAATCGCCGGAATCATCGTGACGGGTACGAATCATGCCCAAGCCCGCTCCAGAGCCGCTACCCGATCTTGCCTGCGCGGCCCCCGATGTGGGGCGGCAAATCGTGCGATGGCTTGCACATCTGCGGACCGAGCGAAGGCTCTCCCCCAAGACCTGCGAGGCCTATGCGCGGGATGTCAGGCAATGCCTGGCGTTTCTCGGCGAGCACTGGGGTGAGTTGGTGACGCTGAAGTGCTTCGCCGCGCTTGAGGCAAGCGATGTCCGCGCCTTCATGGCCGCACGCCGCGCCGACGATGTCGGCGGCCGGTCGTTGATGCGCGCGCTGGCGGGCCTGCGCTCTTTCGCCAGATTTCTGGAACGGGAAGGGCTCGGCAAGGCCGGCGCGCTCGGCGCGGTCCGTGCCCCGAAGGTCGGCAAGAGTCTGCCGAAACCGATTCAAGTGAGCGCAGCGAAGCGTTTTGCCGATGCGTCCGAGCGTGCCGGCGAGGACCGCGAGCCCTGGATCTGGGCGCGCGACGCCGCCGTGATGGCGCTGCTGTACGGATCAGGCTTGCGCATTTCCGAGGCGCTCGGGCTGAAGCGTCGCGATGTGCCGCAGCCGGGCGCGGGCGACGTTCTGGTCGTCACCGGCAAGGGCAACAAGACGCGGATGGTACCGGTGCTGCAGAACGTGCTGGCGCTGATCCAGGACTATGTCGCGATGTGTCCGTATTCGCTGCCTCCGGAAGGGCCGATCTTCGTCGGCGCGCGGGGCGGTCCGCTCAAGGCGCGCATCATCCAGCTCGTCATGGCGCGGATGCGTGGCGCGCTTGGTCTGCCCGACAGCGCGACGCCGCATGCGCTGCGCCATTCATTCGCGACGCATCTCTTGAGCCGTGGCGGCGATCTGCGCGCGATCCAGGAACTGCTAGGTCACGCATCGCTTTCGACCACGCAAATCTACACAGGCATCGACAGCGAGCGGCTGTTGGAGGTCTACAAGACGGCGCACCCTCGCGCCTGATATCCCCTGCTTCCACAAGATTTCCGGCGGACATTCGCCGCAAGGATCGGTTGGCCACTTGCGTGGAAAAAGCCGCCGGTCAATCGTGGGCTGTCTAACCGCCGCGGGAGAGGACAATGAGCGCGCACGAAAGCATGGAGCATGCCGAGCATACGCATCATGCGTCAGGAGAAAACAAGAAGATCGCGCTCCTGATCGCCGTCATCGCGCTCTGCCTCGCGTTGTCTGAAACGCTGGGTAAGGGCGCCCAGACCGAATCGATCAGCAAGAACGTGGAGTCCTCCAACCTCTGGGCCTTTTTCCAGGCCAAGAGTATCCGCCGCACCGTGGTCCAGACCCAGGCCGACCAGGCCAAGCTCAGCCTCCGGCTCGCGGCGGATGAGGCGACCAGGGCTGCGCTGCAAAAGCAGATCGACGAGTGGCAGAAGAGCGCGGCGCATTATCGTTCCGATCCGAGCACCGGCGAGGGTCAGGATCAACTCGCAGAGCGCGCCAAACACGCCGAGGACGCGCGCGATCTCGCGATGGCGAAATATCATCACTTCGAACTGGCGTCCGCCGCGTTCCAGATCGCCATCGTGCTGGCGTCGGCCGCCATTATCACCAGCATGCCAGTGCTGGCCTGGATATCGGGACTGCTGGCGCTCGCCGGGATCGGGGTCACGGCGATCGGGATGTTTGTCCCGCACGCATTGCATCTGCTGGGACATTGACGAGCAGATTTATGCGTTATCTCGGGCGCACCTTGCGTGGCTTGCGCCGGAGCAGGATCACATATGGATCGCGCGTTTGCCGACGGCGAGGGCAGCTTCCTTGATGGCTTCCGATCGCGTCGGGTGAGCGTGGCAGGTGCGGGCGAGATCTTCCGCCGAACCGCCGAATTCCATCAATACGCAGGCTTCGTGGATCATCTCGCCGGCCTCGCGGCCGATGATGTGAACGCCGAGCACGCGGTCGGTTTTCGCATCGGCGAGAATTTTCACAAATCCGTCGGTAGTCTGGTTGACCTTGGAGCGGCCGTTGGCCGTGAACGGAAACTTGCCGATGGTATAGGCCGTGCCGGCCTGTTTCAGTTCTTCCTCGGTCTTGCCGACCGAGGACACTTCCGGCGTGGTATAGACCACGCCGGGGATGACGTCGTAGTTCACATGGCCGGCCTGCCCGGCGAGAATTTCGGCGCAGGCGACACCTTCGTCCTCGGCCTTATGCGCCAGCATTGGCCCTCTCACGACGTCGCCGATGGCGTAAATCCCTTTCACGCTGGTCGAGAAATGCGCGTCGATTTCCACGCGCCCGCGATCGTCCAGCGCGACGCCGGCTTCCTTCAGGCCAAGGCCGTCGGTGTAGGGTGTGCGGCCGATGCAAACGAGCACGACGTCGGCTTCGACCGTCTCGGCCGCGCCGCCTGCGGCGGGTTCGACATGCGCCGCCAGTGTCTTGCCTGACGAGTCGACGCCCGTGACCTTGGCGCCGAGCTTGAACGCAACGCCCTGCTTTTCGAGAATGCGCTGGAATTGCCTGGCGATCTCACCGTCCATGCCGGGCAGGATGCGGTCGAGGAATTCCACCACCGTCACCTGCGCGCCCAGGCGGCGCCACACCGAGCCGAGTTCGAGGCCGATCACGCCGGCGCCGATCACCAGAAGTTTTCCCGGCACTTTCTCAAGAGACAATGCGCCGGTGGACGACACGATGCGTTTCTCGTCGATCTCGATGCCCTTGAGCTTCGCGACGCCGGAGCCGGTGGCGATGACGATGTTCTTGGTTTCGACGGTGTGGGTCGTGCCGTCGGAGCCGGTCACCTCGACCTTGCCGGTGCCGAGGATCTTGCCGGTGCCGCCGATGACGTCGATCTTGTTTTTCTTCATCAGGAATTCGACGCCCTTGACGTTGCCGTCGATGCCCTGCTGCTTGAAGGTCATCATCGCGGGCAAATCGAGTTTCGGCGCATCGACGCCGATGCCCATTTTCGCGAACGAGTGCCCGGCTTCCTCGAAAGTTTCGGAGGCGTACAGCAGCGCCTTCGACGGCATGCAGCCGACATTGAGACAGGTACCGCCGAGCGTTGGATTCTTCTCGACAACGGCGACCTTCATGCCGAGCTGCGCCGCGCGGATGGCGCAGACGTAACCTCCGGGGCCGGTGCCGATAATAACGAGGTCGTAAGTCGCCATGGTCTCGATCCTGTCGTTTCAATCCTTGTGACGCACCTTGTATCCGCATTGTCCGCCGGGGCATGGGAGACTTCGTCGAACAACAGTCAGGCGACGCGTTGGCGGTTTTGTCGGCGCTGCCGCCGAGCCGCGGCGGATACGAAGCGCGAATTGTGCTTCTCAATCCGTTGGGTCCGGTACGGTGAGCAATTTTGCGCGCTGGTCGAAGAGCAATCCGCCGACCAGTCGGTTGACCTCGTCGGGATCGGCTCCGTCGGTGATCAGCTTTCGTCTCAAAGCGTGCGCCTTGTCGAGGTTGCCGAGCTTTTTCTCGATCGCGGGTTGATGCTTGTCTTCAGCTTTCGCGTTTTCCTGATCGGCCTTCGCCCGTCGCCTCTGGTTGTCATGGTAGAACAGCGCTCGCGACAACACCCAGTCCGCTGACTTTTTCGAGACGTTTTCGAAAGATCCCAGAGCATTGAAGGGATTTTCACCGGCAAGGCTTCTAACTTCGCCGCCGTATTCGGAGACATAAATATGTGCGGCGGATGCCCCGTGCTCGAAGCTCAAACAGGCGAGGTAAACCAGTTCTAAAATGACCGCATTCAACTCCAGATCAATCGAGGTCAAATGACCGAACTCGGTGGTCTTGGTATCGGACTTCAGCAAGATTTGCGTCATGTGGTTTCTTCCTGGAGCGTTTTCGAGCGAAGTGGATACCGGTTCGCGTGAAGAAAACGCGTCAAATCAAAATCATGGAATCCCGCTTCTGATTTAATCAGAAGCGGGAAGGCTTCAGCCTGCACTATAAGTCCAGCACCAGCCGGGCCGGATCTTCGAGCGATTCCTTGACGCGCACAAGGAAGGTGACGGCTTCCTTGCCGTCGATGACGCGGTGATCATAGGAGAGCGCGAGATACATCATCGGGCGGATTTCGACCTTGCCGCCGATCGCCATCGGGCGTTCCTGAATCTTGTGCATGCCGAGGATGCCGGCCTGCGGCGCGTTCAGGATCGGCGTCGACATCAGCGAGCCGTAGATGCCGCCGTTGGTGATAGTAAATGTGCCGCCCTGCATCTCCTCGATCTTGAGCTGGCCGTCGCGAGCGCGGCGGCCGTAATCGGCGATGCTCTTCTCGATCTCGGCGATCGACTTGCGGTCGCAGTCCCGCACCACAGGCACGACCAGACCCTTGTCGGTGCCGACCGCGACGCCGATGTGATAGTAGTTCTTGTAGATCAGATCGGTGCCGTCGATCTCGGCGTTGACGGCGGGGATGTCCTTCAGCGCCTGAACGCAGGCCTTGGTGAAAAAGCCCATGAAGCCAAGCTTGGAGCCGTGTTTCTTCTCGAACACCTCTTTGTAGTGCGCGCGCAGCGCCATGACGCTGGTCATGTCGACCTCGTTGAAGGTCGTCAGCATCGCGGCGGTATTCTGCACCTCCTTGAGACGACGCGCGATTGTCTGGCGCAGCCGAGTCATCTTCACGCGCTCCTCGCGGGCGGCGTCGTCGGGAGGGGAGGGGGCACGGAGCTGAACTGCGGCGGCCGGCTGGTTGACCGGCGTCGGTGCCGACGCCGCTTTCTCGATCGCGGCCAGCATATCGTCCTTGGTGACGCGGCCGTCCTTGCCCGAACCCGGCACCGTGGAAGCATCGATACCGCTTTCGGCGGAGAGCTTGCGGACCGAGGGCGCGAGCGGCGCGTCGGAGGTCGCCGAGGTTTCCGGCCTGGGTCGCGGCTCTTCCGGGCCGGCGTTGATCGGTTTCGTCGTATCGGATTTGAGGTCCGGACGTCCGGTTGTGCTTTCAGGTGCGACGCCCGCCGAAGCCTTGGCCGCCGGGGGTTTTGCCGGCGCGGCGCCTTCGGAGATCTGCCCGAGCAACGCGCCGACGGCGACCGTCTCGCCGTCCTTGGCGACGATCTCGCCGAGCGTGCCGGCTGAGGGCGCAGGCACTTCGATGGTCACCTTGTCGGTCTCGAGTTCGACGAGCGGTTCGTCGACAGCCACGGCGTCACCGGTCTTCTTGAACCATTTGCCGATGGTGGCCTCGGTTACCGATTCGCCGAGCGTCGGAACGCGTATCTCAGTCATGTGAGCAGCCCTTCTTAAATCCTCCGCCGGTCTCGGCGGGCCATATCCGTCCGAAGCACGGCGTCGCTTCGCTCGCCTGTCTCGATACCCGCGTCTGGAGTGCGATGCAGAACCTTGGACACCCGGCATCGCAGACAGGCCGACGCAATCTGCGCAAGCTTGATGGCGCACCGGGCATGACAACGCAATTAATTATCCAAGTGCTTCTTCGAGAAGTGCCTTGAGTTGCGCAAGATGCTTCGACATTAATCCAGTTGCGGTGGCAGCGGACGCGGCGCGGCCGGCATAACGCGGGCGCCTGTTGGGTGCGCCGATCTGGTTGAGAATCCATTCGAGGTAGGGTTCGATGAAGTGCCACGCGCCCATGTTGCGCGGCTCCTCCTGGCACCAGACGATTTCGGCGTTCTTGAAGCTGCCGAGGACCTGCACCAAGGCCTTCAGCGGCACTGGATACAACTGTTCGATCCGCAACAGGTAGACGTCGTCGATGTTGCGCTTCTCACGTTCCTCGTAGAGGTCGTAGTAGACCTTGCCGGAACACAGCACGACGCGGCGGATATTGTCGTCGTCCACCAGTTTGATTTTCTGGTCGGGCAGCATCGCCGCATCGTCGTACAAAATGCGGTGGAAAGCGGTATCGGCGCCGAGTTCGTCGAGACGCGATACCGCCCGCTTGTGACGCAGCAGCGACTTTGGCGTCATCATGATCAGCGGCTTGCGGATCTGGCGTTTCAACTGCCGGCGCAGCGCGTGGAAATGGTTGGCGGGCGTCGTGAGATTAACCACCTGCATGTTGTCTTCGGCGCACATCTGCAGAAAACGCTCCAGCCGTGCAGACGAATGCTCCGGCCCCTGGCCTTCATAGCCGTGGGGCAGCATGCAGACGAGACCCGACATACGCAGCCACTTGCGCTCTCCGGCGGAGATGAACTGGTCGAACACCACCTGCGCGCCGTTGGCGAAGTCGCCGAACTGCGCCTCCCACATGGTGAGAGCATTGGGCTCGGCGAGCGAATAGCCGTATTCGAAGCCGAGCACGGCTTCTTCGGACAGCAGCGAATTGATGACCTCGTAGCGGCCCTGGTCCTTGCCGAGATGGTTGAACGGCGTGTAGCGGCTTTCGTCCTGCTGATCGAACAGCACGGAATGCCGTTGCGAGAAGGTGCCGCGCTCGCTGTCCTGACCGGACAGACGGACGTTATGACCCTCCAGCATCAGCGAACAGAACGCCAGCGCCTCCGCCGTCGCCCAGTCGATGCCGGTGCCGCCCTCGATCGCCTTGGCGCGGTTTTCGAGAAAGCGCTGCACGGTGCGATGCACGCGGAAACCGTCCGGCACGCGGGTGATGCTGCGGCCGATCTCCTTCAGCGTCGTGACGTCGACGCCAGTGACGCCGCGGCGCGGCTCTTCGTCCTGGTCGGCGAGCTTGAGGCCGGCCCACTTGCCGTCGAGCCAGTCGGCCTTGTTCGGCTTGTAGCCGGCGCCGCCCTCGAATTCGGCGTCGAGCCGCGCTCGCCAGTCGGCTTTCAGCTTCTCGACCTCGCCCTCGGTGATGATGCCGTCAGCGGTCAGCCGCTTCGCGTACAGTTCCAGCGTGGAGGGATGCGCGGCGATCTTCTGGTACATCGTTGGGTTGGTGAACGACGGCTCGTCGCCTTCGTTGTGGCCGTGCCGGCGATAGCAGAACATGTCGATCACGACCGGCTTGTGGAATTTCTGCCGGAATTCGGTCGCAACCTTGGCGGCGAACACCACGGCTTCCGGATCGTCGCCGTTGACGTGGAAGATCGGCGCTTCGATCATCTTCGCGACGTCGGACGGATAGGGCGATGAGCGCGAGTAGCGCGGATAGGTGGTGAAGCCGATCTGGTTATTGACGATGAAGTGGATCGACCCGCCAGTGCGGTAGCCCTTGAGGTCCGACAGCGCAAAGCATTCCGCCACGACACCTTGCCCGGCGAAGGCGGCGTCGCCGTGCATCAGGAGCGGCAGGACCGAGTTGCGCTGGTCGGGTGGATCGCCGTGCTGGTCCTGCTTGGCGCGCACCTTGCCCAGCACCACCGGATCGACGATCTCGAGGTGCGAGGGGTTGGCGGTCAGCGACAGGTGAATCCGGTTGTTGTCGAACTCGCGGTCGCTTGAGGCGCCGAGGTGATACTTGACGTCGCCCGAGCCTTCCACGGCGTCGGGATTGACCGAGCCGCCCTTGAATTCATGGAACAGCGCGCGGTGCGGCTTGCCCATCACTTGCGTCAGCACGTTCAGCCGTCCGCGGTGCGGCATGCCGATCACGATTTCCTTGACGCCGAGATTGCCGCCTCGCTTGATGATCTGCTCCAGCGCCGGAATCAGCGATTCGGCGCCGTCGAGGCCGAAACGTTTGGTGCCGGTGAACTTGACGTCGCAGAACTTCTCGAAGCCCTCCGCCTCGACGAGCTTCTTGAGGATCGCGCGGCGTCCTTCCGGCGTGAAGCTGATTTCCTTGTCCGGTCCCTCGATGCGCTCCTGGATCCAGCCTTTCTGCGCGCCGTTCGAAATGTGCATGAACTCGACGCCGAGCGTCTGGCAATAGGTACGCTCGCAGATCGCCACGATCTCGCGCAGCGTGCCGTATTCGAGGCCGAGGACATGGTCGAGAAAGATCTTGCGATCCATGTCGGCGTCGGTGAAGCCGTAGACGCGGGGATCGAGTTCTTCGTGGTCCCGCGCAGGATCGAGACCGAGCGGATCGAGCCGGGCATGGAAATGACCGCGCATGCGATAGGCCCGGATCAGCATCAGTGCGCGAACCGAATCGCGGGTGGCCTGGTGGACCTCGACGCCGGCCAGCGCCGAATCGTTCGCCTGTATCCTTGCCTGCACCTTGGCGCCGACGGACTGTTCGACCTGAGCCCAGTTGCCGTCGAGCGCGGAGGTGAGGTCGTCCTGCGGCGCGGGCAGCCAATTCGCCTTCTCCCAGGACGGCCCTTCCGCGTTCTTCCGGACGTCCTCGGGAGCGTCCGTCAGGCTTTTGAAAAACTCCTGCCACTCGGCATCGACCGAGGCTGGATCGTTTTCGTAGCGGGCGTAAAGACCGTCGATGTAGGAGG
Source organism: Nitrobacter sp. (assembly GCF_051535215.1). Lineage (NCBI taxonomy): Bacteria > Pseudomonadati > Pseudomonadota > Alphaproteobacteria > Hyphomicrobiales > Nitrobacteraceae > Nitrobacter > Nitrobacter sp. Next base: position 51,718 of record NZ_JBPPLY010000016.1, on the reverse strand, counting down.
CGTTGGGGCCATGCAGGAACGAGGAAAGGGCAAATGCTGCATTCGCGTTCTGGCGAGACATATCGCGTCCTGACGATTTCTAGTCTTGCGAAAAAGACAACGCGTGTGCTGTTCCGGGTCGGAATCAGCGTGAATTTGAATATTTACCTTATTTAGGGTGGAACTTCGCGCCGAAAAGAACCAAAGTTTGAATCACGATCTCAACTTTTCGACAAGAGTCTTTCCGAGCCGCGCCGGAGACGGCGAGACAATGATGCCGGCAGCTTCCATGGCGGCGGTCTTGGACGCGGCGTCGCCCTTGCCGCCGGAGATGATGGCGCCAGCATGGCCCATGCGGCGGCCGGGCGGCGCGGTGACGCCGGCGATGAAGCCGACTGTCGGCTTGCTGCGGCCGCGTCTGGCTTCGTCGATCAAAAACTGGGCGGCGTCTTCCTCGGCCGAGCCGCCGATCTCGCCGATCATCACGATCGATGTGGTCTTGGGATCGGCGAGAAACATTTCCAGCACGTCGATGAATTCGGTGCCCTTGACCGGGTCGCCGCCGATGCCGACCGCGGTTGTTTGTCCCAGACCTTCCTGGCTGGTCTGAAATACCGCTTCGTAGGTCAGCGTGCCCGAGCGGGAGACGATGCCGACATTGCCCGGCTTGAAGATGTTGGCCGGCATGATGCCGATCTTGCATTCGCCGGCGGTGACGACCCCCGGACAATTCGGCCCGATCAGCCGCGACTTCGATCCCGACAGCGACCGCTTGACCCGCACCATGTCGAGCACCGGAATGCCCTCGGTGATGCAGACGATCAGCGGGGTCTCGGCGTCGATCGCCTCGCATATCGCATCGGCCGCGCCCTGCGGCGGGACATAGATCACGCTGGCATCGGCGCCGGTGGCCTCGCGCGCTTCACGCACGGTGTCGAACACCGGCAGGTCGAGGTGCTTGCTGCCGCCTTTGCCCGGCGAGGTGCCGCCGACCATTTTGGTGCCGTAAGCGATCGCGGCCTCGGAATGGAACGTGCCGTTCTTGCCGGTGAAGCCCTGGCAGATGACCTTTGTGTTCCTGTCGATCAGAACGGACATTTACCCGACCCCTTTCACGGCCTTGACGATCTTCTGCGCGGCATCGTCGAGATCGTCGGCGGGCAGCACGTTGAGACCGGACTCGCGGATGATCTTTTTGCCGGCGTCGACGTTGGTGCCTTCGAGGCGAACTACCAGCGGGACATTGAGGCCGACCTGCTTCACCGCGGCGACGACGCCGTCGGCAATGACGTCGCATTTCATGATGCCGCCGAAGATATTGACCAGGATGCCCTTCACGTTCGGATCGGCGGTGATGATCTTGAAGGCGGCCGCGACCTTGTCCTTTGTCGCGCCGCCGCCGACGTCGAGGAAGTTCGCAGGCGCCATGCCGTAGAGCTTGATGATGTCCATGGTCGCCATCGCAAGGCCGGCGCCGTTGACCATGCAACCGATCTGTCCGTCGAGCGCAACATAGCTCAGGTCGAAACGCGACGCCTCGATTTCCTTGGGATCTTCCTCCGTCTCGTCGCGCAGCGCCAGCACGTCGGAATGGCGGAACATCGCATTGCTATCGAAAGACACCTTGGCGTCGAGCACGCACAACTGACCCTGCCTGGTTACGACCAGCGGGTTGATCTCCAGGAGCGCGATGTCCTTGGCGATGAAGGCGGTGTAAAGCTGCGTGACCAGCCTGTCCGCCTGCTTGGCGAGGTCGCCGGAAAGACCCAGCGCCTTGGCGACGGTGCGGCCGTGATGAGCCATGATGCCGGTGGCGGGATCGACCGAGAAGGTCACGATTTTCTCAGGCGTTTTGTGGGCGACGTCCTCGATGTTCACGCCACCCTCGGTGGAAACGACGAACGCGACCCGCGAGGTCTCACGGTCGACCAGCGCAGATAGATAGAACTCCTTGTCGATGTCGGAGCCTTCCTCGATGTAGAGCCGATTGACCCGCTTGCCGGCGGGGCCGGTCTGCACCGTGACCAGCGTGGCCCCGAGCATCTGTTTGGCGAACTCGCTGACCTCGGCGACCGATTTGGCGAGACGGACACCGCCTTTATCGCCGGCGGAGGCTTCCTTGAATTTGCCCTTGCCGCGGCCACCTGCATGGATCTGACTTTTCACCACCCAGACCGGGCCGCCCAGCGTGTTCGCCGCCGCTTCGGCTTCCGATGCTTTCAGCACCGGAATCCCGCGAGAGACCGGCACGCCGAATTCGCGCAGCAACGCCTTGGCCTGATACTCGTGGATGTTCATCGTGATGGTCTCCGACGCGTGGCAGTGACAATTGGCACGAAATGTTCGACTTCACCTGTCTTCGTCTGTCACAGACTGACCGGCGATACACTAGATCAGACGATCTTGGCTCGAATTGATCCAAAATCATCAACGTGGTCGATACCAATATTCCAAAGCGGGATGCCGGCGGAAACCGCTGCATCACTTTTCCCCATTCCGCTCCAGCCGAGGACAGGCGGACAGTTGCCTCGCGGCCGATTAGCGGTCCAGCAGATCGGGCGCGATCTTCTTGCAGGCATCAATGAGCCCCTGAACCGCGCCGACCGATTTGTCGAAGGCTTCGCGATCCTTGCCTCCAAGTTCGATTTCGACGACGCGCTCGACGCCCCTGGCGCCAATCACCACGGGTACGCCGACATACATGTCCTTCACGCCGTATTCGCCGTTGAGATAGGCAGCGCATGGCAGCACGCGCTTCTTGTCGCGCAGATAGCTTTCCGCCATCGCGATCGCCGACGTCGCGGGCGCATAGAAAGCCGAACCGGTCTTCAGCAGGTTGACGATCTCCGCGCCGCCGTTGCGGGTCCGCTCGACGATCTCGTCGATGCGCGCCTGCGAGGTCCAGCCCATTTTGACGAGATCCGGCAGCGGAATGCCGGCCACGGTCGAGTACTTCACCAGCGGCACCATGCTGTCGCCGTGGCCGCCGAGCACGAAGGCTGTGACGTCTTCCACCGACACGTCGAATTCGTCGGCAAGGAAATAACGGAAGCGTGACGAGTCCAGCACGCCTGCCATACCGACCACCTTCTTCGCCGGCAGGCCGGAAGCCTTCTGAAGCGCCCAGACCATGGCGTCGAGCGGATTGGTGATGCAGATGACGAAGGCGTCGTGCGCATATTTCCTGATGCCCGCGCCGACCTGCTCCATCACCTTGAGATTGATGCTAAGGAGATCGTCGCGGCTCATGCCCGGCTTGCGCGGAATGCCGGCAGTGACGATGCAGACCTTCGCGCCATCAAGCGCTTCGTAGGAGTTGGCGCCGGTCAGCCTGGCGTCGAATCCCTCCACCGGCGAAGACTGTGCGATATCGAGGGATTTTCCTTGCGGAATGCCTTCGGCGATATCGAACATCACGACGTCGCCGAGTTCTTTCAGCCCGATGAGGTGAGCGAGCGTTCCTCCGATCTGGCCGGAGCCGATCAGGGCGATCTTGTCGCGCGCCATGGGAATTTATCCTTTGATGGCAAAGAGGCGGGATGGGAAAATCTCGACAACAGCGTGGTTAGACCTTTCGTCCCGCCCGTTCAAGTCGTCCTGTCTGCCTGAGGTTCGACTCCGATGACCAGCAATGGCGGGACCGATTTTATGTCTCCACCAGTCCGGTGCTGGAGCCGCCGGCGGCGGAATCGCTGCGGCCGTGGGCCTGGGCCAGGTAGGAGTCCGAGCCCATCTCGATCAGGCGCGAGGAAGTCCGCTTGAATTCGTTCGCCTCAAAACCCTCGCTTGCGCGATAGAGCGACAGCGGATCGGTGTCGCTCGAGGCCATCAGTTTCACGCCGTTGTCATACAGCGCGTCGATCAGCGCGATGAATCGCTTGGCGGCGTTGCGGTCGGCCTCGTTCATGACCGGAATGCGATCGATGATGAGGGTATGATAGTCCCGCGCAAGCCTCAGATAGTCGGAAGCGCCAAGCGGCTGCTCACAGAGGTCGGCGAAGGAAAACCGGGCAACGCCGTGGGACGAACACGGCACGCGCAAGGTATGGCCCTTGATCGCGATGTCGCGAGGCCTGCACGGCGCGCCGCCTGTCATGAGCGCCCAACCCTTGTCGAGGGCCGCTTCGGCCCTAGCGTCGGCGGGCGTCAGCCACATCGTGACGCCTGTCAGCTTTTCCATGCGGAAGTCGGTGCGCGCATCGAGGCGCAGCACCTCCATGCGCTCCTCGATCTGTTCGATGAACGGCAAGAACAGCACGCGGTTGAGGCCGCCCTCATAAAGGTCCTCGGGCGGGACGTTGGATGTCGCCACCACCACCGTGCCGAGTTCGAACAGGCGTGCGAACAGGCGGCCGAGGATCATGGCATCGGCGATATCGGTGACGTGGAATTCGTCGAAGCACAAAAGCCACGCTTCCTCGAAGATCGAGGCCGCGGTGAGTTGAATGACGTCGGTATCGGCGATCTCGCCCCGCGCGATGCTCTGCCGGAAGGCGAAGATGCGTTCGTGGACGTTGGCCATGAACTCATGAAAATGAACGCGGCGTTTGTGCGGGACCGCGCTCTCATGGAAGAACAGGTCCATCAGCATGGACTTGCCGCGCCCGACGTCGCCGTAGATATAAAGTCCTTTCGGAGGAGGCGCGTGGTCGGGATGAAAGAGCTTGTCGAGAAAGCCTGACCTTGTCGCCGGCTTGTAGGCCATGAGCCGCTCGTCCAGCGCGGCGAGAGCTTCCGCCACCCGCGCCTGCGCGGGGTCCGCCTCGATCGCGCCCGATGCGACGAGATCCTGATAGTGATCGCGAAACAGCGTGGGCGAGGTCGAAAGCATCGGACAGCTTACGTCTCCATATCAGCCGAAATGCAAGTCGTGAATTGGTTGAAGAGCCTCGCAGGTCGGACGGTTACGGGCTGAGCGCGTAGGAATCCTCCACCACATAGGGTCCACCGCCGACCGAGGCGCGCGAGGAGAACAGTACGAAACGCTCCGCGGTGAATACTTTGGACGGAAAATAGCCCCGCACGGACAGATAGTTCGCGACGTCATGGTTGGATGCGTCGCGCAGCCGTGCGAGCGTCACGTGAGGCGTGAACTTGCGGCTCTCGGGATCGAGCCCGCAGCGTTGCATCAGCCGTTCGAGTTCGGCCTGCAAATCGACCAGCGGCCCGCTCGGTTCCACAGAGGCAACGACGGCGCGGGGTTTTTTGCCGCCGAAACTGGACAGTCCCCGCAGCGTCACCTCGAATGGCTTGCGGTTCACCCGCAGCAGCACCGACGCGATCTCGTTGGCGGAGGCGCCGTCGATATCGCCGATGAAGCGCAGCGTGAGATGATAGTTTTCGGGGTCGATCCAGCGGGCGCCGGGCAGACCGCCGCGCAGATCGGACAGTATGCGGCAGACGTCGGGCGGTATCTCCAGCCCGGTGAACAAACGCGGCATCGCAAATACCCTCGATGCTGAGACCTTGGTTCCGAAAGTCACGCGGCGAAAACCGGGGTTCGAAACCAATTCGGCGGCGAATCACCGTATCCGCTTTTATCGTAGTTCTGTGACGGTGCGAAGCACGCGGTTTTTCACTTCTTCTGTGCAGAGATTCCGCGGACGAAGGGCTCAACCATCGGCATGATTTTCTTCACGATCACAGCTATGCCGTCGGCGGTCGGATGCATGCCGTCGGCCTGATTGAGCTTTGTGTTGGCCGCGACGCCGTCGAGGAAAAACGGATAAAGCGGCACGCCGTATTCCCTGGCGAGATCGGGAAAGATCGCGTTGAACTGTGTAGCGTATTCGGTGCCGAAATTCGGCGGCGCGAGCATCCCGCACAACAGGACCGCGACCCCGCGCGCCTTCAGGCGCTTCAGGATATCTTCCAGCGCCGCGCGCGTCACCTTGGGATCGAGGCCACGGAGCGCATCGTTCGCGCCCAGTTCGAGAATCACACCCTGAGTGCCGGGAGGCACCGACCAGTCGAGCCGCTCGAGGCCACCGGAGGCGGTGTCGCCGGAAACGCCTGCATTGTCGATCGCGACATTCAGCCCTTTGTTTTGCAAGGCCTTTTCCAGTTGCGCGGGGAATGCGGCGGCGGCTGGAAGGCCGAGCCCGGCGCTTAGGGAGTCGCCGAGCACCACGAGCTTGACCGGACTGCCAGGCGGGGCCTGGGCGAATGCGGATGTCGCGAACAGCGCGCCGCCCAGCGCCAGCCACACAAACGTGCGCTTCAACCACTCGACTGCTGGAAAGGAAGTCCCATATGACTTTCGCATGGACAGTCTCATCGAACGCTCGTCACCGGCGGGTTATTCCGAAGTTCCGGACGCCATCGCCATCGCCAATGTCAATCTCACGCTCGGCAGCGGGGCGGCGCGGGTCCATATTCTTAAGGACATCAATCTCCGCATTGGCCGCGCCGAAGCTGTCGGTCTGATCGGCCCCTCCGGGTCGGGCAAATCCACGCTCCTCATGGTGATGGCCGGGCTTGAACGTCCTGACAGCGGAGAGGTGGTGGTCGACGGCACTCGATTCAATGCTCTCGACGAGGACGCCCTCGCGCGATTTCGCGGCCGTCACGTCGGCATCGTGTTCCAGTCGTTCCACCTGATCCCGACCATGACGGCGCTCGAGAACGTCGCGGTGCCGCTCGAACTTGCGGGCGCGCCGGACGCATCGGCTCGCGCGGCGCGAGAATTGGAGGCCGTGGGTCTCGGCGAGCGGCAGCATCATTATCCGGCGCAGTTGTCCGGCGGCGAGCAGCAACGCGTGGCGCTGGCGCGGGCGTTCGCGCCCGATCCGGCTATACTCGTCGCCGACGAGCCGACCGGCAATCTGGACGAGGCGACAGGTCAGCAGATCGTCGATCTGCTCTTCGCCAAACATGCCGAGCGCGGCATGACGCTGGTGCTGGTCACCCACGACAACGCGCTCGCCCAACGCTGCGACCGCGTGGTGCGGTTGCGCTCGGGCCGCATCGACGGATCAGCGCAATGACACATCATCCGTTGTTCCGGATCGCAGATCATCCGTCATTCCCGCTTCGCGAACTTCGTGCGCGATCTCGAATGACGAGTGGATATAGATGACCCGCGCCCCGTTCCTGCCACTCCGTCTGGCGCTGCGCGAATTGCGCAGCGGCTTGCGCGGCTTCTATGTTTTCATCGCCTGCATCGCGCTCGGCGTCATGGCGATCGCCGGCGTCGGCTCGGTGGCGTCGAGCCTGTCTGATGGCCTGGCGCGCGAGGGGCGCACGCTGCTTGGCGGCGACGTCGCGTTTTCGCTGATCCAGCGCGAGGCGACGCCGGAGGAGATCGCATTCCTGCGCGCCAGAGGAGATGTCTCGGTGGCGGGGACGTTGCGTGCGATGGCGCGCGCGCCGGACGGCGAGCTGGCGCTTGTTGAACTCAAGGCGGTTGACCGCGCCTATCCCATGCTTGGCGCGCTGAGGTTGGCGCCGAACCTCCCGATGGCCAATCTGCTCGCCGAGCGAGACGGCGTGTTCGGCGCGGTCGTCGATCCGACGCTGCTGGCGCGGCTTGATCTCAAGATCGGCGATCGTGTTACGGTCGGCAGCGCCACCTTTGAAATCCGCAGCGCGGTGGACGCCGAACCGGACAAGCTGGTGGGAGGTGTCGGGCTCGGGCCGCGCTTTCTCACCAGCATCGACGGCCTGCGCGCCACCGCCTTGCTGCAGCCAGGGAGTCTGGTGCGCTGGATTTACCGGGTGCGGCTCGCCGGCGGTGGTACGGACGAAAGAGCCGCGTCGACGCTGGTCGACGATGCGCGGGCGGCATTGCCGGAGGCGGGCTGGGACATCCGCAGCCGCAACAATGCGTCGCCGCAGCTTGAGCGGACCATCTCGCGATTCACGCAGTATCTGGCCCTGGTCGGGCTCGCCGCCTTGCTGGTCGGGGGCGTTGGCGTCGGAAATGCGGTCAAGAGCCACGTCGATCGCCGCCGCGATGTCATCGCGGCTTTCAAGGCACTGGGCGCGACCGGACGCGATGTGTTCGCGATCTATCTGACGCAGGTCATGGTGCTGGCCGCTCTCGGATCGTTTGCCGGTCTGACCGTCGGCGCGGCGCTACCCTTCCTCATCGTCGGCGCCTTCGGTCATCTTCTGCCGCTGCCGGTGGTCCCGGCATTGCATCCCGGCGCATTGGCGTTATCGGCCGTGTACGGCCTGTTGACGGCGCTGGCCTTCGGCATGTGGCCGCTGGCGCGGGTTCATGACGTTCCGGTCGCTGCGCTGTTTCGGGACACGGTGACCAATATGGGGCGCCGGCCGCAGGCCCGTTATCTGGTCTGGATGGCGCTCATGATCGCGCTCCTGATCGGGATCGCGGTCGGCCTTGCCTATGACAAGCGCATAGCTCTGGTGTTCGTGGCGGCTTCGGCGATGGTGTTCGCATTGTTGCGCGGCATCGCCTTTGCCCTGATGGCAGTGGCGCGCCGGTTGCCGCGGTCCCGAATCACCATGGTGCGGCTTGCGGTCGCCAACCTCCATCGTCCGGGAACGCTGACGCCTTCGGTGGTGCTTTCGCTCGGCCTCGGCCTTGCCGTGCTGGTCACGATCACCCAGATCGACGGCAATCTGCGACGCCAGTTCCTGGCCGCCTTGCCGGAGCGCGCGCCGACGTTTTTTTTCATCGACATTCCCTCGTCGGTATCGGACCGGTTTACCGTGTTTCTCAAGCAGCAGGTTCCGCAGGCGACGGTGGAAGATGTCCCGATGCTGCGCGGACGCATCGTTGCGGCCCGCGGCGTCCGCGCCGACAAGTTGAAACCGTCAAATGAAGCCGAATGGGTGCTGCAGAGCGATCGCGGCCTGACCTATACCGGCGAGGTGCCGAAGGGATCGAAGGTGGTGGAAGGCCAATGGTGGGGACCGGACTATGACGGGCCGCCGCTGGTATCATTCGAGAAGAAGCTTGCCGACGGACTTGGGCTCAAGCTCGGCGACACCGTCGTCGTGAATGTCCTCGGCCGCGACGTCACCGCCACCATCAGCAACATGCGAACCGTGGATTGGCAGAGCCTCGGCATCAATTTCGTATTGGTGTTCTCGCCCAACGCCTTTCGCGGCGCGCCGCACACTCATATCGCGACCCTGACCGAGCCCCATAATGGCGCTGTCGAAGACGCCGCCATTATCAAGGCCGTCGCCGGCGCCTTCCCGATGGTGACGAGCGTGCGGGTCCGCGAAGCGCTGGAAACCATCGGAACCGTCGTCACCAACCTGGTGCTGGCGATCCGGGGCGCCAGCGCCGTCACCCTGATTTCGGCGATTCTCGTCCTCGGCGGCGCGCTGGCGGCGGGCCATCGCCATCGCGTCTACGATGCGGTGATCCTCAAGACCCTCGGAGCCACCCGGTTGCGGCTGCTGGGGGCCTACACCCTGGAGTACCTGATGATCGGCGCGGCTACCGCTGTGTTCGGCGTGGCCGCCGGTTCGGTCGCCGCCTGGCTGATCGTGACGCGGCTGATGACGCTCGGCTTCGAGTGGCAGGCGGGCAGTGCGGCCATGGTGGTCGTCGGCGCGCTTGTGGTCACCGTGACGCTGGGGCTAGCTGGCACGCTGATGGCGCTGAACCAGAAGCCGGCCACGGTACTCCGTCATTTATGACAATATGTAGCAGGCGTCGCGGCGATCGGATCCATCATGCAGCGACGGGGAGGGGACCACCGATCCCCTTGCGGACTTGATGCTTTTGGCGCATCCGTCCGGCGCGGGGAGAGGCCGATGCCAGTCCGGAGGGCGACATTCAGCCGCGCGTGGAAGCTTGCGCCGATCGTGTTAGTTTCCCACATACAGCTTGGGTCGGACACTGTCCTGATGACGAAAAATTAACGTTCGCAGACCGGCGTATCCGAGACAGAATTCGAACTGGCGCGTAAACCATTTGCGGGGCCAGACAACCACGGGAATTCGACCATGTCGGACTTAGACCGTAACTACACCTCTCCGTTTGGCCGGGCCGCCGGGCGCGTTGATACCGCGGCCGTCGATGCCGGTCTTCGGTCCTATATGCTCAAGATCTACAACTACATGTCGATCGGCCTCGCCATCACCGGTCTGGCCGCGCTCGGCGTTTATATGGCGGCGGTGACCGGCGATCCGTCGGGCGCTGCGGCCCGGATGGGCAGCGCTTACCTGACGCCGTTTGGTTACGCGATGTTCGTGAGCCCCCTGAAGTGGGTGTTCATCCTCGCGCCCTTGGCGATGGTCTTCGCCATCTCCTTCGGCATCAACCGGCTGAAGCCCGCGACCGCACAGATGCTGTTCTGGGCGTTCTCGGCGCTGATGGGCGTGTCGCTGTCGTCGATCTTCCTGGTGTACACCCACACCTCGATCGTGCGGGTGTTCTTCATCACCGCGGCCTCGTTCGGCGCGCTGAGCCTGTTCGGCTACACCACCAAGCGTAACATGACCGGCCTTGGCTCATTCCTGTTCATGGGCCTGATCGGCGTGATTATCGCGAGCCTGGTGAATCTCTTCATCGCGAGTTCTGCATTGCAGTTCGTGGTGTCGGTGGCCGGCGTGCTGGTGTTTGCGGGCCTCACCGCCTGGGATACCCAGCGGCTGAAGAACGACTACATCTACGGCTACGCCTCGCAGGGCGGCGAGATCGCGGAGCGCGCGGCGATCACAGGTGCGCTGTCGCTCTACCTGAACTTCATCAACCTGTTCACGCTGCTGCTGCAGTTGCTTGGACAGCGAGAATAGGTGCGATCCTGAAACGGTCGTCCGGTTTTCGGACCTGATACGTGAAGCCCCGGCCAAGGCCGGGGCTTTTTCGTTACGCCGGATATCTTCGAAGCGCCCAGACTCGACCGACCGCAGCGGCTGCTTATATGCCCGCTATGCGTCCGCAAGACATTCTGATGCCAGTCGCCGCCGGATTGTGTTGCAAGCCCGGCGGCTTCCATATCGATCCGGTGCGTCCTGTGGAGCGCGCGGTCATCACCCACGGACATTCCGATCACGCCCGTCCCGGTCATGGCGCGGTACTGGCGACGCAGGAAACGCTCGACATCATGCGGCTGCGTTACGGCGACGGTTTCGCCGGTTCCACGCAGGCGATTTCCTATGGCGAAGAGATCCGGCTCGGCGACGTCTCGATCAAATTCCATCCCGCGGGCCACGTGCTCGGCTCGGCGCAGGTCGCGGTCACGCATGGCGGTGTCCGGATCGTCGCCTCGGGCGACTACAAGGACGTCCGCGATCCGACCTGCACCCCCTTCGAGGTGGTGCCGTGCGATGTCTTCATCACCGAGGCGACATTCGGCCTGCCGGTGTTCTGTCATGGGGATGCGGCGTGCGAAGTGGACAAGCTGCTGGCTTCGGTGGCGCTGTTTCCGGATCGCGCGCATCTCGTCGGCGCCTATTCGCTCGGCAAGGCTCAGCGCGTGATCGCGCTGACCCGCGAAGCCGGCTACGGCGCGCCGATCTATCTGCATGGCGCGATGGAGAAAGTCACGCAGTACTATCAAAGCCGCGGTATCGCGCTTGACGATCTTCGGCCCGTCAAGGGAATGAAGAAAGCGGACCTTGCCGGCACTATCACCCTCGCGCCGCCCTCAGCCACCTCTGATCTGTGGACCCGGCGCTTTCCCGATCCGGTGACGGCGTTTGCGTCGGGCTGGATGCGGGTTCGCGCGCGGGCACGACAGCGCGGCGTCGAACTGCCGCTGGTTATTTCCGATCATGCCGATTGGGGCGGCCTGACCCGCACCATCGCCGCGACAGGCGCAGGTGAAATCTGGGTGACGCACGGCCAGGAAGATGCGCTGGTGCATTGGTGCACGACGCAAGGCCTCGTCGCGCGTCCGCTGGCGCTGGTTGGTTATGGCGATGAGGATAGCGAGGAGAATGATGCGGCGCCATTGGGTGGGGAAAGCGGGTTATGAACCGCTTCGCCGAACTCCTCGACCGTCTCGCCTACGAACCCGGCCGCAACAACAAGCTGCGGCTGATCACGGCGTATTTTCGTGAGACGCCGGATCCGGATCGTGGCTATGCACTGGCTGCGCTGACCGGCGCACTGTCGTTCAAGCATGCCAAGCCTGCACTTGTCCGGGGTCTTATCGCGGCGCGTGCCGATCCGGTGCTGTTCGCGCTGTCTTATGATTACGTCGGCGACCTCTCCGAGACGGTAGCGTTGATGTGGCCCTCGTCACCGACGCGCGAGCACGACAACAAGCCGCCGCCATCGCTCACCGATGTCGTCACGACGCTGCGCACGCTCGGCAAGACCGAACTGCCGGCGCAGCTTGCCGGCTGGCTCGACGAGTTGGACGAAATCGGGCGCTGGGCGCTCCTGAAACTCGTCACCGGCGCGATGCGGATCGGCGTGTCCGCGCGGCTCGCCAAGACCGCCGCTGCGGCGCTCGGCGACAAGGACACGCACGATGTCGAACTGATCTGGCCAGGTCTCTCGCCGCCATATCTCGATCTGTTCGCATGGCTCGAGGGCCGCGCCGAAAAGCCGGTCAACCGCATTCCCGCGCCGTTCCGGCCGGTAATGCTGGCGCATGCGATCGAGGACGCCGACTTTTCTCGGCTGGATGCCGCCGATTTTACGGCCGAGTGGAAATGGGATGGCATTCGCGTGCAGGCGGTCGGTGGCCGCGACGAGCATGGCAACGTCGCGACCCGGCTTTATTCGCGCACCGGCGAGGACATCACCAAAAGCTTTCCCGATCTTTTGCCGTCGCTGCAGTTGCAAGGTTTATCTGATGATCCCCGAAAACGGCTTCGCGCTTTGTGTCAGGGATTCGCCGTTGACGGCGAGTTGCTGGTGGTACGCGACGGGCGGGTGCAATCGTTCAACGTTCTGCAGCAGAGGCTGAATCGCAAGACCGTGACGCCCAGGCTGATGAAGGAATTTCCCATCCACCTGCGCGCCTACGACCTGCTCGACGATGGCGACAACGATCTGCGCGAGTTGCCGTTTGACGACCGGCGGCGGCTGCTGGTTGATTTCATTGCTGCGCTTGATGACCCGCTTATCGACCTGTCGCCGCAGGTGCCTTTTGTCACATGGGGCGAACTCGCGGCGATTCGCGCCGATCCGGCCGCGGCGGGAGCCGACGCCGACGCGGTCGAAGGCATCATGCTGAAGCGGCGCGATGCGCCGTACCTGCCGGGGCGCCCCAAGGGCCTATGGTGGAAATGGAAACGCGATCCGCATGTCATCGATGCGGTGTTGATGTATGCGCAGCGCGGCCACGGCAAGCGCTCGTCCTATTACTCGGATTATACCTTCGGAGTCTGGACCGAGGCCGATGGAAACGAGCAGCTTGTGCCGGTCGGCAAGGCCTATTTCGGCTTCACCGATGAGGAATTGCTGCGGATCGACCGGTTCGTCCGCCGCAACACCACCGAGAGCTTCGGCCCGGTGCGCCACGTCGTGCATGAGCCCGATAAGGGGCTGGTGCTGGAAGTCGCCTTCGAGGGATTGCAGCGGTCGGCCCGACACAGGTCGGGCGTGGCGATGCGTTTTCCCCGCATCAGTCGCCTGCGCTGGGACAAGCCGCCGCGCGAAGCCGACCGGCTGGAGACGCTGGAGCGGATGCTCGCCTCTGCTGCAGCGAATCGATCCGCATGAACGCTGTCGGGCGCCACGCTGGAGTCCACTCTGCTGATCGTGCTACGGACCATTGACGGGGGAACGGCGGTTCCCCATCTGCATCACGCGGTTTTTTGAGCTAGGCTGCGACACGCGGGGCCTCGAATTCCGCAGGAGGGTCATGATGCCGAACGACACCCGGAAATTTCCGGCCCACAACGACAACCTGTCGCGTTTTCTGGGGGGCTCGCCACTGGGGGTCGCGTTTCGCCTGGTCCTGCTGTCGACGCTGGTTGGCGTGATGCTCGCTGCGATCGGCTTCGACCCCTGGAATATCGTGCAAAGCATCCGCCTGCTGGTCGAACGCGTCTGGAATCTCGGCTTCGATGCGATCAACGGATTGTGGCGCTACTTTCTGCTCGGCGCCGTGGTCGTGATCCCAATCTGGCTGTTGTCACGCCTGTTCGGGACGCCGCGCGGGCGTTAGAACATGACCCGAAAAAGCCTGCCACGGACCTGATCCGGGGTGGAAGCCGGTTTTCGGATAGATCATGCGCGATCAAAAAAATGTGGCTAAGCCGGCCAGTCTTCCGCCGTGATCGCCGCGGCATCCGCTCCGACGATTTCCGACAGCGAGTCGCGCCCCGTCCGCAGCAGCGTCGACATCAGATCGCGCTTGATGTCGTCGACCAGGCCCAGTCCCTTGTAGACCAGCGCCGAATAAAGCTGGATCAGGGTGGCGCCCGCGCGAATCTTGGTCAGCGCGGCGCCCCCTGAGTCGATGCCGCCGACCCCGATCAGCGGGAACGCGCCTTCGGTGCGCACATAGGTTTCCGCCACCATCCGGGTCGATAGCCGGAACAGTGGCCGGCCGGACAACCCGCCTTGTTCTTTCGCGCGCGATTGATCGCGCAAGCTCGATGGCCGCGCCAGCGTGGTGTTGCCGACGATCATGCCGTCGATACGGCGCGAGCGCGCGATCTGAACGACGTCGTCGAGTTCTGCCAGCGTCAGGTCGGGTGCGATCTTGAGCAGCACCGGCGTGTCGCCGGCATTGTGACGGACCCGTTCGCGGGCGTCGATCACCTTCGCCAGCAACTCGTTGAGCGCGTCAGCCTGCTGCAAGTTGCGCAGGCCCGGCGTATTGGGCGACGACACGTTGACGGTGAAGTAGCTCGCCACCGGCGCAAAGATTTCGATCAGCCTGACATAATCGGCGACGCGATTGGCCGAATCCTTGTTGGCGCCGATGTTGACTCCGATGATGCCGCCGGCATGCGCGCGGGCCGCCAGCCGGCGCAGCACGACATGGGCGCCGTCATTGTTGAATCCCATGCGGTTGATCACGCCCTCGTCGCGTTCGAGCCGGAACACGCGCGGGCGCGGATTGCCGGGCTGGGGCCGCGGCGTCACGGTACCGACCTCGACGAAGCCGAATCCCAGTTTCAGCAGCGCGTCGGGAACCTCGGCGTTCTTGTCAAAGCCGGGGGCCATGCCGATCGGGTTGGGAAAATTCAGACCGAAGGCACGAACCGCGAGTTTCGGATCGTCGGCGCGCTGGCGTATCGGCGGCAGCAGCCGCAATCCCTGCATCGCCATGCGATGGGCGTCCTCGGGATCGAACCAGCGCAGGAGCGGCAGCGAGAAATTGTCGAAGGCGCGGATCACGGCGCTAGCTCCGGAATCTCGTGATGTCCGTCGGGCCGTGCGCGCATGTCCTGTACCGCCGTGACGTGGCGGAGATCGAGTTCGCCGTAGAGATGCGGAAACGACTCACCGCCGCGCGAAACTTCCCAGCGCAGCGCCTCGCCCAGCCCATCGGCATCGATCGCGATCAGGAGCAGCCCGGTCTGGCCCGCGAAGTGTTTGCGGGCCGTGCCTTCGAGTTGGGAAGCGGTGGAAAAATGAATAAAGCCGTCGCGCACGTCGTCGGCGCTGCCGCGAAAAACGCCATGCCGCTCGGCCTCTCGCCATGCCGCAGCAGGACAGATTTTGTAGATCGTGCGCACGCGTTCCCCGAGCCCGTCAGTGCGCTTCCATGGGACTGAAAAAGCGCATGATGCTGTTTCCGCTCGCTTAAATTGCAGCGGATCATGCGTGACCGTATCGGCGGCCCGCTTGCACTTCAAGGGTCGCCTTTTACTCGGGGTGGATTGCGGCTTGGCGTCAGTTGAGGTAATAATTCCTAGTTGGAGACAGAATTCACCCCTCCCGGGGAGCGGAAATCAGGACGCGCCACATGGCCATGCTGACACACGCCCAGATCTGGTCGGCGTTGGATCGTCTTGCGCAACGCGCCGGCCTGTCGCCATCGGGCCTGGCGAGAAAGGCCGGGCTCGACCCGACCACCTTCAACAAATCCAAGCGCGTCACCAGCGACGGCCGCGAGCGGTGGCCCTCAACCGAATCGGTCGCCAAGGCGCTCGCCGCCACCGATACCGCGATCGACACCTTCGTGCAGTTCATCGAGGACACGGCACGCGCCGCGCAGGCGGTGCCGCTGCTCGGCTTCGCCGAGGCCGGCGCGGGCGGCTATTTTGACGATGGCGGCTTTCCTGTCGGCAAGGGGTGGGACGAGGTGGGTCTTCCCTGCGTCAACGACGAGCACGCCTATGCGCTGGAGATATCCGGCGACTCGATGAAGCCTGCCTACCGCGACGGCGACGTCATCGTGGTCTCGCCGGGCACGCCGATCCGGCGCGGCGACCGCGTGGTGGTGAAGACCAGGGACGGCGAGGTGATGGTGAAGGAACTCAAGCGCCGGACCGCGAAGATGATCGAACTGCAATCGCTCAATCCGAGCCACGCCAATCGCACGCTGGCCGCATCCGACGTGGAATGGATCGCCCGGATCGTGTGGGCGAGCCAGTGATCCCGGTCGCCTCCCCGCGGAACGCGGGGAGGTATGTCGGATGCCGGTCGAGCTACGCCGCGGCGCCGTCCTTCTTGTTCTGACGGTTCTTGACGAGATCGGCGACGACACCGGGATCTGCCAGCGTCGTGGTGTCGCCGAGGCTCGACGGCTCGTCCTCGGCGATCTTGCGCAGGATGCGGCGCATGATCTTGCCGGAGCGGGTTTTGGGCAGGCCCGGCGCGAACTGGATCAGGTCGGGTGAAGCGATCGGGCCGATGTCCTTGCGTACCCAGGCGACCAGTTCCTTGCGCAGCGTCTCGCTCGGCTCTACGCCCGCCATCAGCGTGACATAGGCATAGATGCCCTGGCCCTTGATGTTGTGGGGATAGCCGACCACGGCGGCTTCCGACACGCTCTCATGCGCGACCAGCGAGCTTTCGACTTCCGCCGTGCCCATGCGGTGGCCGGAGACGTTGATGACATCGTCGACGCGGCCGGTGATCCAGTAGTAGCCGTCGGCGTCGCGCCGGCAGCCGTCGCCGGAAAAATACTTGCCCTTGTAGGAGGAGAAGTAAGTCTGCTCAAAACGAGCGTGGTCGCCATAGACCGTCCGCACCTGGCCCGGCCAGGATCTCGCGATGCACAGGTTGCCGCTGCATTCGCCTTCCAGCACCTTGCCCTCGGCATCGACGATCTCGGGAACGATACCGAAGAACGGCTTGGTCGCCGAGCCCGGCTTCTGCGCGATGGCGCCCGGCAGTGCCGAAATCATGATGCCGCCGGTCTCGGTCTGCCACCAGGTGTCGACCACCGGGCAGCGGCTGTCGCCGACCACGCGGTGGTACCATTCCCAGGCTTCGGGATTGATCGGCTCGCCGACCGAGCCGAGCAGGCGCAGGCTCGCGCGGGAGGTCTTTTTCACCGGCTCGTCGCCCGCCTGCATCAATGCGCGGATCGCGGTCGGCGCGGTGTAGAAGATGTTGACCTTGTGCTTGTCGATCACGCTCCAGAACCGCGAATTGTCCGGATAGTTCGGCACGCCCTCGAACATTATCGTGGTCGCGCCGTTCGCCAGCGGTCCGTAGAGAATGTAGCTGTGGCCGGTAACCCAGCCGACGTCGGCGGTGCACCAGTAGATGTCGCCGTCGTGATAATCGAACACGTATTGATGCGTCATCGACACGAAGATCAGATAGCCGGCGGTGGTGTGCAGCACGCCCTTGGGCTGTCCGGTCGAGCCCGAGGTGTAGAGAATGAACAGCGGGTCTTCCGCGTTCATCGGCTCGCACGGGCATTCGGCTTCGACAACGGCTGCGGCCTCGTGATACCAGACGTCACGCGTCGGATCCATGTTGACTTTGCCGCCGGTGCGCTTGACGACGATCACCCAGTCGACCTCGCCGTTGACCTTCTCGATCGCGGCATCGACGTTGGCCTTCATCGCGATGGTGCGTCCGCCGCGCAGGCCCTCGTCGGAGGTGATGACCACGCGGGATTTGCAATCGCGCAGGCGGCCGGCGATTGAATCCGGCGAGAAGCCGCCGAACACCACCGAATGGATCGCGCCGATCCGGGCGCAGGCGAGGATCGCATACGCGGCTTCCGGAATCATCGGCAGATAGATGGTGACGCGATCGCCTTTCTTGACATTGCGCAGCCGCAGGATGTTGGCCATCTTGCAGACTTCGTCGTGCAGTTCGCGATAGGTGATGTGCCTCGACTGCGAAGGATCGTCGCCCTCCCAGATGATTGCAGTCTGGTCGCCGCGTTTTTCCAGATGCCGGTCGATGCAGTTGTAGGCGGCGTTGAGAACGCCATCCTCGAACCATTTGATCGAGACCTTGCCGAGCTCGAACGAGGTGTTCTCGACCTTGGTGAACGGCTTGATCCAGTCCACGCGACTGGCCGCCTCGGACCAGAATCCGTTCGGATCCTTGATTGAGCGCGCATACATCTCGCGATATTTGGCTTCGTCGATCCAGGCCCGCTTGGCCCAATCCGCGCTTACCTCATAAATTTTGTCGGACATCTGTCCCTCCACTCAAACTCCGCGCATTTGCGCCAAGTTCTGCTTTAGTTCTTGAAGGTATTATGCGTCGCAGCCCTCGGGCTCGGCAAGGGGCAAGGGCGTGCCACCTTGGTCGGGATCGCACGGTTTGTCGCAGCAGGACGATTCTGCGGGTATATTCTCGATGCACGCAGCGTTTTGAAGGAAATCAAGGATGTGGAAGTATCTGTCTCGCATCGGGTGCCTCCTCGCTTTGGCCGCGATATGGCTCACGCCGATGCCCGCGCGAGCGGAAAGCCTGTCGCCGGAATCCATAGCCGCCGCAAAGGAACTGGTGGCCACCATCAAGCTCGGCGAACAATTCAATAGCTTGATGCCGACGATCATGACGACGCTGAAGCCCGCAATCGTGCAGGGTCGCGCCAATGTCGAGCGTGATTATGACGCCATGATACCTCTGCTGCTGCAGAGCTTCCAAAGCCGCATGGACGAATTGTCCGACGCGGTGGTCAAGGTTTATGCCAGCAATTTCACGGCGGACGATCTGCGCGCGCTGATTGTTTTCTACAAGACGCCGGTCGGTCAAAAATTTCTTCAGAAAACGCCGCTATTGGCCCAGCAGACTATGGCGGTCGGCCAGCAGTTTGGCCGATCGGTCGCCAGCGAGATACGAACGCGGATGATCGAGGAATTGCGCAAGAAGGGCCATGCGATCTGACGGATTGCGCTTTCGGGCTTCCTGACCGGTTTCCCAACCCACATGGCGAACAGCTTGCATAGCTGCCATGCCGGACCATGCGGCAACCGATCCCGGGTGGAAAAAGCGTGGTATCGCTGTCAGTGGATAGCGCTCTCCGGTCGGCGTTGGCGCGTGCAAGCAGGTAGCGGGATCAGCTCGCGCGACATCAGCCTCGCTTACAGCCCGCCCATCTTGCAGACGAGCTTCCATTCCGCCGCCGTCACAGGCTGCACCGAGAGCCGCGAGTATTTCACCAGCGCCATGTCGGCCAGACGCTTGTCGGCCTTGATGGCGGCGATCGTGACCGGCGTCTTCAGCGGCTTGTCTGCCTTGATGTCGACGCAGACGAACTTGCCGGTCTCATCAGTGGGATCGGGATAGGCCTCGCGGATGATTTCGGCGATGCCGACGATCTCCCTGCCTTCATTGGAATGATAGAAGAAGGCCAGGTCGCCCTTTTTCATGGCGACGAGGTTCTGCCGCGCCGTGAAGTTGCGCACGCCGGTCCAGGCCTCGCCCTTGGCGCCCTTCGCCACCTGCTGCTCCCACGACCACGCCGAAGGTTCAGATTTCACCAGCCAGTACGCCATGACTATCCCTCCGCCCGGAACGGCCGCGTCAGCAGATTGTCGATGGCCTCGTCGACCGTCAATCGGCCGGCGAGAATGGCCGCGACCGCCTGTGCGAGCGGTATGTCGATTTCGTTGGCCGCCGCCAGTTCGGCCAGCACGGGCGCGGTGAATTCGCCTTCGCTGAGTTTTTCGCGCGGGAACGGCTCGCCGCGGCCGAGCGCGACGCCAAGCGAGAAATTGCGCGACTGCGGACTGGAGCAGCTCAGGATCAGATCGCCCAGTCCTGCCAGCCCGGAGATGGTCTCGGCCCGTGCGCCGCAGGCAAGCCCGAGACGCATCAGCTCAGTGAAGGCCCGGGTCGTCAGCGCCGCCAGCGCCGAAGCTCCCAACCGCCGGCCCGCGACGATGCCTGCAGCAATCGCGAGCACATTCTTAGCCGCGCCGCCGATTTCGACGCCGCGAATATCGGTGGTGTGATAGGGCCGGAAGGTCTTTGAGCCGAGCGCCTGGACCAGCGCGACCGCCATGGCTTCGTCTTTCGCCGCCAGCGTCACCGCGGTCGGCAGTCCCCGCGCCACGTCGTCGGCAAAACTTGGTCCGGACAGGATCGCGGGAACGGCCTGAGGCGCGGCCTCCTCGATCACCTCGGTCATGAAGCGCCGCGTGCCATGCTCGATGCCCTTGGCGCTGGCGATGACGGGCGTTCCGGCAGCCAGATGCGGCGCCAGCGCCGCAATTGCCATGCGCGAATTCTGCGCGGGGACCGCGACCACGATGACGTCGGCGCGGCCGGCAGCGGCGATGTCGCCGGTCACGGCGATGCCGGGGTCGAGCGCAATGCCGGACAGCCGCGGGTTGTCCCGCGTCGCGGAGATCGCCGCGGCGATCGCAGCATCGCGCGCATAAAGTGTCACCTCCCGACCCGCCCGCGCGGCGACACCGGCGAGCGCGGTGCCCCAGGCTCCTGCGCCGATCACGCAAACGCGGTTGAACGGTCCCATCGCGATACCGTCTTCAAAAACCGGCGCGGGTGTTGGCGAAGCCGGCAGGCGCTTGCGCCTCGGCATCCAGCAGCCAGCGCGCGCGCGGCGGGGCCTCGAGGCTGTCGGTCAAGCCAGCCGCCAGCCGTTCGGCGCCGGCCCACGCAATCATGGCGCCGTTGTCGGTGCACAGGGCCGGCGGAGGGATGATGAGCGGAATCCGCGCGCGGGCCGCAACGCCCTCGAGTGCGTGTCGGATCGCTTGATTGGCGGCGACGCCACCGGCCGCGACCAGCGCGCGCGGCGCACCGAACCGCTCCTCAAACAATTTGAGGCCGACGCTGAGCCGGTCGGCCGTCGCCTCCAGCACTGCGGCCTGGAATCCGGCGCAGAGATCGCTGATATCCTGCGGCTGCAGCGGGTCGATGCGGGCGGCTTCGTTGCGTACGGCGGTTTTCAGGCCGGAGAGCGAGAAGTTGGCGTCGGGGCGTCCGAGCATCGGTCTAGGAAAGTTGAATCGCGTGGCGTCTCCGCCCGTCGCGGCGCGCTCGACCTGCGGGCCGCCGGGATAGGGCAGACCGAGCATCTTCGCCACCTTGTCGAAAGCTTCGCCCATGGCGTCATCGACCGTGGTGCCGAGCCGTACGTAATTGCCGACGCCGAGCACCGCGACGATCTGGGTATGGCCGCCGGAGGCGAGGAACAGGCAATAGGGAAATTCGAGTCGGCCGGTCAGCCGCGGCGTCAGCGCGTGGGCTTCCAGGTGGTTGACCGCGATCAGCGGCGTCCGGTGAACGAGCGCGATCGCCTTGGCCGTGGTCAGACCGACAATTACGCCGCCGATCAGCCCCGGTCCGGCGGCGGCTGCCACCCCTGAAAGCTGGGGAAAGTCGATCCCGGACTCCTTCATGGCTTGGGCAGCGATGCCGTCGAGCAGATCGACATGGGCGCGCGCCGCGATCTCCGGAACCACGCCGCCATAGGGGGCGTGTTCTCCGGTCTGCGAGCGCACGACGTTGGAAAGAATCCGCGCGCTTCCGTACGCGTGGCGCTCGACCACGGCGGCTGCGGTTTCGTCGCAGGTGGTCTCGATCCCTAGCACCAGCATCGGTATATCATATCCAGCGGGGGTGACTTTGACACTCGCTACCCACTTTGCAGCAAACCCGTCAAGCTGATGTCAAATTCAGAATCTGTCCCCTGATTCCAGCTTTAAAAGTGCTTCTGCCGCAAGGAAGTGAGGGTGCTGGACTTGGACCAGGAGAGCTTTCGCCTTTAGATAAAATCAGAAGCGAGGCTCTATGATTTTGTTTTGACGCGGTTTCTTGACGCGAGCCGGTACCCACTTAGCGCGAAAACGCTATAGATATTGGTCTTGCGTTATGCGGAAAACCAGCGTTTCCCTTATCTTGACGGTGGAACATTATGAGGTCCTGGCGTGCAATCCTCGGGTGAGACAGACATATTGGCGACGATCGGTACTCGCGGCAGCCCGCTGGCGCTGGCGCAGGCCCACGAGGTGCGTAACCGGCTGGCGCGGGCGCATCAGGTTGAGCCCGAGCGGATTGTCATCAAGACCATCCGTACCTCGGGCGATGCGATTCAGGATCGTCCGCTGTTCGATGTCGGCGGCAAGGGTCTCTTTACCAAGGAGATCGAGGAAGCCCTGCTGGCTGGCTCCATCGACTTCGCGGTGCATTCGTCCAAGGACGTGCCGACGTTTCTGCCTGACGCCACCTGGCTGCCGGCGTTTCTGCCGCGCGAGGACGTGCGCGACGTCTTCATCAGTCCGCACGCCGGTTCATTGAACGATCTGCCGGCGGGCGCGACGGTCGGGACCGCATCGCTGCGACGGCAGGCCATGGTGCTGCGGCTGCGTCCTGATCTCAAGGTCAATTCGTTGCGGGGCAATGTCGAGACGCGCTTGCGCAAGATTGCCGCGGGAGAGGCCGACGCCACGCTGCTGGCGCTGGCCGGCCTCAATCGCCTCGGGCTGCGGGACAAGGCGACGCGGGTTCTGGAAGTCGACGAATTCCTGCCCGCGGTGGGGCAGGGCGCCATCGCGATCGAGTCGCGCCGTGACGATGACCGCATCAATTCCTTCGTCAAGGCGATCGGCGATTCGGAGACGGAAGTTGCGCTTAGCGCCGAGCGGAGCTTCCTGGCGCTGCTCGACGGCTCCTGCCGCACGCCGATCGGCGGCCATTGTCGTGTCAACGGCGACCGCATTCACTTCCGCGGTCTCATCATTTCTCCCGACGGCAAGGAGTCCTACGAGACCACGCGCGAGGGCGCTCGTGCCGACGCAATCGCGCTCGGGGCGGATGCTGCGCGTGAACTGCGTGATCGGGCCGGGGAGAAATTCTTCACGCTGTTCGCCGGAGCATAGGGCGTTGGCGGTTCTCGTCACACGGCCTGAACCGGACAACGAGACCACGGCCGCGGCACTCCGTGCGAAAGGGCTCGAGGTTCTGCTGTCGCCGGTGCTGCGTTTCGAAGCGGTCCCGTTCGAGATCGATCCGGACGCAGGTTATGATGCCGTCATCGTGACCAGCGCCAACGCGCTGCGCGCGCTCGCCGCCCATCCGGGCAGAGGGTCGCTGCAGAGGCTGGCCGTGTTCGCGGTCGGCCGGCATACCGCGGAAGCGGCGCGTGATGCCGGCTTTCAGAACGTGGCCGCGGCGGGCGGTGACGCGATTGCATTGCGCGAACTCATCATCAAGAGCGTTCGCGCCAAAACCCTGCCGAAGGGGGCCAAAATACTTTATCTTGCAGCGGCCGACCGGGCATGCGATCTCGCCGCAGAACTGGGAACGCGCGGTTTGGCCGTGGTGACGGCGATCTGCTACCGGATGGCGCCGGTGCCGAATCTCGCCCGCGACGTCTGCGATGCATTTGCCGCCCACCAGATTTCGGCGGTGCTGCACTACTCGCGACGCAGCGCCCGCGCATTTCTGGATGCCGTTCGCGTCGGTGGAGTCGAAATATCGGCTTTGGCGATTCCGCAATGCTGTATCTCCGGAGCTGTGGCCTCAATTCTGCGCGATGCTGGTGCTCCTCATGTGGTGGTGGCGAGCGCCCCGGCCGAAAATGCGGTATTGGAGGCGCTCGATGGCGCGTTGCAGCCCTCATCGCGGTGAATTGTGCGGTGCGGCCGCCGGCGCGGTAGTTGGTGCGTTGCGACCGTAATCGGGGTAATAGGGGGAGAGGGGTCTTGATCTGATACTGATGTGTCGCCGCAATGGGGAACCGTGACGATGGCAGATGACAGGCACGATGACGCGTCGCAGGAAGGGAGCTCGCAGAAGCACTCGCCTGCTACGGACGTTGAAACGACTGAAAGCGCCAAGGGGGTGGATCAAGGTCTTTCGGACGGAGCCGCCGACAGCAGGCACGATAACACGACGCAGGAGGAGGGCTGGCACAACCACTCGTCTGCCGCAGACCTCGAAGCCAATCGAACGTCGGAGGCCGCCGATAGGGACGGCGCGATCGGCGATCAGCAGCCTGTTTCCGAACAACCGGTTGCTGCGCCTCGGCGCTCCCGCGCCTTGTCGGCCGTACTTGGCGCGCTCGGCGGCGCGGTCGCGGCCGGGTTCGTGATCGCTGGCGCGTGGCTGGCGGACTTGCCGCTATCGTTCTTCGCTTCGGCGCCGCAAGTCAGTCAGGAGCAATTCGGTGATCTTTCGAACCGGGTAGCCAGCGTCGAGTCCAAAGCCGGCAAACAGGCTGCCCCGGCGCCCGATCCGGCCGCCATGACGCGCATCGACGCACTGGAAAAATCCGTTGCATCCCTACGCGGTGAGTTGGATGCCGTTCGCGGTCAATCCGACAAGCTGGCCGCGGGGCTGAAGGAGGGCGCGGCGGTGCCGCACGATGCGGACGGGGAGGCCGCGCCGCACGCCGCGGATGACGCGTCTGATCTTGCGGCCATCAGCGCGCGGCTTGCCCAGGTCGAGCATCAGGTCGAACAGACCACGCAAACCCTGAACGCCGGAGCGTCCAAGCATGAGCCGGCTTCGGTCGACGATGTGCCGCTTCGCCGGGCGATGGCCGCGACGCTGCTCAATGCGGCGGTACGCCAGGGGCAACCCTATGGCGATCTGCTGACGGCTTCGAAGGCCCTGATCGCCGATCCCGGCACGTTGAAGTCGCTGGAGGTGTTTGCGGACTCGGGCGTACCGAGCGCGAACGTGCTGTCTCGCGAGTTGCTTGCCATCGTGCCGAAGATCGCGCCGGCGCCGACGCCGGTCATGGCGACGACCGGCAGCATCGTGGACCGGATTCAGCAAGGCGCAGCGCGTATGGTGCACATCGAACGCATCGATGGTCCGCACACGGAAGCCGCCAGCGCCATCGTTGAGCGCATCGCCGCATCGGCGCGGCAAAACGACGTCGCCGCCGCGAAGGCAGAATTGAATTCACTTCCTGCGGCTGATCGCACCGCCGCCGATCCCTGGATCGCCAGGGTCGACGCACGCGATGCCGCTCTTGCCGCGTCGCGTCAATTCGCAGCCGATGCGATGGCGGCGCTGACCAAACCAGCGCCATAGGTTTCAGATGTTCCGCATTATCCTTTTCCTCATTCTAATTGCACTGGCGGCGCTGGGCGCCACCTGGGTTGCCGATCAGACCGGCACGATCGTGATGTCGTGGGACATCTGGCGGATCGAGGCCACGGTACCGGCTTTCGTGCTTGGGCTGGGCGTGCTTGTCGTGGCCTCCGTTCTGTTGTGGAGCATCGTGCGGGGCCTGTGGCTCGCGCCGAAGCGCCTGCGGCGTGCGCGGCGGGAACGCCGGAACGCGCGTGGCCGGGAGGCGGTTACCCGAGGGCTTCTTGCGATCGGTCAGGGTGATGCCGCGGCTGCGCGATCTCATGCCAAGGTTGCCCGGCGGCTGGTGTCGCGCGATCCGTTGACGCTGCTGCTGCATGCGCAGTCCGCGCAGCTTGACGGCAATGCGGACCGGGCGCAGCGCGCCTTCCGCACCATGGCCGAACGGGCGGATACGCGGTTGCTGGGCCTGCGCGGGCTTTTCATCGAGGCCCAGCGTGCCGACGATCGCGCGGCCGCCGTGGCGATCGCCGAGGAAGCGCTCAAGGTCTCGCCGTCGTCGACGTGGGCCTCGCAAGCTGCGCTCGGCTATCGCTGCGCGGCCGCCGACTGGACCGGCGCGCTGGCCATCCTCGACAAGAGCGTCGCCTCGGGACTGATCGACAAGGCGCTGTATCGCCGTCAGCGCGGCGTGCTGCTGACCGCGCGGGCGCTGGAGCTTGAACAGTCGGATCGCGACGCGTCCCGCAATGCCGTGATGGAGGCGGTGAAATTCGCGCCGACGCTGGTTCCGGCCGTGGTGCTTGCGAGCCGGTATCTGAGCGAAGCGAACCAGATGCGGCGTGCGATGCGGATGATCGAAACCGCGTGGCTGGCGCAGCCGCACCCTGATCTCGCCGATGCCTATGCTCACGTCACGCCCGGCGATTCGGCGCGGGAGCGACTGGCGCGGATCGAGACGCTGGCGGAAAAAGCGCCGGGTCATCCCGAAGGCGCGATGGCCATTGCGCGCGCGGCGATCGACGCCAGCGAATTCGCGCGCGCCCGCGCTGCGCTGGAGCCGCTGATTGCGGCGCCGACACAACGCGTTGCGATGTTGATGGCCGAAATCGAGCACAACGAACACGGCGATAGCGGCCGCGCCCGCGCCTGGACGCTGCGCGCGGTACGTGCCCTGCACGATCCGGTCTGGACCGCGGACGGGTACGTGTCGGACCACTGGCGACCGGTCTCGCCGGTGACCGGACGGCTCGATGCCTTTCAGTGGCAGACCCCGCTGGCGGCTCTGCCCTCGAGCAGGCCCGCTTTGGTCGAGGCGGGACTTCCGGACCAGATTGCTGGCGAAGCGCCGCGCGTCGAAGCGTTGCCTCCGGCGTCTCCGGGCGCCGCCGCTCAGGACGGCGTCACGCCGGTTGTCGCGGTCGAACCATCACCATCAGTAGTCGAGGCCGAGCCATCGCCGAGCTTCCGTGCCCAAGCGGACTCGGACAGGACCGGCGCATCCGACATTCCCGCGGTGATTCCGATCGTTCGCGCTCCCGACGATCCGGGAGTCGATGAAGATCAGCAAAGCAACGAATTTGCTGAGGAAAACACTCCGGCCGCGCGCCAGGCCGGAGGGTTGCGCGGCCTCCTGTCGCGTCGGAGCACCTGACGGTTGTTGAGCGGCGATATTTGTCGGAAGGCGCGGCTGCAGGTTCTTGCAAAGGGGGACAGCGCCCGATAATCAGAGTGAGGCGCGCCCGAATGTTGCCGGCCGCGCCGCAATGACCCTGGCATGACTCATGTCCAGCATGGCTTATGTGAGGGGTTAGGCCGCTTTAGCTCAGTTGGTAGAGCACATCATTCGTAATGATGGGGTCGCGTGTTCGAGTCACGCAAGCGGCACCAACCATATCGCTGAAAATGCTGACTAAATTTGTAAAGCCCCGCTGGGATTGGACAGCCCTCGCTCTCGTCGCGGAAACTACCGGGAAACCATGCGAAAAGCAGACGCGCCTACCGCATGAGGCTTGCTCGTTCGAATTCCCCGCTCAGTCGGCCAGAAAGCAAGGAGATGACGCGCGCACGTTGATCTTGAGCTTCACGGAGAAACGGCGCTCGACGAGATGCACATGGCCACACCTGTAACGCCCGACCAATTCGTTGTGACCACGGAGGGCATAACGCATGTCCCCACCGGTGCGACGTTCACGCCGCATTTCAACCGTCCCAACTCCGGCACGATCTATAAAGGCGAGATGGGGAAAGTCTTGAAGAACGGAGAAGAATACGAGCCACAGGAAGTGGAGCGAATGATGGAGCGGCTGTGGATTGAATACCTCACCGAGAATCCTGAAGCTTTCACGTAGCCAAAAGTCCCTGTCCCGGTTAGTTTCTGGAACCCTTCAGGTTGTAGATGCTTTCTACACCGTGTGTGATGAGGAGCGTGTGATGTTGCCGTACCTTTGGCCCCTGGACGTAGACCCGGCTGTTTTGAGCGAGGCGCTCGACATCGTGATGCGCTACCTGACATTCTCGGGACACGCGGCCCGGCGTGCAGAACTGCGGCAGGACGCGGCACACGCCATGATCGTCGCCCGGCGTTCGGGGGTCAGGCACAAAATACAATTGGCCAATTGCGGTATTGCGGCGGTAGAGAAGGTTATTTCAGGAGAGGAATTGCTTCCGTCTTAGAGACTGGATTCGACCACGTTCATCAGAGGATCGCCGCCTGTTTTTTGCAAGAAGCATACAGATTCACCGCCCGATGGAGCGCCGATGACCCGTCTCCCCGCCATTCTCTCACTTCTTTCTTTGCTCGGAATGACCGCTGTCGCATCGGCGCAAGGTGCCGCGGAGAAACACCATTCCGACTGCGCGCGCGATGTGGCGCGGTATTGCCGATCCAAGATGAACGACGGCGATATGGTCGTTCTGGCGTGCTTGAAGGAACACCGCGCCAAGCTCAGCAAGAGGTGCGCCAGGACATTGACCGAGCACGGCGAGTAGGCTCCAGGTCGGTGGCTTGCCGAAACGTAATCCTTTCGCGGGGAACTCCGGCGGAAGCTTCTTGGTTGACTTCCGGACTAATGAACGCGGTCGCGCGACATTCCAGACATTACGCCAAACATTGCGACAGACGGACCGATGCTCGATAGACTTCGCCATTTCATCGCCGACGTTGTGTCATCCGAAACGCCGGAACATCGGGTGTTCGACGAAACAGGATGCAAGCTCGCAGCGACTGCGCTGTTCGTCCATATCATCTCGCTCGACGGCGCTCCTTCCGAAGTTGAACTTCGCAAGCTGCACGAACTGATCGAAACCCGTTTTGAACTCGATCCCGGCACCGCCGACAAGTTGATCGAAGCGGCGACGCTGGTCGAGGGCGAGGCGGTCGACCTCTATCATTTCACCAGCGTGATCATGCGATCGCTGAATGACGAGGACCGGTTGCGCATCGTCGAAATGATGTGGGAACTGGTTTACGCGGACGGTCACGTCAGCGAATTCGAAGAAAACGTGGTGTGGCGCGCGGCCGATCTGCTGGCGGTTTCCTCGCGCGATCGCATCGAGCTCAAGCACCGCGTCGGCAAACGGTCTGCGGCAGGCCAGCCAAATTGAGCTGTCCGGTGGTGTGAACCGCCAGAGTGCCCGGCTTGTCCTTAGTTTCCGGTCGCAAATGTAAAGCGGAATATTCGAAGCGAACCTCGCGCCAGCATGTTGAACACCGCGTCGCTCCATGCTGAAACGGGCGCTCTCCGGCCGTATTTTATTCCCAGTCATTTCAAGAGCGTGGATCGTGATCAACCCGGTGACATTGATAACAGGCGCGTCCTCGGGGATCGGCGCCGAGTTCGCGCGGGTCTTCTCCGCGCATGGGCACAGGGTGGCTCTGGTCGCCCGGCGCGCCGATCGCCTCAATGCGCTTGCCGCTGAAATCACCGCATCGGGCCGCATGTCGCCGATCGTGATCCCCTGTGATCTCGGCGAGGCGGATGCGGCCGAGCGGATCGCGGCCGCGCTCACCGCCGAGAGCGTCGAGGTCAAGTATCTGGTGAACAATGCCGGGTATGGATTGTTCGGCCGGGCTGCGGAACTGGACCGCGCCGATCAGCTCGCGATGATCGACCTCAACATCCGGGCGCTGACGGATCTGACGTTACGTTTCGTGCCGAACGTGATCCGGCTGCGCGGCGGCATTCTCAACGTCGGATCGATCGGAGGATTTTTGCCGGGCCCCGGCATGGCGGTCTATTACGCAACCAAAGCCTTCGTCCTGTCGTTCAGCGAGGCACTGCGCGGCGAACTGGGACCGCTCGGCGTCCGGGTCACGGTGATCTGCCCGGGTCCGGTGCCGTCCGGATTTCAGGCGCGGGCGGGACTCAAGCCGGGCTTTGATTCCGCGATCCTCAATGTGTCCGCAAAGGACGTCGCCGCGGATGGCTACCGCGCGCTGATGGCCAACAAGAGGGCTGTGCTGCCTGGTCTTGGTATCAAGATCGTGCCGTTCTTGCTTCGGCTGTTTCCGCGCGACTTCGTCCTGTGGGGGGTCTCCGGCTTCCAGATGCGAAGGCGATCGTGACGCTCGGCCCGCGGCTCACCACACGTGGCGGATCGTGCCCTTGCCGGCGTAGGATCGTGTGACGTTGGAGAATTCGCTCTCGAAGGTGGCGGCCACCGACCAGTCGTCGATCCACTTCATCTCAGCCCCGCCGGTGAGCAGGGCGGCGTCGGAGGCCATGGCCGCGCCGTTTACGACGAAGCTGGTGCCAGGCAAGGTCTGGAGCGTCGCCACGACGGTGCGATCCGGATTGAAATCGTGCGCCCATGCAAGACGTCCGCGCAGCGTCAGGATCGCGTCCTGCACCGCGCAGGATTTGTCGGTGCGGATGCCGACTTCGCTGCGGATATCCGTCACGCTTTTGGCATGGTTAGCCAGCGCGAAGGTGTTGGCGCCAGACAGAACACTTTCGGCATAAGCCGGAAGTTCGAAGGTGATGAACTGGCCGGCGGTATAAGGCGTGATACCGACGCCGCCCGTTGCGGGACTGACCGCGCGATAGCCGTTTTCGATACGGCCCGACCATGCATCAGCGCTGAAGCGCGCCTGCAAACGGTCTGCGCTGCTGATCGTCACGATGCGGTTGGTGGTGACGTCCTGCCAGCCGTAAGCGAGCGCACCGGAGAGATAGGCAGCGCCGACAGTGTGTCGAAGGAAGGTGCCTGCCTGGAACAGGTCGGACTGTCCGCTGCCTCGCCCGTTGACGGCATTGAATCTGGTGCCGCCGCCCGCCAGGGCGAAGCCGGCGGTTGTGAATGGCGAAATGCGGTAGTCGGCGCCGACCGCGACACCGGCGACACTGGAAGTCGCGGTACTGGAGCCGAGCGATGTATTGCCGTCGGTGGTCTGCGAGCCGCCATAGCCCGTGGCCCACACGCTCCAGCGTGGGGTGAGGGGATCGGCCGTTGCAGGCGCCTTGCGATAGATCGCGGCATGGGCGTCACGCTCGTAGCGGGCCGTGTCTTCCGGCGCATAGGCGCTGACAGCGTAGCGCCCTTCGGGATAGGCCGGCGCCGCACCGTTTGCGGTTGCACCATTGCCGCGGCCAGCGATAAACGGATCGCTCAGGATCCCCAGGAACAGGTCCATCGCATTGAAGGTGGACTGTAGCGAGCCGGTCGCCGCTTCACCCGAGACATACGTCAGGCCCGCCGGCGTCAGCGCACCGAACACCAGCGGAATGCCGCCGGCGGTGTTGAAGGAATTGATCAGCGTATTGGCGACGTTGCGCTGATTCGTGCTGAGGTCGGCCCTCGCAAGCTGCGGAACAAAGTTCAGCGTCAGGTTGAGGTAGGCATGGGTCGGGTCATAACTCAGGCCGGTCGTGAAGTTCGCGGGAAGGTTGGTGTTGGCCAGCGAGCCGAACGTGCCGCCGACGTTGCCCGCCGTGAGAATGGTATATCGCTTCGAGATGTAACTGCCGTTGGCATAGATTGCCTTGACGGTGGCGCCGCCGGGCGTCGCTGTACCCGTGACATCGGCGGATGACGCGGTGGCGGGGTTGAGCATCACCACATACTCCGCACCCGCTTGCAGTGCCAGGCTGCCGAGACTCATTGAGGAGCCCGGCGTGCCGTCACCCGGCGCCAGCGTGCCGCCGCTGTTGATGCTGGCGCTGCCGACGCTGCCGGTGCCCGCAAGCACCGCGCCGGTGTGAACGCTGACCGGGCTCGACGCTGCCAGCGAGCCGGTGACGGTGAGCGTGCCGGCATCGACCGTGGTCGGTCCGGTATAGAGGTTGGCGCCGGCGAGGGTCAGCATCCCCGTCCCGGCCTTGACCAGCGAGCCGCCGATAGCGCCAGATGAACTACAACTCGAGCCTGATGGTCCGCAGTCGCTGATGACGCCGCTGACGGTGGTGCTCAGATTGTTGCCGCCGACCGTGAGTTGATTGGCGCCGAGATAGAATTGTCCGCTGCCGGAGATCGAACCGGCGGAAAGTTGCCCGTTGTTGAGCGGTCCGCTCGACCCCGAGAAGTCGGTCAACGCACCGGCGGCCCCATTGGCGATGCTGGCGTTGCCGGCCGTGCTGCTGCCGGCGAATTGCAGGAATTTGTTGTTAGTAATGCTGGCGCTGTCGGCCGTGCTTGTGTCCGAAAACTGCAGGAGATTGTTATTCGTGATACTGGCGCTGCCGGCCGTGCTGCCGTTGACGAATTGCAGGTAACTGTTGCTGGTAATGCTGGCGCCGCCAGCCGTGCTGCCGTTGTAGAAGTTCACCCCACCGTTGTTGGTGATGCTGGCGTTGCCGGCGCTGCTGCTGTCCAGGAACTCCAGGATACTGTTATTCGTGATACTGGCGTTGCCGGCCGTGCCGAGCGTCGCGAATTGCAGAGAACTGTTGTTTGTGATGCTGGCGTTGTCGGCCGTGCTGCCGCCGAAGAAGTATAGGCTTCTGTTATTGGTGATGTTGGCGCTGCCGGCTCTGGTGGCGTCATAGAATTCCACGCTGCCATTATTCGTGATGCTGGCGGTGCCGGCTGTGCTGGTGTCGATGAACTGCAGCACTCCGTTATTTGTATCAGTGATAGTGGCGCTGCCGGCCGTGCTGCCATGGGAGAATTGCAGCAAATCATTGTTGGAGATGCTGACGTTGCCGCCGTGGACGGCTATCCCCCCGCCGGTGAAGATCAGAAAATGGTCGTTAGTGAAGGAATAATTTGGAGCGCCGGTGTTGAAGGTCCACCCGCCCAGGGTGGTGTCATTCGCGAACGTAATGGTCGTGCCGGTCGATGTTCCGAACGATGCGATGCCGGTCGGCACGGTAGCCGGAGTCCAGTTCGCCGTGTCATTAAAATCGCCGCCGGGCGGAGCAGCGAGCCAACTGGCATCCTGCGCTGCCCCTGGCGCCGCCCACGTCAACGCCAAAGCGAGCCATGCCACCAAGCCCGACTTGTCCATTGACAGCCTGCCCATGCCCCGTTCCTCCGGCTGCCTGCTGGAGGTCGCCAGCAAAGCCGTGACCGAATCGCGTAACTGATATTATCTTACCTTATGGCTAATATTATCTTACCTGCCATCTGATCGGACATGCCGCCACTCTTGCCAGCAGGTTTTGATTCGGCCGCGGTGTTGCAGTTGGAACGCATTTGGCAGTGCCCTGCGATGCAGCACTCCCAGCTATGCCGCCGACGCCTTGCATACTCCGAGCACAACGCTGAGTTGCGGACCATTGTCCGACCGTCGCCGGATAGCCGAGGGGCGGGTGGGACCACAGGATGCTTCAGGACGGGAGTATGCTTCAGGACGAATTCGGACCTGGGTCGTGCCTGGTCGCTGTCGAGCTTCACTTCGACGATCGAGCGGTTCAGGAGTTCAAGCGAGCGCGTTAGTTCAAGCGAGCGCATTGTGATCGACGGCAGCGGACACCGACGACCGCCTCTCGGGAATCACTGGTGGAGCCAGGCGGGATCGAACCGCCGACCTCGTCATTGCGAACGACGCGCTCTCCCAGCTGAGCTATGGCCCCGTCCACGGTCGGCGATCGTGCAGCGACCGGAAACGCCGCCATTTACAATCCTCGCCAATGGCAAGTCAAGAACGGCTGAAACCGGCATTTCAGGCTTCATTTTCCCGGACTTCCCTTGTTTGGCGGGAACCGAAACGATATTTTAGCGGGCTCGCATCGACCGGATGCGACGTTCGCCGCCCTCGCGTTGTCACACCACGGCGAACTTCGAATTCCGGGAGAGGCGAGTGAACGATAGCCCTGGTGTAGTTCGGTTCAGAAGTTCTCTTGACGGCCCTTTGGCCAAAGGTGAAGAGAACGGCTGAACCCTGCACGAGTGGTCCGATTCTAATATTCGCGTCCGGGACGCGCGGCCAGGTGGGGTCGCGAATGTCAAATTCTCTCCACCGGTCGAATCCACGACCAAACCCGCGAGCCAATTCCTCATGCGAGCCATACTGGATATCGTTCTCATCATCCTCGACCTCTATGTCTGGCTGCTGATTGCCTCGGCGATCCTGTCATGGCTGATTGCCTTCAATGTGGTGAATACCCGCAATCAGTTCGTGGCCGCGGTGGCCGAGTTTCTGGAACGGATCACCGAGCCGCTGCTGGCGCCGATCCGCCGGATGCTGCCCAATCTCGGCGGTCTCGACATCTCTCCGATCATCCTGATCCTGATCATCCTGTTCATGCAGCGGGTCATCACCTATTACATCTATCCCGCCGTGTTCTGACCGGCGGTTTGATGGAGCCGTGGCGGTATTCTCCGGAGGGTCTCAGCATCGCGCTCCGGGTGACGCCGCGCGGCGGCCGCGACGGGATCGATGGCATTGAGACGTTGGCCGACGGACGCCCGGTGGTGAAGGTTCGCGTGCGCGCCGTCGCCGAAGGCGGCGAGGCCAATCGCGCCGTCGTCGAGGTGCTGGCGAAGGCGCTTGGGGTGCGCAAAACCGATGTCCTGATACGTGCGGGAGCGACGTCGCGGCTGAAGCAGGTCGTCGTTGGCGGCGATCCCGTCAGGCTCGGCAATGCCCTTCGCGCCTTGACCGCGGCTCAACCGGACTAGAGCCTTTCGCCTCTGCTGGAATCAGAAGCGAACTCCAAGATTTTGATTCGACGCGTTGTCTTCACGCGAACCGGGATCCACTTTGCTCGAAACGCTATAGCAAGCCAGGGATCAGCATGACGGCCGAAATCATCGATGGAAAACGCATCGCGGCAGACTTGCGCGCGAAGGTTGCCGATGAGGTGGCGCGGGTGAAGCGCGATCACGGGCTGACGCCCGGCCTCGCCGTCGTGCTGGTCGGCAACGATCCCGCGAGCGAAGTCTATGTCCGCAACAAGCACAAGCAGACCCAGGCCGCCGGCATGGCCTCGTTCGAGCACGTCCTGCCGGCCGATGTGGCGCAGGCGGACCTGCTGGCGCTGGTCGCGAGACTGAACGCCGATCCCGCCGTGCATGGCATTCTGGTCCAACTGCCGCTGCCGAAGGGGCTCGATACCGGAGCGATCGTGGCAGCCATCGATCCGGCGAAGGATGTCGACGGCCTGCATCCGCATAACGCCGGTCGTCTCGCCGGCGGTTTGCCCGCATTGTCGCCGTGCACGCCGCTCGGCTGCATCATCCTGACCAAAAGCGTGCATTCCTCGCTCGAAGGCATGGATGCCATCGTGATCGGCCGCTCCAACCTGGTGGGACGGCCGCTGGTGCAGTTGCTGCTCAACGAAAACGCAACGGTGACCATCGCGCATTCACGTTCCCGCAACCTGCCCGAACTCTGCCGCCGAGCCGATCTGGTCTATGCGGCGGTCGGCAAGGCCGAGATGGTGCGCGGCGACTGGCTCAAGCCAGGCGCGACCGTGATCGATGTCGGCATCACCCGCCTGCCTGCGGCCGAAGGCAGGACCCGCCTCGTCGGCGACGTTGCGTTCGACGAGGCCATGAAGGTCGCGGGCGCGGTGACGCCGGTGCCCGGCGGCGTCGGCCAGATGACGGTGGCGTGCCTTCTGGTCAACACCCTGCGCGCTGCCTGCGCGATCGAAGGATTGGCTGCGCCGGGGGTGTAGCGCAGCTACTTCCCCTTCGCCCGTGCGATGGCTTCCAGTATCAGCCTGTGCGCGTCCTCCGCGCCGCCCCAGCGCAACACCTTGACCCATTTGCCGGGTTCCAGATCCTTGTAGTGCTCGAAGAAGTGCTGGATCTGCTGCAGCGTGATGTCAGGCAGGTCGCTGTAATTTTTCACCTTGTCGTAGCGCTGGGTCAGTTTCGAGGTCGGGACTGCGATGATTTTCTCGTCGCCGCCCGCCTCGTCCTCCATCAACAGCACGCCGACCGGCCGGACGCTTATCACCGCGCCGGGGACGATGCCGCGCGTGTTGGCGACCAGCACATCGCAGGGGTCGCCGTCCTGCGACAGCGTATGCGGGATGAAGCCGTAATTTCCGGGATAGCGCATTGCCGTGTAGAGAAAACGGTCGACCACCAGCGTGCCGGCGTTCTTGTCCATCTCGTACTTGATCGGCTCGCCGCCGACCGGCACTTCGATGATGACATTCACCTCGTGTGGCGGATTTGATCCGGTCGAGATCGCATCGATACGCATCGGCCGCCTCGCATTAGGTCTGGGATGTGAATCTGAAAAACGACTATGGCCGGGCGGCGGCCCGGCTTCAATGGCAACCTGGGCGCTGAAAAACTTATAGTCATCCGGGAAACACCGGAAGCGCGAACCCGGAATCTAAACTGGCCGGTTGTCTTTAGAGCATGATCCCGAAAAGCGGAAACCGGTTTTCGGAACAGATCATGCTCAAAAAAAGATAAGCGACGAGTCTGGTTCAACGCAGTTGAAACGGGCTCTCGCATTTCCGGATTCCGGATCGCCGCTTTTGCGGCGTTCGGAATGACGATGAAAGCGACTTTCAAGTCCCCTTCAATAACCGGTCCAGGCGAAGGCCACCTTGTCGAGCGACTTCGGCCCGAACCTCTCGGAGGAGCGGGCGACCATGCGGCCGCCGAGCGCACGGTAGAACTCCGTCGCCGGTTCGTTGTCGGACAGCGCCCAGGTCACCATGCTTTTCAGCCCGCTCTGCAGCAGGTCGCGCCGGGCAGCGGTGAACAGCCGTCGGCCGAACCCCAGGCCCTGGAATTCCGGGCGCAGGTAAAGCTCGTAGATTTCGCCCTCATATTGCAGGCTGCGGGCGCGGTTGTGACCGTAGTTGGCGTAGCCGGCAACCTTGTCGCCGAAGACCAGCACGCTGATGCGGCTACCCTTGCGGATCGCGCTGTCCCACCAGTGCGGGCCACGGCGGTTGATCAGCTTTTCCAGTTCCGCGCCGGGAATGATGCCCTGATAGGCCGAACGCCAGGCTTCGTCATGGGTGGCGGCGACCGCGGATGCATCCGCGACCTTGGCCGGCCGGAGTTCGATCAGGGTCGTGCTCATGTCCCGATCAAAGCAAGTCGGCGCGCCGTCTTCAAGGTCCATCGTTAATTAAAGGTTAAAATGTGGATTCCCGGCACCACCAATGCGACATTTTGTACCGAAAGGGGACAGTTCGGGGCGACGCTCGGGGGCCGGCATTGCCAAGCCGGCCCGCGGCGTCGCGATGTCCTTAGGGAAGGACGGTTTAGCTCGACTGCCCCAGCAGCCGCACGAAGGTATCGGAGGAAATCACCGGCGCGAAGAAGTTGTTGATGCGCTGCAGCGCACCCGCAAGCTGCTCCGGCTTCTGCGTCCCGGTCGCGTCTCCGATCACAATGGGAAGGTATCCGTTGTCGCGCGCGGCGCGGGCGTTGCCCTCGATGCACCAATCGGTATGGATTCCGGTCAGGACCAGCACCTCGATCCGCTTGCGCGACAATTCGAGCGGCAGTTGCGTGCCGGCGAACGCCGTCTGCAAAGCCAGTTCATTGAACTCGAGATCGCCGGGCCGCACCAGCGCGCGCAGTTCGGGAACGAGTTCGTTGTCGGCCTTCTTTTTCTCCGGCGAGAAATTTAGCGCGCCGGTCCAGCTTTCATACTGCACCTTGTCGAATTCGGACTGCGGATAGTTTTCGCGGAAGACCTCATAGCCGATCCAGTTGAACGATTTGAAATTGGAGGCCTTGCGCGCCGCGTTCACCACCTTGATCGTGGCCGCGAGACTGCCGCGCTCCCAGTGCTTCTCGCCGGCCTGCGCGCCCCATGGCTGATACAGTGAATTGTTCTGGCTTACCGATGCGAACGCCGCCGGCTTGCGCAGGATCGCCGCGAGGTCCAGCTTCTTCCAGTGCGGAGCGAGTTCGGGAATCGCCTTCAGTTCGTCGCCGGTCGCCGCCTGCGCCGCGCTCGCGCCGAGCGCGGAAACTGCGGCAATGCCGGCCGCGCCGGCGATAATGTCCCGTCGAGATGCTTGCATCGATTGTCTCCCACGAATTGCAATACGCATCATCGTAGAAACGGATCGCTGCAAAGTGCTGTCAAAGATGGCCGGGTGAACAGCAGATCTTTCTGCGTCGCGCGCCGGCTGCAACCGTCTCCTTCTTTTTGTTTTGATCGAGTATGTTCTTGTCCGAAACCGTTCTCCACTTTGCCTCGCGCGGCCTTCGGCATCATGCGCTGGGGAGCGATCAACACTGGCTTGCCGCCATCACCTCCCGCGCCGCCCGTTCGCCGCTGTCGCGCGCGCCGTGAGCCGTGGAGAAGAAGTTCGGTGAGGTGGCCTCGCCCGCAAAGAACAGCCGGTTATCCACCGGCGCGGCGAGCACCGCACGATCAGCGGCATGGCCGGGCAGGGCGTGGGAATAGGCGCCTTGCGCGAAGGGATCGCGGGCCCAGCGCGATTCGGCGAGTGGCTTGAGCTTGCGTCGAAAATCCGAGCCGAGCAACGCCACGATCTCGTCGATCGCCTGCGCCGCGAATGCGCCCTCGCCGGCGTCCTCGAGTTCGCGCGCGAAGCTGCCGCCGAAAAATCCCTCGATGCAAGGCTGGCCGAACGGGCGCAGGTGAAAGGTGCCCATTTTTGTCTGCATGGTGGCGCCGCGCAGGTTGCCGTCGTTTGGCAGCGTGTTGTCGGGATCGTCGAGCGCCAGTATCACCTTGTCGTCGATGCCAAGGGGAAGACCTGCTGCAGCGCTTACTTTCTCCGGCAGGCCGGGGTGGAAGCGAATCGTTTCGTTCGCGATCAGACTGGTCGGCACCGTCACGATCGCCTGAGCCGCCGACAGCGTGCCTTTCGATGTTTCGATGCGCAGGCTGCGCCCCGAATGATCGATGCGCCAGACGCGCGTGTTCAGCGCGACCGGGCAGGGCCGGCCATAGGCTTCGATCAGCGCGCCGTAACCGCGCCGCACGCGCCAGTTGATGCCGGTGTCTTCATAGGCGTCGAGATCATGGACAGAAACGGAATCGAGTTCGCAGCCGTTCACATAGCCGGAGATCGCATCGATCATCGGATTCCAGCGATTGCCCTGTTCGAGATAGCGGGCGGCAGGGGTGTCGACATCGTTCTCCGCCGCTTTCTCGATACGCTCATGGAATGCATCGAGCGCGGCAAAAAAGTCCTGGCGCTCGGTCGCCGGGAATCCGGCGTCAAAGCTCTGATCGCGCCACGGCGGCCGCGTCCTGTCGATCTCGAAGCCGAGCCGGTCCGCGATGGCAACAAAGGAATTTTTGTCGGCCGAATGCAGCCAGCCGCAGCCGAGATCGAAGACGATGCCGGGGGCGGGGACGATGGTATGGGCGCGTCCGCCGACGCGGCCACGGGCTTCCAGCACGATGATGGAGAGGCCGGAATCCTTTAGCGCGTCGGCTGCGCCGAGTCCGGCGGCGCCGGCGCCGATGATGGCGACATCGACAGTGGAGGGAAGATTTCGCGACATCGCGACACGCTGATTACTGTTTCGGCAGTTTTGCCTTGAGCGCATAGAGCGCATCCAGCGCCTCGCGCGGCGACATCTCGTCGGGATGCAGGGCTTTCAACGCCTCGATCAGTTGAGCGGTTTCACTCGGCGATGCGGATTCGTCGACTGTGCGCGACGGTACCGCGAACAGCGGCAGATCATCGACCAGCGCGCGCACGGTCGATCCGCGGTCCTGAGCCTCCAGTTTCGCCAGCACCGATTTGGCGCGCGCGACGACCGGCGGCGGCAGGCCCGCGAGCTTCGCCACCTGGATGCCATAGGAGCGGTCGGCCGCGCCGGGCAGGACCTCGTGCAGGAACACCACCTCGCCGTGCCATTCCTTGACGCGCACGGTGGCGTTGAACAGCCGCGGCAGCTTTGACGACAGCGCGGTGAGCTCGTGATAGTGGGTGGCGAACAGCGCGCGGCAGCGGATGGTTTCATGGAGGTGCTCGATCGCGGCCCATGCGATTGACAGGCCGTCGAAGGTCGCGGTGCCGCGTCCGATCTCGTCGAGGATGACCAGCGCACGCTCCGATGCCTGATTGAGGATGACGGCGGTTTCCACCATCTCGACCATGAAGGTCGAACGGCCCCGCGCCAGGTCGTCGGCAGCGCCGACCCGCGAGAACAGCCGGTCGATCATGCCGATACGCGCGCGCGTCGCCGGCACGAAGCTGCCGATCTGGGCCATCAGCGCGATCAGCGCGTTCTGACGCAGGAACGTCGATTTGCCTGCCATGTTGGGGCCGGTGAGCAGCCAGATTTGTCCCGACGTCTGGCCCGGGCCTGGCGACAGATCGCAGGCGTTGGCGATGAACGGCTGTCCGGCGCGCTTCAGCGCCTGCTCGACCACCGGATGCCGGCCGCCCTCGATGGCGAAGTCGAGCGAGGCATCGACCTCCGGCCGGATATAATTCTCGTCGGTCGCAAGTTTTGCGAGCGACGCCTCGACGTCCAGTTGCGCGAAGGCGTGCGCCGCGTTGCGCAGGTCGTCGTCGGCCTCGACCACCATCGCGGCAAGCCGGTCGAAAATCTCCAGCTCGAGGCCGAGCGCGCGGTCGCCGGCATTGGCGATTCTGGCCTCGATCTCGCCGAGCTCCGATGTGGTGAAACGCACCTGGCCGGCCAGCGTCTGGCGATGGATGAAGGTGGCGTTGAGCGGCGCGCTCATGAGCCTGTCGCCATGCTGCGCGGTCACTTCGACGAAATAGCCGAGGACGTTGTTGTGGCGGATCTTGAGCGTCTTGATGCCGGTCTCCTCGGCGTAGCGCGCCTGCATCGCCGCTACCACGAGGCGGGAATCGTCGCGCAGTTTTCGCGCCTCGTCGAGCGCGCCCTCGTAGCCCTCGCGGACGAAACCGCCGTCGCGCTTCGTCAGCGGCAGGTCGTCTGCAAGCGCCCGGCCGAGTTCACGCGCGAGATCGCGGGAGGGACGCTGCAGCGCCTGCATCGCTGCGGTGATATCTTTCGGCGGATCGGAAAGCGCGGATAGCCGCGCCAAAGCCTGATCGGCGGCAACGACGCCGTCGCGCAGGCCTGCGAGATCACGCGGACCGCCGCGTCCGACCGAGAGCCGCGCCAGCGCGCGCGACATATCGGGTGCCGCACGCAACACGGTGCGGATGTCCTCGCATGCCGGGTTGTCGGATACGAATGCGGCGATGGCATCAAGCCGCCGCGCGATGGCGGCGTTGTCCGTCAGCGGCGCCGCTAGCCGCTGCGCCAGAAGCCGCGACCCTGCCGCCGTCACCGTGCGGTCAATGGCGTCGAGCAGCGAGCCGCGCCGTTCGCCCGCAAGCGTGCGCGTCAGTTCGAGATTGGCGCGGGTGGCGGGATCGATCGCCATGGTGCTGCCCGAAGCTTCACGCGATGGCGGCGACAGCGGCGGTCGCTTGCCGATCTGGGTGCGGTCGACATAGGTGACGGCGGCCGCGGCCGCGGTCGCCTCGAGCCTCGACATCGCGCTGAGACCGTCCATGGTGGCGACCGCGAAATAATCGCACAGCCGCCGCTCTGCGGTCGCGCTGTCGAACACGTCGCGGGTCAGCGGCGTCACCGACGGCAACTCCCGCAACAGCGCTGCCATGTCCGGATCGCCATGGAGCGCATCGGACACGATCACTTCATTGGGGTTGATGCGCGCGAGCGTGGCGGCCAGTTCGCCGGTGCCGCATTCGGTAACCATGAACTCCGCCGTGGAGATGTCGATCCAGGCCAGCGCGATGCGGTCGCTTCCGGAAGAGGCGCGCGCCCGCGCCAGCGCCAGCAGATAATTGTTGGCCCTGGCGTCGAGCAGCGTGTCTTCG
Organism: Nitrobacter sp.; assembly: GCF_051535215.1. Classification (NCBI taxonomy): domain Bacteria; kingdom Pseudomonadati; phylum Pseudomonadota; class Alphaproteobacteria; order Hyphomicrobiales; family Nitrobacteraceae; genus Nitrobacter; species Nitrobacter sp. The sequence continues at coordinate 10,282 of NZ_JBPPLY010000016.1, read as the reverse complement.
GTCAGCGTTCCCGGGGTGACGAGGCGGGCCACATCGCGGCGAACCACGCTCTTGTTGCCGCGCTTGCGCGCTGCGGCCGGATCCTCGGTCTGCTCGCAAACCGCGACGCGGTGGCCGAGCGCGATCAGCCGATGCAAGTAGTCGTCCGAGCGTTCCACGGGGACGCCGCACATCGGAATGTCCGCGCCCTGATGCTTGCCGCGTTTGGTGAGCGTGATGCCGAGCGCGCGGGAGGCGATTTCGGCATCCTCGAAGAACAGTTCGTAGAAATCACCCATCCTATAGAACAGCAGCAGGCCGGGATTGGCCGCCTTGATTTCAAGGTACTGTTCCATCATCGGCGTAACCCGCGACGCCTCGGCAGTGGCGGCAGGGCTCGGCGATGTCAGGATGGCGCGCTGGATCGTCATGGCGGCGAAACTACAAAGTTTCGGCGCCGCTTCCTATGGCATTGCCGCGGTCCTGCCCGTTTTCCACGTCATCGGCATTCATTGCGCCGGGGGCGGGAGCCCTGCCGTTCGTCATTCGATCACTGCAGCATGGTCCGCGGAGGGCGCGCGCATCGCCGCCTTGGTCGATTTCAGGATCAGCGCCAGCGGAATCGCGCAGACCGTCACCAGCGCGACAAGCTCGAAATCCCGCGAGAACGCGATGATCTGCGCCTGCGCGCTGACGATCAGATCCATCATCGCACGGCCGATATCCGTATTCAGGTTGATGGTACCGGTCACGTTCGGCATTTGCAGTGCGTTATTGAAGGGGGTGATGTGCTCCGCCAGCACCGCATGGGCGCGCGTGGTGCCGCTCGTCAGTTGCGCGATGACGATGGAAATGCCGATCGAACTCGCGACGTTGCGCACCAGCGTCAGCATCGACGTGCCGTCGGTGCGCAGATGGTTGGGCAGCGTCATGAAGGCCGCGGTCGTCATCGGCACGAAGACAAGGCCAATACCGTAACCCTGGAGGACGCTGTTGATGACGATGGTTTGCACCGAAACATCGGCGGTCCAGCCGGTCATGTCGTAGAGCGTGATCGCGATCAGCGAAAGGCCGACGGCGATCAGGGTCCGGGCTTCGAAGTACGTCATGAGACGGCTGACCATCATCATGGCCACGAACGTTCCGCCACCGCGCGTCGCGAGCAGAAGCCCGGCGGTCAGGATCGGATAGCCGTAGGCGTTCTGGAATAGCGGCGAGGCCAGCGCCATGGTCGAGAACAGCACCACGCCGATCACCGCCATGAAGATGAGGGCGGTCGCGAAATTGCGGTCCTTGAAGATCGCGAACTGGACGAACGGACGCCTGGTGGTCAGCGAGTGCACGAAGAAATAATAGAAGCCGACGGCCGAGACGATGAACTCCAGCGTGATCTCCCAGGACTCCAGCCAGTCGAGCTGCTCGCCGCGATCAAGCGCAAGCTGCAGCGCGCCGATGCCCACGGCGAGCGCGCCGAAGCCGAACCAGTCGAATTGCAGCTCGGTGTTTAATCGGGTCTCGTCCATGAAGATCATGAGGCCGATGACCGTGATCAGGCCGAACGGCAGGTTGACGAAGAACACCCAGTGCCAGCTATAGGTTTCGGTGAGCCAGGCGCCGAGCGAGGGTCCCATGATCGGCCCCAGCATCACCCCCATGCCCCAGATCGCCATCGCCTTGGCGCGTTCGTGCAGCGCGTAGCTGTCGAGCATCACCGCCTGCGACAGCGGCACCAGCGCTGCGCCGAACATGCCCTGCAGCAAGCGGCACAGCACCATCTGGGTGATATCCTGCGCCAGCCCGCACAAGACGGATGCGAGCGTGAAGCCGGCCGAGCAGAGGATGAAAATACGTTTGCGGCCGAAGCGGTTGGCGATCCAGCCGACCGGCGCGGTCATGATGGCCGCCGCGACGATGTAGGACGTCAGCACCCAGTTGATCTGGTCCTGTGACGCCGACAGCGACCCCTGCATATAGGGAAGTGCAACGTTGGCGATCGTGGCGTCGAGCGCCTGCATGATGGTCGCGGTCATGGCGCAGATCGTCACCATGTTCCGGCGCAGTCCCGGAACCGCGACCGATTGTACTGCGGCCGCCGGCATCGCTCTAATCCTGCTTCGCGCGGGACAGGCCGAACAGGCCTGCGAGCGAGCGGCGGTGATTGGTGTCGATCGAGACGTAGACGCTCATGCCTGATTTCAGTTTGCTGACCTGTGCATCGTTTTTGTCGAAATAGATCCGCACAGGAATGCGCTGCACGATCTTGACGAAGTTGCCGGTGGCGTTCTGCGGCGGCAGGATCGCGAATGTTGCGCCGGTGCCGGGGCTGAGCGACCCGACCGTGCCCTTGAAGACATGATCGGGGAACGAATCGATGGAGAGATTGACGGGCTGTCCGACGGCCACGTAGGTGAAATCGGATTCCTTGGGATTCGCGTCGACCCACGGGTGATCGAGATCGACGACGCTGAACACCGGCGTTCCCGCTGTCACGAAGCGGCCGAGCTGGATGTTGTCGACCTGCGTCGCGACGCCCTCGATCGGCGCGCGCAGCTCCGTATTCGCAAGGTTACGCTGCGCGTCGGCCAGCGCGGCCTTGGCCTGCGCGTAGGCCGGAAATTTCTCCAGCGGCAGTTCTGGATTGCCGAGCAGTTTGTTGCGGGTGTTCGAAATCTGCTGCTCCAGAATCTGGTTCACGCCCTGCGCCTGCACCAGCGCGCTGAGCGCGTTGTCGAGATCGAGGCGCGATCCGGAGTTGCTTTTCACAAGCGTTGTCTTGCGATCGACGTCGCGTTGCTTGACGTCGATGCTTTCCTGAGCAAGCGCCTCGGACTGGGCGTAATTGGCGAGGTTCGATTTCAGCGTATTGTACTCGATCGTCGCTTCGTTCAGCTTCGCTTCCGCCTGCTGGACAGCCAGGCGGAACGGCACGGGATCGATTTCGAACAGCAAATCGCCCGCCTTGACGTGTTGTCCCTCCTTCACGGTCACGCTGTCGATCTTGCCGGAGACCTCGGGCGTGATCAGAACCTTCTGCGCGCCGACATAGGCGTCGTCGGTGGTCACGTAGCGGCCGCCCGACAGATAGAACGTCAGCCCGGCGATCAGCGCGATCAGGGGCAGCACGACCAGGAGCAGCGGCCGGCGGTAGCGGCGCAGCGAAGCCAGCAACTGCCGGCGGGGCTTTGCATCGGTGGCCGTCGGTAGAGGTGGCTCCGGCGGCGTGCCCTTCTGGTCGGGCGGAAATTTGAGGGCGGGCTCAGCCATAGTGCCGCTCTTTCGTTTTCTCGCTGTTTGTGGGCGCGTTGCCTTGCAGCGCGTTACGAACGTTGTCCTTGACGGTTTCGAGCTGCGCGATCAGACGGTGCGCGTCGGAGAGGCTGATATCGGCGAGCGCCGCTCGCGTGATTTCGCCGCGCAACACGGCGAGCTGGGCCAGCAGGGGCCGCGCGGCCTTGGTCAGGTAAAGACGATTGATGCGGCGATCTGTTTCGTCGCCGCGGCGCTCGATCAGGCCGGCCTTGCAGAGTTTGTCGATCAGCCGTGTCAGCGTGATCGGCTGCATTTCCATCATCTCGGCGACATCTGCCTGCTTCAGGCCCTCGGTGCGTTCCAGTTTGGCGAGCACGGCCCACTGCGCCCGGTTCAGACCGTAGCGCGATGCCTGTTTGTCGGCGAAGAGCCGAAGCAGGCGCTGCACCTCGAACAGGGTAAACAAAAAGTCGCTTTCGATTGAACGGTCCGGCATATGGAACTCCTAACACTCGTTATAATAAGCAAGCTTATGAAAAGCATTACCTCCGCTATGGAAAAGCTGACCTGCGTGCAGGTCATGGCTGACTTTTTGGCTGGGAACCCCGTTCCCGTCCGAATTTCTTGCCTGCACATAATACCTTCGGGTGGACGGCTATGCTGCAATGCAATATGCAGGTATTCAGCGAATATGGCTGCTGAACTGAAATCGGAGCGGCGAAATCCGCTCAAACGGTTTAAATAAACATCAGATGACAGCGACCAGACCGACATTTCCCGTGCCCGGGCACGATCACGACCGCTGCGCCTCGGAGGCGATCAGCCATGCGGAGAAGGTCTGTGCCCAGCGTGCGCAGAAGTTCACGCCGATCCGCCGCCAGGTGCTGCAGGCACTGCTGTCGAGCCATCGTCCGCTTGGCGCCTATGAAGTGATCGAGGAACTGGCCAAATCGATGCCGCGTCCGGCTCCGATCACGGTCTATCGCGCGCTCGACTTTCTGATGGAGAACGGCCTCGTTCACCGCATCGAAAGCCGTAACGCGTTTCTGGCTTGCGGGCACGACCATGATGCGAGTGCGCTGGTGGCTTTTCTCATTTGCGAGCGTTGCGGGTCTGTCGGCGAGATTCCGGCAAGCCGCGTGGCGCAGAGTCTCAGCGACGCGGTGCGCTCCACCGGCTTCACGCCGAAGCTGTCGGTGGTCGAAATCACCGGCACCTGCGCGCATTGCCAGAACGCGGCCTAGCGCCAACCATCCGGTGCTCCATCTATTATGATACGGCAGCGATTTGGCTCACCGGGGATTATGTCAACAAGCGATCCAGCCCTGACATCCGCGAGCCGCCCGCTGAGCGCCGGTGCGATCGCCCTGATGCTGATGCTCTGCCTGAGCTGGGGCTTCAATCAGGTCGCGGTGAAACTTGTCCTGCCCGACATTCCGCCGTTTCTGCAAGCTTTCATCCGCTCCTGCGGCGCCCTCGTCGTGCTGCTGGTGATTGCGCGACTGCGGGGCGTGGCGTTGTTCGAGCGCGACGGCACGCTTGGCCCTGGTCTGGCCGCCGGCGTGCTGTTCGGATTCGAATTCGTACTGATCTACCACGGGCTGCTGCTGACCACGGCGTCGCGCGCGGTGGTGTTTCTCTATACCGCGCCGTTCTTTGTCGCGCTCGGCTCCTCCCGTATTCTCGGGGAAAGACTGCGGGCGTCACAATGGAGCGGCCTCGCGCTCTGCTTCGCCGGCGTCGCCTGCGCGATCGGTGTGCCGCAGCCGGATGTCGATAGCCGCGTGCTGCTCGGCGACGTCATGATCGTCGGCGGTGGCGCGCTGTGGGCCGCCACCACGCTCCTGGTGAAGGCGAGTTCACTGATCTCGGCGCCGCCGGAAAAAACCTTGATCTATCAGGTCGCAGTATCGATTCCGATTCTCGGCGTCGCGGCCTTGGCCGCCGGTGAGACGCTGGAGCGGATTCCGGGGCCGCTGGCGCTGTCGCTGATGGCCTATCAGGCCGTCTGGGTGGTGGGCTTGACATTTTTGATATGGTTTTCAATGGTTAAGACTTATTCGGCCAGCAAATTGTCGGCTTTTACCTTCATCACCCCTTTGTTTGGCGTCGCGGCTGGCTATGTGATCATGCATGACCCGCTGACGCCGGCTTTCGGATTTGCGGCGCTGTTGGTGGCTGCCGGTCTTTACCTCGTGAACCGGCTTAGTGCGGTGGTTCAGGAGTTTCCTCTCCCTTCGCCGCATGTTTTGGAGGAAACTCCTGAACCTAAACCGCACTAGAATTAGAAATTTAGCGGTATCCCTTTGAATTCGAAGTTCGCAAAAGGGGTAGCTGTAAGGTTGAGCGAACTTCGAATTCGGGATACCGCCCGCCAGCCATTGATCCGTTGCTGAATCCGACGAAAACCTGATATTTGAGACCCATGAACAAGCTTGAAAACCCGTCGCAAATCGACGTCGCAGGCCCGAGTCCGCGGCACGAAACCACGCAAGTCATGGTCGGCAGCGTCGCCGTCGGCGGCGGCGCGCCGATCGTGGTGCAGTCGATGACCAATACCGACACCGCCGACATCGAGGGCACCATCGCGCAGGTCGCGGCACTGTCGCGCGCCGGTTCGGAAATGGTCCGCATGACGGTGGATCGCGACGAGGCCGCCGCCGCCGTGCCGCGTATCCGCGACGGTTTGCGCAAGCGTGGCATCACCACGCCGCTGATCGGCGATTTCCATTACATCGGCCACAAGCTCCTGGCCGATCATCCGGCCTGCGCCGAAGCGCTCGACAAGTACCGGATCAATCCGGGCAATGTCGGCTTCAAGGACAAGCGCGACAAGCAGTTCACCGATATCGTCGAGACCGCGATCAAATACGGCAAGGCGGTGCGGATCGGCGCCAACTGGGGCTCGCTCGATCAGGAACTGCTGACGCACCTGATGGAAGAGAACGCCAAATCGGCCGCGCCGCTGGATGCCCGTGCGGTGACGCGCGAGGCGATGGTGCAGTCGGCGCTCTTGTCGGCCAGGCGCGCCGAGGAGATCGGCTTGCCGAAAAACAAGATGATCCTGTCGGCCAAGGTCTCTGCGGTGCAGGATCTGATCGCCGTCTACCAGACGCTGGCGTCGCGTTCGGACTACGCCATCCATCTCGGTCTCACCGAGGCCGGCATGGGCTCGAAGGGCATCGTCGCCTCAAGCGCCGCGCTCGGAATCCTCTTGCAGCAGGGCATCGGCGACACCATCCGCATTTCGCTGACGCCGGAGCCCGGCGGCGACCGCACGCTGGAAGTGCAGGTCGCGCAGGAACTGCTGCAGACCATGGGCTTCCGCACCTTCGTGCCGCTGGTCGCGGCATGTCCCGGCTGCGGACGCACGACGTCGACCACGTTCCAGGAGTTGGCGCGATCGATTCAAGACTTCATCCGCGACGAGATGCCGAACTGGAAGGCGCAATATCCCGGCGTCGAGCAGCTCAACGTCGCGGTCATGGGCTGCATCGTCAACGGCCCCGGCGAATCCAAGCACGCCGATATCGGCATCTCGCTGCCCGGCACCGGCGAGGCGCCTGCGGCGCCGGTCTTCGTCGACGGCAAGAAGTTCAAGACGCTGCGCGGGCCGGCCATCGCGCAGGACTTCAAGGCGCTGGTGATCGATTACATCGAACAGCGTTATGGCTCCGGCGCCAAGGCGCGGGCCGAAGCGGTGACGGCTGCGGAGTGAGACGGCGACTGTATTGAAAACCTCGGATTGACGTCATGGCTTGGCTTGGGTCCGGCCATGACTAATGTTTCTTTCAAGATAGTCCGTAGCCGAATACTTGGGCGATCATTCCAAGATTGATTTTGCTTTTGACATTGAAGTCGCTGTCAAATCTCTGAAGCCAGGTTGCGGCGGGAATGCGCCCGCCAAGCTTGTTGAGCGAAATCTCAAGGCGTCCCTTCCTTAGCTTGACAAAAGGAAGCATGTCCCGGAATTCGGCTTTCTCGCGCAGAACAAGCCTGATCTTGTTGTTATACAGATAGTAGGCTTCGACATCCGATGCCTTGATGTTGATTATCTCGTTTTGATTCGTGATCGACAGCCTGCCCGATTCAACGTCGATCTTAAAATGGGGATATTGCACGTACATCTGTATACAGATGTGAATGCAGTTGACCATCCATCCAGTCACGACAACCAGAATACAGAAAATCGCAACTGTCGCATAGTCTGTCGGACGATCGGGCGTGAACAAGACGAGCAGTATGGACAAGCATCCACAGATGACGAGGATGCATACAAAAATAACAAATAAAGAAAATCCGCGTGTCGCTGGTTTGATTTGCATCCGCACTCCGACGTAACGAACAAGCGCATCATCGTGCATGATGGATGACGTTATTTTAATGCGCGCCGGCAAATAATGGCTGCGCCTTTGACCTCACGTTAGTATTAGTCATGCAGAATATTACAGCGGCGTGTGCTTTTCCCGGTTGTCGACCACCGCTTCCTCGAGGTCGAGATCACGTTCTATTCGTCGGCGGGTTTCGTCGGTGATCTTGCCTTCGCGCAAGAGCCGGTGCAGATGCGTGCGCTCGATGCCGATGATTTCGCGCACCATGGATGCTCCCCTCGTCGCCGGCGAATGTTCGTCGCCGTCCCGCGGCGGATCGGGCAGTGCCCGCATCCGGGTTTCGTGCCGCGCTTCGAGAAATTTGGCGAGTCCCTCGGGTAGCTTGCGCTCGGCGATAATGGTCGTGAGCGCTTCGCGCGCAGCCTCGATGATGGTTCGTCGCGCCGCTATTTCCGCCTCACGCTCGTTCAGCGCCTCGCGGTGGCCGTGCTTCGAAATGCCGAGCAGCTTGACGACGAGCGGCAGCGTCATGCCGATGCCGAACAGCGTCACGAAGATCACGCCGAAGCTCGTCAACTGGATGAGGTCGCGATAGGGAAACGCCTCACCGCCCGGCAGCGTCAGCGGCAGGGCCAGCGCCACCGCGAGCGACACCACACCGCGAATGCCGGTGAAGCCGATCACCACGATATAGCGCCATGGTGGCGTCGGATCGCGCCGCCGGACCCGCGCGCTCAGGATGCGGGTCAGGTAGCTGCCGGGGAACACCCAGATGAAGCGCGCGGCGATCACGATGGCCGACGTCAACGCGATCGCCACCAGCACCTGGTCGACCGGGACTGCCTTGGCCTTCTCCATCAGCACCCGGACCTCGAAACCCATCAGCAGGAACAGCACGCCCTCGATCAGCCAGATCGCGAGGTCCCAGAAGAAGATGCCCTGAAGGCGCGTCGCCGCCGAGATCAGCAGCGGGCCGTTCCAACTCACGTAAAGTCCGGCGACGACGGTGGCGATCACGCCGGAGCCGCCGAGATGTTCGGGAACCCAATAGGCGAGATAGGGCGTCAGCAGCGACAGCAGGATTTCCACCCGCGCGTCATGGGCCCACTGGCGCAGCCGCAAGCTGAGCCAGCCGACAATGATGCCGAATGCGATCTCGCCGAGCAGGATGAGAACGAACGATCCGGCGGCGGTCGGCAGCGAAAAGGTGCCGGTCGACACCGCGAGCACGGCGAAGCGATAAAGGATCAGCGCGGTGGCATCGTTGGCGAGGCCTTCGCCCTCGAGGATGACCAGGATCCGGTGCGGCAGATGCAGACGCTTGGCGATGGCGAGCGGCGCCACCACGTCGGGCGGCGAGACGATTGCGCCGAGCACGAAGCCCACGCCCCAGGGCAGGCCGAGCAGCCAGTGCGTGGCGGCTGCGACCGCGCAGGTCGTGAAGATGACGCAGCCGATGGCAAGCAGGGCGATCGGCCTCAGATTGGATCTGAATTCGCGCCAGCTCATGGAGACACCGGCGGAATAGATCAGCGGCGGCAGCACCATCAGCAGCACGCTTTCGGGCGCCATTTCAACAGGCGGAAAGCCCGGCACGAAAGCCAGCACGATGCCGACCACCAGAAACACGATGGCGGGCGCCGTCACCAGCCGCCGGGCCAATGCCGCCGATGCGGCAAGAATGGTGAGAACGAGCAGGGATGTCAGGAAGGTTTCGGTCATGGAACGGGTACCCCTGCCCCTCAGATGGCGTGAAACGGCGGCGCGATCAATAAGCTCCGATCGCGAGTCTTGCCCGGAGGCGCATGCAATACGCCGGCGTCATTCCCACGAATATCGATACGGAATCCCGCGCGTCCGGAATCGTGTTCGGAGTTGAGGGAAGGAACGACTCATGGCGTCGCGTCTGGTCATGATGAAATCACGGCATATCAACCGTGAAATTCATCTCTTAATAAAAGTGCGACGTGTGTATTTCGTCGGTAGTGGGCATGATCGGTCAAACGTTGCGGCGGCTCGTGTCGATGGTCTCGCTTATGGTCCATTTCTTGTGGCCTATCGCGCAACATGCACCTAGACCCTTGCGATGTTGCGATACACACGTCGTTGCCGATCCGTGCGGCGAGCGCCGCGTCGCACGGTCTTACGCTTCGGCTTGCACCGTTGCCGTCTCTTACCCCGGTGAGAGAGCGTGATGCCGATCTTGTGCCCCGTCCTCTCAATCGGCCGTGCGAGCATAGTCGCGCAACGTCCGGAGTCATCGATCGGCAGACGGTTAAGGAAGTCTCCATTCACCTGTTTCAAGTTTTGCGCATTGCGAGAAGTCAGCCAATAACGGGCGTTTTATGCTCGAAGAGTACGACGGAAAAATTGCGCAGACGACGCAGTGCCTTTGCTCTACGAAGTCGGTATCGGCATCACTGACTGCGCTTTGATGATGTTGCATTGCGAGCGACCATCGCGATTACGACAGAGGTGGTCGTCGCGCTGCGCATAGATTGCGTCGTTGCAAAAACCAAAAACGCCAGTCTATGTTAGAAAATCATCTGGGATAGAGTCCCCCAAACCGCCGCAAGGCTGATGACTCCTACCGCGATACTGATCGCGGTGGGAGCGTTTACCCGAACCCAGGTTGGTAGATTGCTGTTTGCCTGCAAATCAGCGGGCAGACTCGCCGCGATTAATTCTGCGCGCGACAAACGACGGGAGGAATAGCACCTCCC